>CAZQBV010000041.1:0-21948 GCA_964592125.1 uncultured Christensenella sp.
CTTGCACTGCGTTAATCAAATTTACGTAGCCCGTGCAGCGGCACAGGTTTCCGGCCAAAAGCTTGCGAATCTCGTCTCTATTGTAATTTTTATCGCTTTCCACAATGGCGGTTGCAGACATCACAAAGCCGGGGGTGCAAAACCCGCACTGCACCGCCCCCTCATCTATAAAGGCCTGTTGAATGGGCGTTATGCCGTTTTCCGTTTGCAACCCTTCTGTGGTGCGAATGCTTTTTCCGTCTGCCCACACAGCCAGATAAATGCAAGAATTGTACGTTTCGCCATCTATGATTACGGTGCAAGCGCCACACTCTCCCACCTCGCAGCCTTTTTTCACACTCAGCAAGCGGTAGTCGTTCCGCAACATATCCGTTAGCGAAGCCCGCGGATCCACATAGTTTTCTACCTGTTTGCCATTTATGGTGCAGCTAACTAGCACTTTTTTCATTGTATGGTACCTCCCGATCTGCGCACTGCTTCCTTCAATGCGCGAAATGCCAGTTCGCTGGCTATATGCATCCTAAATTCTTTGGAAGCGCGCCAAGATGTGCGCGGCGTAATTTCCTGTAGCACAGCCTTGGAAAAGCGCGTGATGGTATCTTGGTTCACTGCCTGCCCGCAAATTTCCTTTTCTGCCTGCGGGCAGCGAATGGGAATGGGGGCAGCCACCCCAAATGCAATGCGAACATCCTCAAATGTTTTGCCATCTGGCGATAGCTTGCAGTTTACAGAGCAATTCAACGTGGAAATATCCATAGCGTTGCGCATGGCATATTTAATATAGTGGCCGAAATACCCGCTGTAGCTGTTTTCATGAATTCGAATGGCGGTTAAAAGCTCTGTCGGTTTCAGCGCCACCTTGCCGGGGCCTGTATAAAACTCTGCCAACGGAAGGGTACGCACGCCCTCCGCTCCTGTCAATTCCAGCTGGGCATCCAGCGCCAATAAAGTAGAGGCACTATCCGCACTGGTTACACCGTTGCAAATATTGCCGCCTATGGTTGCCACATTGCGCAATTGCGGGCCGCCCACAGTTTCCACCGCCTCGCAAAGAACGGGGATTTTTTCCAACACCACGGGGCTTGCCGCCACATGCGAAAAGCTGGTCATTGGGCGAATAACAACGGTGCCATCTTCCAGGCAAACGCCACGCAGTTGGTCAATTTTAAAAATGCTGATGCAGCTGATGCCCGCCAGCTTGCCCTCGCGTATTTGCAGCAGCAAATCACTGCCACCTGCCAGTATTTTTGCTTCAGGGTGCGCCTGCATCAATTGAACAGCCTGCGCAACCGATGTTGGTTCGTACAATTCTTCTATATCAAACATAATATACTCATTCCCCCTTTTTCATCAATCCCGCATTTGTAATACTGATCCCTGATAGAAATATCGCAAAAGCGATATTTCTATCACTGCCCTGCCATACGGCAGTTCCAAAATGCTTTGCATTTTGGACGGAATCACTATTGAACGACATTCCTGTTCGAAAAATAAAAAAATATTTTTCGAGTCGCGCATATTGCGCGTGATTTGAAACAAATGTTTCAAATCGAAATTGGTATAAAAGCCTCTACCAGCACTTGTGGCGTCATGGGTATCTGCTGCAGTGCCACGCCCGTTGCGTGCAGCACCGCGTTGCGGATTGCGGGTGCGGGCGGCAGCGCCGGCGGCTCGCCCAAGGATTTGTTTCCAAATGGGCCGGTGGGGTCGTTCAGCTCCACAAAATCGGCATGTAAATCCGGCGTATCCATTGTGGTCATCAGTTTGTAGTCTAGCAAATTGGGGTTCAGCGTTTCTCCTGTTTTGGGGTCAAACAGCATTTGCTCGGATAAAGCATAGCCCAAACCCATGCTGATTCCGCCATGCACCTGCCCTGCGGCAAGCTGCGGGTTGATTAAAATGCCGCAATCGTGTACGTTGATAATGCGCTTTACCTCCACTTTGCCCAAGGGAACATCCACCTCCACCTCTGCAAAGCTCACCCCCATAGAAAAAGTGTTTGTTTTGCACTGATTGGTGGTTTCCGCCGTTAGGTGAACCGCGTTTTCCAAGCTGTAAAACGCTTCTGTTGCAAGCTCGCAAAGAGGCATCAGCAGTTCTTTGGTTTGTGCATCTACAATGTTCCCATTGTCCATGTCAAAGTCGCTGGCGGGGCGATGCAACATATATTCCGCATAGTCCAGTATTTTAGAACGCAACAAGTGTCCGGTTTTTTTAATTGCCATACCGGATACATAGGTTTGGCGAGAGGCATACGCGCCCGGGTCAAACGGTGCGGTATCGGTATCCTGTGTGGATAGTATGTGTACATGCTCCACAGGAATGCCCACAGAATCTGCCGCCATCTGGCAAAAAACGGTATCTGCCCCCTGTCCTATTTCTGTTGCGCCCATTTCTAGCTGAAGCGAGCCATCTTGATTCAGCACCATGCGGCAAGACGAGGTTTCCAACGCAATGGGGTAAACACCCGTTTTGTAAGAGAATGCAGCCATGCCAATGCCTTTTCTAACGGGGCCTGTTTGGTTTTCATACTCTTTGCGTTTTCTGTCCCAATCCAGAAATGCTTTTCCGCGTTCTATGCACTCTTCCAAAGCGTTTGTATGCGAAGTGATGCCTGTATATGGATCCACAAAGCCTTGTTTCATCATGTTGGTTTTGCGCAGCGCGCAGGGGTCTATGTGCAGCGCCAAAGCAATTTCGTCCACATGGGATTCCATTGCAAAAATAATTTGCGGAATGCCATAGCCACGCATGGCGCCGCCTGTGGGCAAATTTGTAAACACGGTGGTAACGGTGGATTTTGTGGCGGCTTCGTCCTGATACAAATGGCGAAAGGTATTGGCCGCATTGGCAATAATTCCATGCCCATGCGAGGCATACGCACCCTGATTGGACCATCCCTCCAGCTTGCGTGCCACAAACCGTCCGTCTTTTCTAACATAGGAATCTATCTTTAGCTTCATTGCGTGGCGCATCCGTGTGCAAACAAAGGTTTCCTCGCGCGAGGTATCTATTTTAACGCATTTGCCATTCATTTGCTGGCACAAATAGGCAGCCAGCGGCTCGTACAGCACTTCTTGCTTGTTGCCAAAGCCGCCGCCAATGTATGGCTTTATTACGCGAACCTGCCCCCAAGGGATGTTTAGCGCCTGCCCCACCACCCGCCGCACAATGTGCGGTATCTGCGTGGAGGAAACCACCACAATGCGCCCTCGCTCCATATAGGCATAGGCAATGGGGTTTTCCAAATGGCAGTGTTGCACAATGGGCAGGGTATACTCTCCCGAAAAGTGCAGCAGCCCTTCCTCTTGTATGGCTTGCTCAAAATTGCCCAGTTCGTAAGAGGTGGATTTCAATATATTATCGGGGTATGCTTCGTGAATGGGGGTGGCGCCTTGCTGCATGGCAGCTTCCACAGAAAGCAAGGGTGGATACTCTTCGTATTCCACTTCCAAAGCCCGAAGTGCACGGTCTGCGGCAATGTTGTCTTGCGCAATCACCACGGCAATGTCGTCGCCAAAAAAACGCACGCGGTCATCCAAAAGCTTTCGGTCTGCAACATCCTGATGGGATGGGTCTGTAGACCATGGGTGACCGGCCGTGGGAAAGCGAAACTCCGGCACGTCAAAACAAGTAATCACCTTTTCCACGCCCGGAATGGCCATTGCCTTTTCCACAAGAATCTTTTTCACCCTGCCGTTGGCAATGGTGCTGTGCTTTACTTTGGCTACCAACGTGTCACGTACATCATAATCATCGGTATAGCGTGCCTGTCCTGTCACTTTTTCCCACGCATCTACGCGAGGTATGCTTTTTCCTACGGAGGCATGTTTGTTTGTAGACAAAATAGGGGTCACCTTCTTTCCAGAACAATTTGATGCTCCAAAGTGCTGTGAATACTGGCGAACTGCTTTCTTAATGATCCAAAGAATTTTACAGTATTAAATGTTATCGTATTATATCAATTCTAAACAGTCTGTACAAGCTTGAAACACCTTCGGCACACTGTCAAAACGACAGCGAAAAAAGACAGGCCTGTTGGCAACCGTGCCGGAACTGTTTGGGCGCAGTTGTTTCAGGGTATCTCAATTGAAGAATACTATATATAATACCCATAGGCAGACAAAAACAAAGAACGAATGCAAAGAGAGGTGCAGTTTTATTTACATGAGCTGTTTGGAGCAAAAAAAGGATTTTGTATTAAAGGGGAATGTGGTTCATGCGCCGCACAGGGGCAGCTTGGAAATTATAGAAAACGGTTTTTTGGTGGTGCGCGGCGGCAAGCTGGAAGAGATTGCCCAAAGGTACGAGGGCGACATTCCTGTGGTGGATTATAAAAACAGCATCATCATCCCCGGGCTATGCGATATGCATATTCATGCGCCACAGTTTGCAATGCGTGGGCTGGGCTTGCATATGGAGCTGCTTCCATGGCTGAATACTTATACATTCCCAGAAGAGAGCAAGTTTGCGCAGGAAGAATACGCACGGCAGGTGTACACACGCTTTGCGCAGCAACTGGTTCGCAATGGCACCACCCGCGCTTGCGTATTTGGCACAATTCATACCCATACGGTACTTTTGCTGATGGATATTTTAGAACAAGCTGGCATTTGCGCCTATGTGGGAAAGGTGAATATGGATCGCCACGCGCCCGTTGATTTGTGTGAGCAAACCCAGCAATCGGTGGAAGAGACGCTGAATTGGATTCACCAAACCAATAAAAAATCAAAAAGAATCCAGCCAATAATAACCCCTAGGTTTCTTCCCGCATGTTCGCAGGAATTGCTTTATGCGCTGGGTGATATTTCTAAAAAACAGTGTATTCCGGTGCAATCGCATTTATCCGAAAACCTGAAAGAAATTGAATGGGTCAAAAATCTGGAGCCCGATTGCCATTTTTATGCACAAGCCTATCAAAAATATGGGTTGTTTGGCGAATCTGCAAAAACGGTGATGGCGCACTGTGTGCACAGCCCACCAGAGGAGATGGAACTGATGGCAAACAACGGCGTATATGCGGCGCACTGCCCAGATTCTAATGCCAATTTGGCAAGCGGCATGGCAAATGTGAAACTGCTGATGGAAATGGGCGTTTCGGTTGTGCTGGGTTCGGATGTTGCGGCGGGGTGCACACTGTCTATTTTAGATCAGATGGCAAAGGCCATTCAAATTTCCAAATTGAGAAGCCAGCAACACGGCGGCAACCCCCTCACATTTGAAGAAGCATTTTATTTGGGCACCTCGGCCGGTGCGGCATTTTTTGAAGAGGGCGCAGGGTTTCAGGCGGGAAGCTATTTGCATGCAGTGGTGCTGAATGATGCGCCATCGGCCTACACAGCGCAAAGAACCGTGGCCGAGCGCATGCAAAAAATGGTTTATCTGCCCGAAGAACGGGTCATTCAAGCGGTGTATGCAAATGGCGGGCAAATTCTGTAGTGCGGTGGGTTAGCCGAAAGATACTTTTAACGGTTTGGCGTATAGCAAACCACCTTGTTTCGTCCACTCATTTTGGCTTCATACAATGCTTTATCCGCCTGTTCAATTACGGTGTCCAGCAAAACGCCGGGGGCAGTTTTTGTCGCGACGCCCAGGCTTACAGTCATTTTAATGTCTATGCCCATATAATGAGTAACGGCATGCGCTACTTCCTCGTTGATGCGCCAAGCAATTTTTTCTGCCAACTTTAGGTTTGCGCCTGCCACAAGGATAATAAACTCTTCCCCACCAAAACGAGCCAGCAATTCATTGGAACGCAAAACGCCTTGAACGGTTCTTGTTACGGTTTTTAGCACTTCATCGCCAGCCAAATGGCCATGGGTATCATTCACAAGCTTAAACTTATCTAAATCTAACATAATAATAGAAACCGGTGCATTGGAAAGCTCTGCCTTGGCAAACTCCTGCTTGGCATTTTGGAAAAAATAGCGGCGGTTGAAAGCGCCGGTAAGGCTATCTGTAAACGCCAGCGCTTCTAGCTGGCGCATCATTCCCACTGTTTCTTTCAGTTCTCGAAGATCTCGTGTATAGCCCAGCACAATGTCGTCGTCATGGTATTTCACGCGCACCAGTATAATCTCTGCCGGAATCAGCTCTCCGTTCAGCTTTTGATGCATCCACTCAAACCGGGCGTGCCCCTCTTCAAAGGCAAGCTTAATTTTTTGAACAGCTTTTTCCGATGAAAGCCTGCCATCCGGCTGATATTTGGGAGACAAATCCTGAAATCTTTCCAGATATTCTTGTTTGCTGGATAGCTCAAACAGGTTCACCGCTTCTTGGTTACAATCCACATTTTCATATTTGCTATTCCAGAAGTTGCTGCAAAGGGGCGTGGCGTCCAGCATAATGCGATATCGCTCATTGGCCTCGTGCATTTTGGCTTGGCTTAGCTTTATTTCTCTCATATCTCTGGTGTATCCCACCACAATAAAGCTGTCATAATATTTAACGCGAACCAGGGTTATTTCCGATGGAACAGGCTCTCCATTTAGCTTTTGGTGCATCCACTCAAATTGGATGCGGCCATTTTCGAATGCATATTCAATATATTCATACGCTTTTTTTTCGCTTGAAATGCCATCCGGTTGATATACCGGGGAAAGTTCAAAGAATCTATCTAAATATTCCTGCTTGCTGGAAAGTTCAAAAAGGTTTACCGCTTCTTGGTTGCAATCGATATTGTTGTAATCTTCATCCCAAAAATTGCAGCACAAGGGCATAGCATCCAGCATAATCCTCATACGCTCATCTTTACTTGGCACTTTGCGATCTATTTTAGAGCTACCCATAGCCGGAATCACCACGCAATCCTTCAACTGTGTTATTTGCTTTTGGCTGCTAACATTTGCAATTCACGAATTGAATGAGACAGCATCTATCTATCAAAATCGTTCCCTTGCCTATGTTATCTTTAAAACCCCAGTATTGAATATATAAACTCGTCAAACACTTTATAAAATTACTTTGGTCAGTATATCACGAAATTTTAAAAAAATCTACCGCTTCAATCTGAAATACCCACTATGTGATTTCCTGATTGGCAGGAACTTTCAAAGCCTTTGGGTAACAAAATACAAATAATTCTAGAAATATTGTGAACTTGGTGTTAATATTAATAATAATACCAAACACAACGTAAAAAGTGCAACTGTTGCAGAACAGACTGGAGTTTTAACATGCTTAGCAAGCAAAAGTATTTCTCAATTGGCATCCTTGCCTTAATCCTAATCGTTTTGATTTCGGTTATCGCCAACGCAGTTCCCCGAAGGCCAAGCGTACAGATATTGGATGGTGAAACGCACACATTAAGCGAGTGGCAAATAGCCAGTGTGGATGGGCTGTCGGAATCGGAAATACAAGATATTATAAATGGCAAAACCCAGCCAGACTGGATTTCGTATACCGCACCCGGGGTTCCAAAG
Source organism: uncultured Christensenella sp. (assembly GCA_964592125.1). GTDB lineage: Bacteria > Bacillota > Clostridia > Christensenellales > Christensenellaceae > UBA5399. The sequence goes on from CAZQBV010000041.1 coordinate 7,422, forward strand.
CTGGGCGCAACTGTAGACAGATTTGTAGCACGAACCAAATTGCCCGACACGCAGCTAAATGACCCGGCAGTATTGTTGGAAATGTACGACCATCATTTCAAAGCATTTCAAAACGGAACCATGATTTACAGCTATGGCGTGAAAAACGGAGAGTTTGTAGACGACATGCTGGGCAACGACATTAACTTTATCCGCCTGCAAAATGGCTATGAAGGTGAATGGCTTTATTTTGATGCTTTAAGCTTGTTGAAAAGCAACACAGGCTACGTGAAAGCAGCGGATTTTGCGAATTTTTCGGATCTGGTGCTTACCATTGCCCGCGAAGGCTTCTTTCGGTTCCCCATTGCAGGGCTACTTTTGTTGGGCGGATTTGTGTTTATCTTATTTTATAGAAGCAAAGAAGTGATATCCTTTTTGCATGTGGGCGTATTCTCTATGTTAATTGGCCTTTGGTTTTTGTTTGATTCCAACAGAAGCTTGGCATTGATAGGAATAAACCCTCTGTTGGCACAATACATTGGCTTGTTCTCTCTTTATCTTGCACCAGTTGCATTTGGGTTGTTTTTGCGCGATGCATTAAAGGATAAGTCGTGGTCGGCAAAAATCATCGATATTTTGTTGGTGGTCAATCTGGTTTATTTTGTGGTTGTATGTATTTTAGATTTGTTCTTCCACATCAGAATTGTACAAACCCTGTTCATCTTCCACGGCATTATATTTGCATGGGTGCTGGGCAGCTTTGTTCGGGTTATCTATTGCTGTATAAAAAAGGTGGATGGCTCCAAAATTCTTGCCTTGGCATTTGTTATTATGGCAGTTACTGTGCTAATAGAAACCATGGGGCTTGTTTTGCATATTGCTATTTTGCAAATGGGCTATGTGTCCTATGCAATGATTGCGTTTGTGGCGGTGCTGGGGTATTTGCCCATTCAAAAGGTGGCGCGGCTTCACCAACAAGTGCGTGACTATTCTGTGGAAATTACCAAAACAAATACAAAGCTAGAAAACATGATTTTCGCTTTGTCACATGTGCTGGAGCACCAATCCAGAGAATCGCTGGCGCTGGAAATATTCGAACAATTGGCCGAACATATCATTAGCGAATCTTACGAGCATGATGTGCCGGGTCTTGTAGCGCTGCGAAACGACAATGAGTGGGATGTAATTTTGGCCACAGGGGGGTGTAGGGCAGAGGAGCTAACCCCATACAAAAACTTGCAACGCAAAGAAATCATATTTGAAGGCAATCAAACTGTGCTGTGCTTTTTCCACAACAAAAAAACAGAGTGTATTATTCTGGTAAAGGATGCAGATGTGCTAACGGAAAATGACAAACGGTTTGTAGAAATTTATTTTACTTGCGTGTATGCCGCATACAAAAACTTGCGTTTGTATAGCGAGGTAATTGCCAGCCAAGAAAATATTATTTATGTTCTGGGGGAAATTGCAGAAAGCAAATCTCACTTTACCGGGCTGCACATTCAAAGGGTGGCAAAATATTCTCAGTATATTGGCCTGAAATACGGCATGAGTGAAAAAGAGGCCAATGTTTTAAAAATAGCTTCGGTAATGCACGATATTGGGAAGCTTTCCACACCGGAAGAGATACTGAACAAACCCGCAAAGCTAACGCCACAGGAATTTGATATTATAAAAAGGCACACCAAAGATGGCTACAATCTTCTATACAATTCCAGTGGCGATATCATTCAAGCGGCAGCCATAATTGCTTTAGAGCACCATGAAAAATATGATGGAACAGGATATGCGGGAATTAAGGGAGAGGCCATTCATCTCTACGCAAGAATTGTGGCAATTGCAGATGTATTTGACGCATTGATGAGCAAACGGCCGTATAAAGAGCCGTGGGCAATTGAAGATATTGTAGAACTGTTCAAAAAAGAATCGGGCAAGCATTTCGACCCAGCATTGGTGAAAATTTTGCTGGACGGATTGCCAGATATACTGGAAATCAGCAAGAAATTTTCCGACGATTGCATAATTTAAAAAAAGCTGCGGGCAATACTCCCCGCAGCTTTTCTATTTTGGTATGCATGGGCAAGGCCATCATTTTGTGTCAGTTGCAGCCGAGCTTTCTTTCTTTTTGCATGCAAAACCAGAAGAAATAGCGCCAACCTCGCATGCTTTTTTGCACTCACCACACCTTATGCATTCTGCGGAGTTTATGTTCTTCGTTATTTTAACACCCATATTGCAAGAGCGTTCGCAGGCTTTGCATCCGGTGCACTTGCTTTTATCCACATCCATTTGATACAGGCTGAATTTGTTGAACAAAGAATAGATAGCGCCCAAAGGGCATATGTATTTGCAAAACGGGCGATAGATGAAAATAGAAGATACGATAAAACCAATCAGCAACGCTATTTTCCAGTTGAACAAAAACCCCACCATTTGTTGCAGATTTTCATTTGTAGAAACAAGGGGTATGCCCCCCTGCAAGGTACCCGCCGGGCATATCCATTTGCAAAAGTAAGGGTCGCCCATGCCAAACTGATTCGTAGCCAAAATGGGAAGCCCCACAACAAACACGGCCAATATAACATATTTTAAATACCTTAGCTTGCCATCCAGTTTCTCGGGCACTTTAAATTTGGGCGTTTTTATTTTGTATAGCAAATCCTGAACAAACCCTATTACGCAAAGGAAACCACAAATAAGCCTGCCAAACAAAACGCCAAACAGCAAAAGTATGCCAACCACATAAAAACTGAAATTGAACTTTTTGCTGCCCAGCACGCCTTGCAAAGCGCCAATGGGGCAAGAGCCCACTGCACCCGGGCAAGAATAGCAATTCAGCCCGGGAACACAGGCGTATTTCATATTACCGGTATAAATTGTACCGGTGGCAAATCCTTTTAAATTTATATTTTGCAGCAAGGCAGCCAAGGCCTGTATGAAATGTCTGCTTTTAAAAAAGCTTTTTAATTTTGTCATCATTTATCCTATTCCTATACATTCCAAACAGATGTTAATGGCCTTTTGCAGCACAATTTGATGCTCTTGCCTTGTTATCCCAATCACAATAAAGACAATGGCCACAATCATCAAAAAATATTTTATATAAACAAAGGATTTGCTTTTTGCCACGGTTTATCAACCTCCTATAGCAGCCAAACGCTCGTTGATCGCATTCAAATATGCTTTGGAAACATCATCTCCACGTCCGGGTGCGCCTACCATTGCATCGCCTATCACATTGCCGTTCTTATCTACAAATATAGTGGTGGGTATTGCGGATACACCGTTCAAAAGCGATTCCTTCAGTAAATCGTCCGGTGCCAAAACGGGAAATTGCCCTTTTACGGAATCAACTATTTCTTGCGCCGTTTCCGGGTCGCTGTCCAAATCTGTACAAATGGTTATAAAATTCGCATTCTCTGGCAGTCCCTCGTACACTTTTTGCAGTTGGGGCATTTCTTCCACACAAGGCCCACACCATGTAGCCCAAATATTCACCATGGTAATATCGTAATCTGCCAATATGTCTTGCGTTACGGTTTCGCCACTTAGCGTTGTTGTGCTGAATTGGTTCATGTTTGCATTGATAGCCGACGTCTCCGTTTCCACAACGGAATCATCCTGAGGAATCTCGTCTGTTGGCGGGTAAATGGCAATGCTGTTTTTCAGTTCATCCAGCTTGGGTACCAAGTCTGCCAGTAACGTTTTCTCTCCATCGCTCAGTTCTTTTTCAGAAAAATCTGTATTGGTAAGAAAAAAGTATGTATTTCCAAAAGCAGTGCCTATTTCTTGTTTGTTTTGATACCCGGCAGTAAGTGCTTCAAACTGCTGGGTTTGTTCTGCGCTGGGGCTCTCTGGCAGGTGTGCTATGCTGGCCAAAGAAATGCTTGCCTGCGTCAGCGCTTCCATGTCTTCCGGTGTTGCTTCCTCTTTGCCTGAAAATTCCGAGATGAGCTCTGTCGCTTTTTCTGTGAAGAAAGTAAAATCACTTCCTACTTCCGAACCCGAAATAAACAGCTGCCCCGTTTTTTCCAAATCGCTTGCCCACGCCGGAAGAGCCATGGAGAAACCCATTTCCGGAAAAGCGATGCTGTTGCTATAGTCGAAGTCTGCATTTGCAATCGTTTTCATGTTCTCAGCGCTATACTCGTCATTTGTATACAGCCCATCAACGGGTGTATTTGCAGAAGCAGCGGTTTCGGCAGTAGCGCCAGCAGTGGTAGAAGCGGCAGGCGTCGTTTTTGAACATGCCACCCCCATAAATGCCACCAGAGCAATCGCAGATATCAACGCTGTTATTTTTTTAAAATTCATGTTTAGTCCCTTTCATTTAGAAAAATATTATGTGCATAATACCATATTGTAATTCAATATTCTCAAAACGCACTCGCATATTAAGAAAGATTTAATAAATGCACTACACGCTGTTTCGTTCAAAAACATACGGAACAAGCAATGTGCCCATGGGGGGATTGCCTCAGTCTAAATAGCTATGCTTCAGTTGCGCAATGTCTGCGTTGGTTATGCCAATGGCTTGCCGCAAAAAGCTTTCAAAGCTGCCATATTCTTTCTCGGCTTGGGCAAAGCTGTGCTGCAAATAGCCCGGTTGTGCGTAAAATGCCGCATGCAGCGCCCTCATTTCCTGCTCGGAATAGCCTTCCGCTGCGGCTTCCGCCAGCATGGCCGCATTCCATGCCTGCCGCAGTTCATTGGTACGCATATAGTCTGCAAAAATTTCTTCCTTAGGCACGCCCAGCAATGTCAGCACCATTGCCGCGGCCAGCCCTGTTCTGTCTTTTCCTGCAAAGCAATGAAACAACAACGCACCCTTCTGGTTGTCTCTTGTCATGCGCAAAAATACGCCAAATTGCTGTTGCGCCACGGGGTCTATCATCATTGTTTCGTATACCGAATACATAAAATCCAGCGCTGCCTGCTCTGTTTTAATTTTTTCAAATTTTGCCATTGCAGATGCTTTTTCATCGTGCCCCTCAAATATATCAATATTTACATAGCGCACATTTTCTATTTTGTCATCTGGGGTGCTTTTTGCCTCTGCTGCTGTGCGAAAATCTACAATCACCTCCAGCTGGTAGTTTTGTGTCAACAGCTTGCAATCCCTTTCGCCCAGCCCCACCAGCTCCCCCGAGCGCAGCAACCGTTTGTGCTTTATGCTTTTCCCATCTGCCGTTTTTATGCCCCCCAAATCCCTAAAATTAACAGGTTTTTGTAAAATTTCACTCATGTGTATTCTCCCTCAATCTTTTCTATACTCTGTATACTTCTCTGTGGCTACTGTGTTCTCCTTTGATACACATCCTACAAAGTTTTTGTGATACAAAATTCAATCGGTTCAAACAAATTTCCACTGGCTTTCATTCCACTGTCAATAGCGTTTTCCCGTTCTTGTGTTTATGATTACAGCGTGCTATATTGGTTTAGTAATATTACTATAAAAGAAAACAAAACAATACCTAACACCTTGTTCGAAAGATGGATTTGAATTGTAAATCACATAAGGATGGATAGACAAAATGGGAAAAGGGGATTCATTATGATCGACTTACGGCTGCTTTCAGACCGCTCTCAGCACAGAAAATATGCGGCAGGCCAGCGCATTGTTGGCGCAGAAGATTCTTTGGAAATGTACATTATTGTTTCCGGCAAGGTAGAGGTTTTTGCAATCACCCTTATGAATAAGCTGGCGGCGGGCGGAACAATTGGCCCGGGAGAAAGCATAGGGGAAATTGCATTTTTCACCGGGCTTAATCGGCTGGTATTTAAGGCGGCCGAGGAAACCACCGTGTTTGTTGTTTCGGACAAAAACTTTGAAATGCTGTGCAAAACGCAGCCTCGTCTTTTCTTTGCTCTGCTGCAACGTGCATATGGCGGCACCGGTTCGGAAGATGTGCGCGCCATGATGGAAACTGCAAAAAAAGCAAAAGCAACTGAAGCAAAAAAAGAGCAGGAGCAAATACCGGATGCCGAAACCAAAGAGCCGGAATCCACCCAAACGCATCTGCCTGCACTTTTCCCCAGTGGTCACAAAAGCTACCCCGGCATTACCCAGCCGGAATACAAAAAATTTATTTACAATATGGACTATACATGCCCAAATTGCGGTGCAAAGTTTACCAGCTTTCGCGTGTTTGCCTCCAAGCTGGTGCCCTCTGCCAAGCTTCGTTTCGACCTAAGGGCATACTATCAAAATTTCGAAATGTCGTGGTACGAAATTATTACCTGTCCCGAATGCTATTTCAGTTCGTTTGAAGAATATTTCACCAGCTCCAAAGCGTTGAACAGAAGCAAGATAAAAGATGCATTAACAGTGGCCAAGGGGCAATTGAATTTGGATTTTGACGCAGAGCGAAACCTAGACTTTGTGTTTACCGGCTATTACTTGGCATTGATTTGCGCTGTAGGCTACAGCAGCTTCCGCCAAATGAATATGAAAATTTGGGCGAACTTAAGCTGGTTGTACGAGGATATGGGCGATGAAGAAATGATGAAGATGGCCGCGCTAAATTCTGCAGATGCCAGCGAAGCCGTGTATATGGAAACCAACCTATCCAAACCTCAGGAACAAGTGATTTGCCTTTCCACGGCAGGCATGCTGTACCGCGCTGGCGCCCACAAGGGGCTGATGAAATGGCTGTTTAATGCCAAGGTAATCAAAACAGGCAAAAATACCTATGTGGATCTTGCGGAAGATTTGATGGAAAAGGTGAGAGCCGAGAAGCAGCCCGAACCGCCACCACAATAGAAAATTTGAAAACAGGCAACTGCACACAGCGGTTGCCTGTTTTTTGTTCTGCTATTTGGTATGCAATGCACTACAGCACTTCGGAAATTTCCAAATGCTCTCCATCTGGCCCACGAAACATCAGCCATTTGGCGCCATTGGGGAACACCTTGTCGTTAAACACAGGTTCCTCTGTTTCAAACGTTACGCCACGCGCCAGCAGCTTTTTCTGCATGGCCTCTATATTGCGCACCCGCAGGGCAATGTGGTCTATCACGCCATCGCCAGTGTTGCCGCCCTCTGCACGCTGCACCACTTCTATCATGCAATCCCCATTGCGCATAAACGCAATTTTGCAGGGGCCATCCAGCTCGCACTCCCACACAACCGAAAACTCCAGTACATCCCTATAAAACTGAACTGTGGCCTCTCTGTCCTTCACAAACAGGCCAATGTGTGCCAATCCACAAATTTCTCCGTTTTTTTCCATATTTATATCCCCTCCAAAAGTTTTTAACCTGCGGCAGTTTCCCCCGGCAAAACGCTGGTTGGCGTTTTGCGGCAAGGTAGTTGTTCAACACAAGCCGCTGATAGAGTGTCAAATCATTCTATCACGGTATGTTATTTAGTTTTATTTTACAACTTTATTGTGGCAACGTCCAGCCATTCTATGGCATTTCCCCAGTGAATGATTCGCCAGTTATACTTTTCGCTTTCGGGAAATGTTCAGCAAGGCCAGCGCATAAAACACCACCGCCGTTACCATCAAAACAGCAATGCACAGCGCTATGGTGCTGGTTTCCTCTCCATATTGAAAGTGTACTCCCAGCTCGGTTTTAAACTCTGTTACCACCGTTTGCGGTGCATCTGCAAAGGCTATTTCCATTGGTCGTTCCATGAAAATGTTGCGGAACAAAGATGCGGAATAGGATACGGGGAAGGCCTTCATCACGGTTTGTACACCTGCGGGCAGTATGCCTATGGGAATATACATGCCAGTAAGAAAGCCGATTAATGTGCCAATTACCGTGCTGGCTGTGGCAAAAGCGTTGGTGCTTTTGAAAAACGACACAATGAAAAACACAATGGCACTGCTGGACAGCACGGAAAGCAGAATAGCTCCTAGCATGGGCAGCAGCAAAGAGGCCGGCAGCAGCTCTCCGCCCGAGGCAACAATGTATATTTCCCCCACCAGCAGTGCCACTAGGCTCATAATTACACCTACGCAAAAAGCGGAAAGCACATAGCCGCCGGATATGGTGCTGCGGCGCAATGGAGATACGGAAAAATCCTTGTACATTTTGCGGGCGCGGTCTTCCACCATCACGCCAAAGGCGCCCAAGGTAGAGGTCATGGAAATTACCGCCATGATGCCCGCAATCACCCAGCTGTTCATTAGAAAATCAATGCCCTCCACATTTTCCATCCCCCGGGTGATAGTGGCTCCCAAAAACAGGGCATACAGCCCAAACACAATCAACACTGCCATCAGCGAAAAGAATACCGATGCTCTATCCCGAAAAAACAGTTTCAAATTGCGCCCAGCCAGCGCCAAAAGAGATGACGCACCATTTGTTTTCTTTGTTTTCAAAGTAGCTCTTGTCTGTTCCATTAGTTGCGAATCTCCTCTCCTGTAATGTTGATAAATACATCGTCCATACTGCCGCGAATCACCTCGAAACTGGCAATGTGTTGCCGAACAGCCTCCAAAATGGGCAGGGTATCCACAGTGTGATGCACCAGCACATCTATTTCCTCGCCCTTGCGGGTATAGGCTAGGCCGTTTTGTTCCAAATAGTTTTGAATGGGCTCTGCCTGTTTGGGCATTATTTTCAGCATATCACTGGTGTACTTTTCTTTTAGTTCCACAGGGGTGCCTGCCGCCAGCACTTTGCCATGGTCTATAATGGTAATGGCATCGGCCTGCGCCGCTTCCTCCATATAGTGCGTGGTAAGGAAAATGGTCATACCCTGCTGCAATTGCAAGCTGCGAATGGTTTCCCACACGTTTTTTCGCGTTTGCGGGTCCAGCCCCGTGGTGGGCTCATCCAAAAACAATAGTTTTGGCGTATTTACCAGTGCTCGTGCAATGTCTGCCCTTCGCCGCTGCCCGCCAGACAGCTTGCCATAGGGTTGGTTGATAAAATCCAGCACATCCGCTGTTTTTGCTGCCGCCTGCACCGCCTGCTTCTGCGCCGCTTTGTCCATATCGTAAAAGCTGCTGCGCACCATCAGATTTTCCTTTACCGTTAGCAGCGCATCCAGCACACTGTCCTGAAATACAATGCCAATGCGCTGGCGAATTTCGTCATCCTGCCTGCCTATTTCCAGCCCGTCTATGCGAATTTGCCCCGCATCCGGCCGCAACTGCGTGGAAACCATGTCTATGGTTGTGGATTTCCCTGCACCGTTTGGCCCCAAAAAAGCGAATAGAGAACCGCGCTGCACGGTGAAATCTATCCCCCGTACCGCTTCCAAGTTGCCGTAGCTTTTTTTCAGCCCGGCAACCTCTATAATATTTTGCATAAAATCTTGTTCCTCCCAAAAAATAATTAATGTTCGTCTTTGCGTAAATTTCGTATCTGTTTGTTTATTTTTTCAGCATCCACACGATTGGTCACCACCAAGATCACAAACGTGCCCAAATACACCACCAGTATCATACCGATACACAGCAATGCATAGGGCAGTGTTGCGGGAATCACCCCGGCGGGTATGCCTATGCCAAACACAATGCCAATAATGAGTACAATATCTATCAACGAGCGCATCAGTTGGTTTTTTACCTGCACTTTATCTGTAAAGAACAGCACCAAGGCAATCAACGCAGTCATAGCAAACAGCGCAAATACCGCAGTTGCGTTTAGCGGCCCTGTAATATTGGGAATAGACAGCAACGCGAACAGCAATATCAATATGGTAAACGATACACAGTTGACTGAAAAATAAAATCTAAATTTTTCCATTATAGGTCACCTCCCAATGTGTTCAGCCTGTTTTTCAAATCCTGAACATAGTGCCTGTTTATCACCAGCTTTTCTCCATTTTGCAGCCGTGCTTCCATTTTGCCATACAGGATAGCCCGCACGCTTTCCAGCATGCTTACATTCAGTATGCAGGATTTGCTAACGCGCACAAAATGCGTTCCGCTAAGGCTTTGTTCCAGCTCCGCCAGTTTCAGGCCACATTCGTATACATCCTGTGCCTGATACACAAACGTTTTGTTCTCCACACTCTCAAAGTAATAAATGCTGTCCAGTGCCAGTTGATAAGTGCGGCCGTCCTTTCTGCCCGCAATGGAAAATCCGTACATCCGAATTTGTTCTATCAGCTTTTCCAGCGGCTCGTCCACCATGCCACACTTTATGGTTATTTCCACTTCCCCATACTGTGGCGATTGTTCAATCATGAGTTTCACGCGTGTTTCCTCACTTTCATGCTGTCAGAATACCACCCCCTGGGGAAGAACTCAATACACCCAAAGGTAAGATGCACATTTGCATTGGTAAAATGCACAAAAAAAAGCATCTACAATATTGCACAAAGAAAAACCCGGCTTTACAACCGGGCAGAAAATTTGTGCCTATCCATATTGTGGTTTGAAAACCTTCTTATGTTATTCGCCCCGAAATGCCGTAGCATGCCGCTGGTATCGTACAGGTATATGGATGCCCACCAAATACCCCAGCTGCTCCAGCGTATTGGATATATGCCTAAATCCATCCTTGTAAAATGTCGCTATTCTTCGTGTTTTGTCCTCAATGCCCTTGTAGTCCGGCGGGCATACAAATGTCCAGTCCGCACCCCGCCTATCCACTAAGATTCGGAAATATTTATCTATATCCAGTTGTTGCCGCTTCAAGTGAGCCAGCACAACATGATGTTCTACACCTATATCCAATGGGCAAATTAGCACCTCCGCACCATCGAAAGAGACAAGAATAAGCAGCGGTTCATCGGCAGCCATAGCATCCAGCGTAGTTTGCTCATCGGGATAGTAGATTAGATTCATGCGTTTGCCTCCACTACACAATCGGTTTGATAGCCAATCATGGCGGCAATTCCCTTAGCCTCGGGGTATTCAATTATGATCCGCGTCAGTTTATTGGAACTGTTTTGTTTTATCGTCATGCTTTGCGCACCTCACTTTGTCTCATGATACCCCATTTAAGAAAACGCTCTCCAAACCGCTTTATCTACCGTAAGTATAACACGCTTGGGCAAGGTCTCAAAGTTTTGTTTTCCACCGCTGGAACCAGTTGCTTAAAAATTGCAATCTATGTTACAATTGCTGTATGAATAGGAAAGCAGAAATCATAGAAAGGCTGCGGGGCAGCTACGAAGATACCACCACCGCGCTGGAGTTTCAAAACCCCTACCAGCTATTGGTGGCAACCATACTGGCGGCACAGTGTACAGATGTGCGCGTGAATATGGTAACGCCCGCACTTTTTGCCCACTACCCCTCGCCAAAACAGCTGGCCTTGGCAAACCAAATGCAGCTGGAGGAAGAGATACGAAGCTGCGGCTTCTACCACACCAAGGCAAAAAACCTAATAGCCTGTGCGCAGCGGCTGGTGGATGTGTATGGTGGGGAAGTGCCCACTTCACTAGAGGATTTAACTTCCCTTGCGGGTGTGGGGCGCAAAACAGCAGGCGTGGTACAGGCCTTTGCCTTTGGCATTCCGGCCTTTCCTGTGGATACGCATGTGGGGCGGGTGGCACGACGGCTGGGCCTTGCAACCTCCGAAAACCCAGACAAGGTGGAAGAAAGCCTGCGCAAACTATTTAAAAAAGAGGACTGGGCCAGTGCACACCACTGGATGATATGGCATGGCAGGCGGGTTTGCAAATCGCAACGCCCAATGTGCAGTGAATGTATGCTAAGCGACCTGTGCCCGTATTACGAAACAACAATTAAGACACAGGGAAAGAAGAGTAAATGATAGTAGATAAAGTTAAAATTAACATAAAAGCAGGCGATGGTGGCAATGGCGCCGTTTCCTTTCGACGTGAAAAATACGTAAACGCAGGCGGGCCGGATGGCGGCGATGGCGGCAACGGTGGCGATGTGGTTTTTGTTGCAACCCCCAGCATGCGCACACTAATGGATTTTCGCATGAAGCGAAAATACAAGGCAATGCCCGGTGAAAATGGCCACGGTAAAAACATGAAGGGCGCCACCGGTGCAGATATGGTGATAAAAGTGCCCATTGGCACTGTGATATACGATGCCGAAACCGGCAGGGTGGTGGCAGATGTACAAAGCAGCCAGCCACTGGCGGTGCTAAAGGGCGGGCGCGGTGGCAAGGGCAATGCGCGTTTTTCCACCTCCACACGCCAAACACCCCGTTTTGCAACACCCGGCAAAAAAGTGCGGGAGCGCACCATTATTTTAGAGCTAAAATCCATTGCGGATGTGGGGCTGGTGGGCTTTCCAAATGTGGGGAAATCCACACTGCTATCCAGCATGACAGCGGCGCGCCCCAAAATAGACAACTACCACTTCACCACACTGGCGCCCAATTTGGGCGTGGCGCACACGCAGGACTATAGCTTTATATTGGCAGATATTCCCGGCCTAATAGAGGGCGCGGCACAGGGCGCTGGCCTAGGGCACGACTTTTTGAGGCATATAGAGCGCACACGCATGATTGCCCACGTGCTGGATATTTCCGGCTGCGAGGGGCGCGACCCTCTGGAGGACTACACCACCATATGTGCCGAGCTGAAAAGCTATTCCGAAAAGCTGGCAGAGCGCCCTGAAATTGTGGTGGCCAATAAAGCCGACCTACCCGGAGCAGAGGAAAATTTGCAGCGTTTTAAACAGGCGCATCCGGATGCGAAAGTGTTTCTTACTTCCGCTGCCACCATGCAGGGTGTAGATGCTATCAAATATGCTATGATAGACATATTGCAAACGCTGCCCATAGAAGCAGTGATACAGGAAGAGGGCGTGGTTGCGGAATGGCAGAACGAGGACACCACGCTAACTGTGGATATTTCTCGCGGCGAGGATGGCACGCTGGAAGCCAATGGCTCTTTGATAGAGGACATCTTTGGGCGCATAAACCCAAAAGAACCGGACTCTATGCGGCATTTTCATAAATTGCTGATAGACAAGGGCGTGCTAAAAATGCTGCGCAGGGCAGGCGCAAAGGATGGGGATACCGTGCGGCTAAACGGCGAAGAGTTCGATTTTATAGAGTAAGGCAGAATGCAATCACATAGAGCAAATAACAGAACTAACAGAATACACACCAAAGTGGAGAGGGAAACAGTTTGACCAAACAAATAACAAGTAAGCAAAGAGCTGTGCTGCGCGGCATGGCACAGCATATGGAGCCTATACTGCATGTAGGCAAAGAGGGCGTAACCCCCAATATTATAAAGCAGGCCAACGATGCCCTAGAGGCACGAGAGCTGATAAAAGGCACAGTACAGCAAAACAGCGCCATGGGCGCACGCGATGCGCTGGAGGCAATTTGCACTGAAACAGGCGCATTTCCCGTGGCCTCTATTGGGCGAAAATTTGTGTTGTACAGGGAATCCAAGGATAAAAAAAGAATTGAGCTTTAGAGAAAACCATGGAATTTACCGAAACACTTTCCGTATTTGAGAATGCAAAGCTGCTGTATCCGCATGTGAAGCTGGGCATATTGGGGGGTACTTTTAACCCTGTTCACAATGGCCATATAGATATGGCGCTGAACATAATGCGAGAGTTTTACCTGAAAGCCGTGCTGCTAATGCCCAGTGGCAACCCGCCACACAAGCAGGGCGACAATCAGTCGCTAGCCCCTGCGCAGCAGCGGCTGCACATGGTGGCTTTGGCGGCTTGCGGTGTAAGTGGGCTGGAAGTAAGCGACCTAGAAACAAAGCGCAGTGGCTTTACCTACACCATAGACACCATGAGAGAGCTTACCTCTAAATACAAGGAAGTGGATTTTCATTTCATCATTGGTTCCGATTCCCTATTTGAGCTGGAACTGTGGAAAAGCTTTGCAGAGCTTTCCCGATTGGTACGCTTCGTGTGTGTGCGGCGGCAGGAGCACGATGCTCTTTCTGTGGCGGCAGAGGCAGCAAGGCTGCACGAAGCATATGGCACTGTGGTGCTTGTTTCCGAATATATTGGGCTGCACGTTAGCTCTTCTTATATTAGAAAAAGAATAGCGGAGGGCAAATCCATTTCAGATTTTGTACCCGCGCTTGTGGAGGAATATATCATTGCCAGCAGATTATACAAAAGAACGTGAAAAGCTTGTGGCGCTTTTGGCCAAGAGCCTAAAAGGAGAAAAATTTCAGCACAGCCTAGGGGTAGAGCAAACTGCCATAGATCTGGCAAAAAAGTTTGGCGTCAGCCATAAAAAAGCGGGGCTGGCAGGGCTGCTTCACGATGTAACCAAGCAAATGAACAACGCAGCAATGGCACGCGAATATGGTATTATTTCGCTTTCGGACAAAACGCTGCACGGGCCTGTGGCTGCCTGCTGGTTGCGGGAAAAGGGCATTGTGGAAGACCCCGAGGTGCTAAGCGCCATAAAGTTTCACACCACAGGGCGTGCGGATATGACACTGCTGGAGAAGATTGTTTATTTGGCAGACTATATAGAGCCCATGCGAGACTTTGAAGGGGTGGAGGAACTTAGAAATATGGCAAACATCAATTTGGATCATGCCATGTTGCTGGGCGTTACCAAAACCTTGCAAAACATTATGCATCGGGGCAGCTTGATAGATCCCGATTCTGTATCGGCATACAACTACTTCCGCTGGATGGTGGCGGAAGCATAAAACAGATTCCAA
>CAZQBV010000042.1:0-21917 GCA_964592125.1 uncultured Christensenella sp.
ATGCCGCATCATATGCGGCTATAGAAATCATTGCTTTTGCAAAGATTTCTATTAGGGCAACACCGCACAAACCGCGCACGTCGTCATCACTAGTCTTTTTGCGTGACACTGCGTCCAAAATGCTCGAAATAGCGCTGCTATTCTTGCGCTTTTGTCCTTGTTTCACACAAAAATCCTTCGCGATGCCAACGACTCGATTTCTGTGCGGTATCGCCTTAGAGATTAGTATTATTACACATCAGGGTTAACACCTCGCCCCTTGGGGTGTTGACCTATAAATTTTTCCTTTTGTATCCAACATACCCCGCTGCTTGTGTCGGGGTTGTTGATAAAAGCAAAAGAACTATGTCAATCGCATTAATTTTTTTATCATGCCGCGCATGGGCTTATAGGGGAAGCTTTCCAGCGCAGCTTTTACACCAGCCAGTTCCTGCCGTATGGCAATTTTTTGCGGGCAGTGGGTTTCGCATTTGCCACACTTTGTGCAAAGAGAGGCCTGATGGTTGTTGGCACGTACAATATAGTTGAAACGTGCGCCCAGCTTGCTTGCCGTTTCCCTGTCGTTCATAATGTTAAAACAGGTGGGTATATCCACACCAAAGGGGCAAGGCATGCAATAGTTGCAGCCGGTACAGGGCACCACCGTTTTTTCCGTAAGCACCTGCCGCACTTTGCTAAATAGCTCCAGCTCTTCCGGGGTCAGAAAGTTGGTTTCGCACGAGGATGCCAATTTGCAATTCTCGTCAATCATTTCCATAGAGTTCATGCCGGAAAGTACAGTGAATACCTCGGGCTGGTTCCACAGCCAACGGAAGGCCTGTGCCGCGGGGGAATAGCCCTGGCCGGGTGCATTTCGCCATAGTGCAAGCGCTTCCTCCGGCAGCCGGTTTACCAGCCTGCCGCCGCGCAGTGGTTCCATAATCATTACAGGCAACCCCTTTTCGGCTGCATAGTGCAGCCCGGTTTGGCCGGCTTGGTTGTTTTCGTCGTAATAATTGTACTGTATCATGCAAAAATCCCAGTTGTGGGCATCTACCAATCCCTTAAATTCTTCCACACCACCATGGTAGGAAAATCCTAAATTGCGAATTTGCCCGGATGCAAGCTTTCCTTCCAGCCATTCCAGTATGCCTAGTGCCTTCATTCTGTCCCACTCGCGGGTAGAGGTAAGCATATGAATGAGGTAGTAATCTATATGGTTGGTTTGCAGGCGCTCCAGTTGCTTGGAAAACATGCTATCAAAATCTTCGCGTTTTTTTACAAAATAATGTGGCAATTTGGTGGCAATGTTTATGTTATCCCGACAATTGTTTTTTGACAGTATTCGCCCCAATGTGGCTTCGTTACCCGGATATACATACGCTGTGTCAAAATAGTTTACCCCTAGCTCTATGGCATGCAATACCTGTTGTTCCGCTTGTGCAAAATCGCGCGGAAAACGCATGCAGCCATATGCCAGTTTGGATATCTTTTCTCCGTTTTTGGGGTTTGTTTTATAATTCATGAATTCTCCTGATCTGCTTTCTGTCAATTATAGATTTGCAATTTTGCGAATGATAACCCCGGCCATAATAAGCCCGGCCACAGAGGGCACAAATGCAACACTGCCCGGTGGCATGCCACGGGTGGCTGTGCCTTCGTATTGTGGCTTTGCGGGAGTCTCGCAAGAGTATACCACCTGAAGCGATGGGATGCCTCGTTTCTTCAGTTCGCGCCGCATTGTGCGTGCCAAGGGGCACATGCTGGTGCTGTAGATATCTGCCACCTGTAGCATTGTGGGATCCAGCTTGTTGCCAGCGCCCATGCTGCTAATAATGGGGATTCCCGTATTGTAAGAAAGCTGTGCCAGCTCCAGCTTTGCAGAAACGGTGTCTATGGCATCTACAATATAGGTGTAAGCAGAAAAATCGAATGCATTCGACGTTTCCGCAGTAAAAAACAAAGAATGCTTTTCTACATTGCAAAGGGGGTTGATGGATAAAATGCGCTGCTCTGCGGCATCTGTTTTCAACATACCTACCGTTTCCAATGTGGCTATCAGTTGGCGATTGATATTGGTAATATCCACCCTGTCCTTGTCTACCAGCGTTAGGTGGCCAATGCCGC
Organism: uncultured Christensenella sp.; assembly: GCA_964592125.1. Taxonomy (GTDB): domain Bacteria; phylum Bacillota; class Clostridia; order Christensenellales; family Christensenellaceae; genus UBA5399. The sequence goes on from CAZQBV010000042.1 coordinate 2,107, forward strand.
TTCTGGCAAGTGCCTCCACCGTGTAAGAGCCCACACCGCCCAACCCAAATATGGCCACGTGTGCATTTTGAAGCTTATCCATTGCAGCTTTGCCCAGCAGCATCTCGGTGCGTTGAAATTGGTTACATTCCATTCAAGGTTCTCTCCATTTAACCATAAAAAGCCGATGGCAATCAATGCGGCTTGTCTGTTGATACGATTCACCAATGAAAAACGCTTTGTGTTTTTCATCTTATTCTACCATCAATTGGTAGTATTAGGCGAATTTTGGGCTTGCATATTGCAGTATGCTGTCTCCGGCAAAATCTTTTACTGTAAATACGCCATTGTGATAAATCATGTAGCTGTGCGGGTACCCCTCGTGTGGCAGTGCGGCCGACCCAGGGTTCAGGTACACAAACTTGCCGGTGTCTTTCGCGGCAGGCACATGCACATGGCCGTTCAACAAAAAGTCCTGCTGGCCAATGAGAGGCGGATTTGAAGTGTTGTAAATATGGCCATGCGTTGCAAATACACTCAGCCCATCCACACTCAGCAGCATATAATCTGCCATAATGGGAAATTCCAGAACCATTTGATCCACTTCGGAATCGCAGTTGCCGCGCACGCAAAGGATATGTTCCTTTATGCTGTTTAGCAAATGGAATACTTTTTCAGGGCTATACTCTTTAGGCAGTGGGTTGCGGGGGCCGTGGTACAGCAGGTCGCCCAGCAATACCAGCCGATGGGCATGTTCTTCTGCATATGCATCGGCAACTTTGTTTGCGTAGTAGTAAGATCCGTGTATATCGGATGCAATCATATATTTCATTGTTTCTTCTCCTTTTGCTAGTGAATAATTAGGATAGATCAAACATAAAAAATCAAACATGAAAGCGCCGTTTCATCTCTCCGGCAATGTGCTTTATGGTAAACTTTAGTATGCCAAGTACGGTTAGCCCGCTTGCGATGGTGCACAGCACCACAGGAACTATGGCATGTGTAATTTGGTTTGCATACAGTATCAATGGTAAAAACCCCAATGCAGCAAACAAGATGGCATAAATAATATTGTCGCGCCAATAGGACTTGTGTATCCAAGAGTAAAAATTGATATAAATAATGCCAGCCATAAGCACGAAGGGCAATATATATTCGTAAGACCAGCCCAACCATCCGCCTACAAAATCGAAAGCCAGCATCATGCCCATAATGCCCAGCATTTGCAAAAAACATTTTGTGCCAATATAGGCATCGGAAAGGATGGAGTTTCGAACCAATATCCATGTGTAAAGCACGGGCGCTGCCATGGCAATAAACCAAGGAGTGCCCTGCCAAAAAATAAAATTGAGCACAATGCTACCGCCTATAAACATAAGCGTTAAAAACAACAGCAAATCGTTGGCGAAGCCACGCAAGTTCATGTATTCTTCCTGAATTAAATGCGGATACAGCTCGTTCTCCAACGGCGTATTGGTAAGTGCTTTGCCGCAAAGGGGGCAATGCACCAAACAACCATCCACATGCACTTGGCATTCTGTGCAAAAGTTTGTGTTAGATAGATTTTTTATTTCTTCAGGTTGCGTTTTCACTGGCCATTGCTCCATTCGTTGCCTTTTATTTCTATATACATACCCAATTCTTTGGAAAAATGTTCGAAAAAGTTACGTATAATGCTTGTTTCCTCTATGCCGCGCGCAAACGTAATAATCATTTTATCCTCATAGGAAACCACCACGCAATTCAGCGGATTTAGATCACTAACTCCCAATGTATAGTAGATGTTCTTTATTTGGCGGCGCATAGTTTGGGGGAAATGGGTGGTTTTTAAATTGGAAAGCAGCATGGTGTAGCAACCCTCCCCATATAGCTTATAGGTATTCGAAACCACCAGATTTTTCATAAACAATGGTGTTATTCGTATAAAAGGATTTTTTTCGAATTTTACGTTTTTATTTATTTTGGCATGAATTTCTTGTTTGGTTAGTCCTTCAATAAGCTGTTTGGAAACAGTCTCCAGTATTTGTTCAAAAGTGGTGTTTTTCGTTACCACCATGCCCACATTTGCATAGGAAACAAAGTTTCTTAGCGTATTGGAAGGGAACATGCTTCGCAAATCCACAGGTACCGATATCACGATGGGGTGCTTGCTTTGTTTCAGTTGCATTGCTTGGTCTTTGTATATGGCGTAAATAAGCAAAGCAGCCACATAAGCAGAAACGGTAACGCCTTTTTTCTTTACGGCAGCAAGGAACTCTTTCAAATCCATAATGCCATGGGTCACGAAAATGTTGTTTTCCAACAGGGGCGTTCCTAAAATGTGGTAGGCAGCAGGTTGTTTTAGTTTTTTAAAGTCGCCACCTTCTTCAAAATAGGTAAGAAAGCTGTTCTCCAGTTCATCATCGTGTACCTTGCCATCCGCATCCAGCACCATGCCTTCGGCATCCATATCGTAGCCGCACAGTGTAAAATATTCGTACAATAGTGTTTTTAAAAACTCTATGGCACCCGCGCCGTCGGCTAGGCCATGAAAACACTCCATAATTACATTTTTCTTAAAGTAAGCTATGTTGAATAAAAAGCCGTTGTTTATAAAATCCCTCAGCCGTTTGCAGGGAAAGCCGCTATCCTCCCGAACCAAGGGCACGGCGTTGTTGTGTTCCAAATAATACCAGAACAGCCCGCGCTTTAGTGCCACTGCAAAGGATGGAAAACGTGGCATAATTTTTACTAGTGCCTGTTGCAATAGGTCTTTATCTACATCTTTATAAAGTTCTACATTCAGCCGAAAAGTGGTGTTGTTGTGGGTTTGAGAAATAGAGGGATATAGCTTTGCGGCAGTGTCCAGTTTTATCCAGTCCATATTGTTGGGCATCACTTCACCAATCCAAATCATATTTTAAATGCATGTCGCTAGCATATTACAATAAACCAATACTCAATTCTGTTGATAGAACTAGTATTGTTATAATTATACACCAGAAACCAGAGGAAACAACAGCCAGTGTAAATTCTGTGCAAATCTTGCGTTTTTTTGTTTGACAAATAAGCGTGGGTGTATTAATATCATAGTAAAGAAGTAGGGATTGAGAACGCTACGAAAGGGATGAAGCATTTTGAAAATATCGACAAAGGGAAAATATGGGCTTCGTGCCCTAGTAGACCTTACGGTACACGGTGAAAAAGAAGCAGTTTCTATCAGTAGCATTGCGCAGCGGCAAGGGCTTTCCGAGCGGTATTTAGAGCAACTGATGGCTAGGCTTAAAAAAGCGGGTTTGGTGAGAAGTACACGGGGGGCATATGGCGGCTATCAGTTGGCCAAGCTTCCACAGGATGTGATGGTGGGGGAGGTGCTGCGTGCACTGGAGGGTAGCAGCCTAGACCCTATAGATTGCCCCGGTTTAGAGGGAGATTGCGAAATTTCCGATTCCTGTGTTACAAAAAACTTGTGGAAACGCATTAACGATGGGGTAAATAAGATAATAGACGAAACAACGTTGCAATCGCTGATAGAAGAGGAGTGCGGTTGCAGCCCGACATCTGGGGAGGAGGAACGATGAACAAAATGATTTATTTAGACAATGCGGCAACCACAGCCACTCGCCCTGAAGTGGTAGAGGCTATGTTGCCATATTTTAGCGAATATTACGGCAACCCATCCAGTTTTTACCCACTGGCGCAACAGAGCAGCCAGGCGGTGCAGGATGCAAGGGAAATATTGCGCAGCAGCATTGGAGCGGAAAAATATAGCACTCCGGAAAAGTTTGATATATACTTTACAGCAGGGGGAACAGAGGCAGATAACTGGGCATTGATTGCCACTGCGGAGGCCTATCAAGAAAAGGGAAAGCACATTATTACCTCCACTTTCGAGCACCACGCAGTGTTGCACACCTGCGAATATTTGGAAAAGCAGCGTGGGTTTGAAGTAACTTATATCAATGTGGATAAAGACGGCATTGTGAAGCTGGATGAGCTGGAAGCGGCCATTCGGCCGGACACAATACTAATATCCATTATGTTTGCAAATAATGAAATAGGCACAGTGCAGCCCATCAAAGAAATAGGGCGCATTGCCAAAGAGCATGGCGTATTGTTTCATACCGATGCAGTGCAAGCCTATTGCCAGCTGCCTATAGATGTAAACGAGTACAATATAGATATGATGAGCGCCAGTGCTCACAAGCTGTACGGCCCCAAGGGCATTGGTTTTTTATATATAAGGAAGGGTATTAAAACACGTTCCTTCATTCACGGCGGAGCGCAGGAGCGCAAGCGCCGTGCGGGTACAGAAAATGTGCCGGGCATTGTGGGCTTTGGCAAAGCAGTGGAAATTGGCATGGCTACATTGGCACAGCGTGCGCAGCAGGAAATAGAGCTGAGAGACCACCTAATTCGCCGCCTTACCACAGAAATAGAACATGTGCGGCTGAATGGAAGCTGGGAAAAACGGTTGCCGGGCAATGCCAACTTTAGCTTTCGGTTTGTAGAGAGTGAATCTCTGCTTCTGGATTTGATTGGCAAGGGGGTCTATGCATCCAGTGGGTCGGCATGCACCACAAAGTCTCTGGATCCCTCGCATGTGCTGCTGGCTTGCGGCATTTCGCACGAGCGTGCCAATGGTTCGCTGAGGATGTCACTGAGCGACCATAATACAAAAGAAGAAATTGACTACACGGTGGATAGCCTAAAGGAAATTGTAAAAAGGATAAGAAGCCTATCGCCGCTGTATGAAGATTATATAAAGAGACACAACACAGGTAAGGAGTAAAGCTATGTATTCAGAAAAAGTAATGGAACACTTCCAGCACCCCAAAAATGTGGGAGAGCTGGAAAATGCAAGTGGTGTGGGCACGGTGGGCAATGCCAAATGTGGTGACATCATGCGCATATACCTAGATATAGACGATGATGGGATTATAAGAGATGTAAAATTTAAAACCTTTGGCTGTGGTGCGGCAGTTGCCACCAGCAGTATGGCTACCGAGCTGGTAAAGGGGAAAAATGTGCAAGAAGCACTGGAAGTGACGAACAAGGCTGTGCTGGAAGCGCTGGGCGGTCTTCCCTCTCAAAAGGTACATTGCTCTATGCTGGCAGAGGAAGCCATACAGGCTGCACTTTGGGATTATGCGGAAAAGAATGGCATAAAAATTGAAGGCCTGGAAAAACCCAAATCGGATGTGGGAGAGCACGAGGAAGAGGAAGAATATTAGTAGAATAGGATATGGTGGAACTGCTGCATTTGTACCGCTTTCATTGCTTGAAGGCGGGAAGAGCAAAGGTGGCGGTTTCTGCCATTTATCCATTTAATAGCAAGAAATAATAGGAAAGTGATAGGGAGTGAAAAAATGAAAAGTAGAGCGGAAATAAAAGCACAGGCAAGAAGTGGCTTTATGAGTGTGTATTGGCCGGCGGTTGGCATTTTGTTTTTGGGCAGTTTAATTGCGGGCGCTTTGTCGGCAATTCCATTTCTGGGGTGGATACTTGCCATTTTTGTCGGCACAATTGTGTCTGTGGGAATGATGAATGTATCTGTAAAGCTTTATCAGCAGGATAGCCCAAATTTGGGGGATTTGTTCACGCCGTTTGAAAGATACGGTAGGGTGCTGGGTGGCTCGCTGTGGATGGCGCTGTGGGTTTTCCTGTGGATGTTAGTTTTTTATGTGCCATTTTTCATTATTTATGCAATTATGATAGCATCTGTGTTCATGGGTATACCATTTGCAACCATAGGCCTTACCATAGCAATGGTGTTGTCGTTTGCATTGCTGATTCCTGTGGTGATTAAAATTCTGTATTATTTCTGCACGCCATTCCTGCTGGCAAGGCACCCCGGTGTACAGGCAGTTAAGGCGTTGGAGCTTTCCAAAAAAATGATGGATGGACACAAGGCGGATGTTTTTATTGCAGAGCTTTCGTTTATCGGCTGGATTTTGCTTTCAGGTCTTACTTTTGGCATTCTTTGGGTCTTTTATGTGGGGCCTTACTATCAGGCAACTATGGCGGGCTTTTTCGAGGAAATAAAAAAGGATGCGCTGGAAAAAGGCGTGATTACTCAGGAAGATTTAACGGGAGACCAAATGCCGATGGTGGAGGCGCCGGCTGGCAATGGCTCGGAACAAAACTAAAAAGCCTAAGGCAATACCAATTGTATAACGTAGAACTGTAATGCGAAAATAAGGCAGTGCACCCCGTGTCATCATGGTTTGCACTGCTTTTTTATGGAAAAGAAGTGGAAACGATACGGGCTTTTTTGCTATACTGTAGAATATGAATGCATGGAACCCATGGCATGGCTGTCACAAAATAAGCCCAGGGTGCAAGCACTGCTATATGCACCGGCGGGATGAATCCATAGGAAAGAATGGCGATGTGGTATACAAAACCCAAAATTTTGACCTGCCCATAAAAAAGAAACGAGATGGCAGCTATCGGCTGGCGGGAAACCGAGAGCTTTTCACCTGTGGTACATCAGATTTTTTTATTCCCGAAGCAGATGAATGGCGCAAGGATGCGTGGTATTTTATAAAGCAACGCCCTGATATTCGTTTTTTGATTATAACCAAACGTATTGTGCGGTTTGAAATGAGTTTGCCGGATGACTGGGGCGAAGGCTACCCTAATGTAATGATTGGCTGCACAGTGGAAGACCAGCAGCGTGCGGAGGAACGCTTGCCCATTTTCTTAAACCTGCCTATTGCGTATAAGATAATTATATGCGAACCTCTGTTGGAGGCAATAGATCTGTGGCCATATTTGGATGGTGTGGATCAGGTTGTGGCAGGGGGAGAATCGGGTATGGAGGCGCGCCATTGCCAGTTTGAATGGGTGGAAAACCTGCAACAACAGTGCGTAGAAAAAAGAGTGCGCTTTTGGTTTAAGCAAACAGGAAGACACTTTGTAAAGGACGGCAAACGGTACAAGGTGCAAAAACGCTATCAGCACACGCAGGCGCGCAAGGCAGGGCTAAACTATACACCCTAATACAATTAGTATAAAAAGTTATTTGCGCTTCCATCCACCTGCGACACCACTGCGTTAAATTGCAATGGTGTCGCGCACAACGGATGGCATGTTGAGCGTATTGCGGTTTTCCATTATTGATCGTCCTGAAGCGCGTTGTAGCCCTCCTCGCCAGTGCGGATTTTTATTACATTTTCAATGTCATATACAAAGATTTTTCCATCGCCTATGTTGCCAGTGTGAAGGATTCTTTTGGCTGCGTCTACCACGTCTTGCACGGGTACTTTACTCACCACAATTTCCACCTTCATCTTGGGCAATAGGTTCATATCTATTACAGCGCCACGGTAGTACTCTGTGCTTCCCTTTTGTATGCCGCAACCCATTACATTGGTAACGGTCATGCCGGTGACACCTATGTTGTTCAGGGCATTCTTTAGCTCTTCAAATCGAGCAGAGTTCATTATAATTACTACTTTGGTAAGCTTTTTACCGGCAGTGCCCTCCTCCTCATGCTTTACCGAATGGTATTCCACCGGAATGGTTTTCTCGGTAGCGGCCTGGTTCTGCATTGCAAATGTGTCAATGACTGCACCCTCGGGTGTTACCATGGGCATAAAATCTGCATAGCTGGTTTGCAGGCCATGTTCGTGAATATCCAAACCCTCCACTTCCTCTTGCGAAGTAACCCGCAGTCCCATTGTTTTCTTAATGAGCAGGAAGGTGATTACCATTGTGCCAGCAACCCAGGCAGCCACGGAAAGTACACCCAAAGCTTGTATGCCTAAAAATGAGGCGTTACCCGTGTAAAACAAACCTTCTTTGGTGGAAAATAGCCCCACACACAGTGTTCCCAAAGTGCCACATACGCCATGTACAGAGATTGCGCCCACGGGGTCGTCCACCTTCAACTTCTGATCGATAAATTCCACTGCGAATACAACTGCAGTACCACTGATTAAACCAATCAGTGCGGCGCCCACTGGTGAAACAGCATCGCACCCCGCGGTGATTCCCACTAGGCCAGCCAACGCACCATTTAAAGTCATGGATACATCCGGCTTCTTGTAGCGAACCCATGTGATCATCATAACAGCTATGGCTGCTACTGCTGCCGAAATATTCGTGTTTACAAAGATGGTGCCCACTAGAGATTCCTGACCCTCCATGCCAAGTGTGGAGGCGCCATTAAAGCCAAACCAAGAAAACCAGAGTATGAAAACCCCAAGTGCCGCCAGTGTGAGGTTGTGCCCCAGTATGGCCTTTGGCTTGCCGTCTTTGCCGTACTTGCCTAGGCGGGGGCCAAGAATGGCTGCGCCAACAAGTGCTGCAACGCCGCCCACCATGTGCACCGCGGTGGAACCTGCAAAATCGTGAAAACCCATTTGGCTAAGCCAACCGCCGCCCCAGATCCAGTGCCCAGATATGGGGTAAATAACAAGGCTGATTACCAGAGAGTAGATACAGTACGCAGAGAATTTTGTACGCTCGGCCATTGCGCCGGAAACAATGGTGGCGGCAGTGGCACAAAATACTGTTTGGAATATGAAGAATGCCATGGGGGGGATTTGCCCGGGAATGCTGGCCATGGATTGACCCAAGAATATTCCCTCTGTACCGCCTATAAAGCCTCCGGCTGTGGATACGCCAAACATAATGCCGAAGCCTACCAGCCAATAGGCAACAGAGCCTATGGCAAAGTCCATCAGGTTTTTCATCACAATATTTCCGGCATTTTTTGCACGTGTCATTCCCGCTTCTACCATGGCGAAGCCGGCCTGCATAAAAAACACCAATACTGCGCCAAACAATACCCATACGGTGTCGATAGATGAAAACATAGTTTTTTCCTCCTTCATTTGTAAAATAAAAACGTGCAAGGAGTAGTTCCCTTGCACGCCTTTGTGCTTGTTTTATACCAATCCCGATTTAAAACATCTGTTTCATCGCCTTAAAAACAAACGAATGAAGCGATATACTTTGTAATAAACCGCGCGCAGTATGCGCGACTCGAAAAATGTTTTTTCATTTTTCGAGTGGGAATGTCATTCAATAGCCTATACACTAAACAAGATGTCCCCATACGTTGGCCATGGCCATATCTTTTTACTTACAATCACTTCCATACTGTCCGATATGCCCCTTAGGTTTTGCATGGCTTCAAATACCGTGTCGCGGTAGAAGCGGGCACTTCTTATGGGTTCGGTGTAGTCCTTTGCCTGTATCAGTGCGCTTTCCAAACTTTCTATTGCCTTCATAAAACCAGCAAGCTTTTCCGATAGTTCGTTCAAAATCTCCAGCTCGGCTTCACAGTTGATACTTGCCAATGCTTGTTTTTTTGCCACCACGCCCTGTGCCAGCTGTCCGGTATATTCTGTTACTGCGGGTATAATGCTTTTTTTGGCCATTTGCAGCATAGTCACCGCTTCTATATTCAGCAGGGTATAGTAATTCTCCAGCAATATTTCGCAGCGCGAATGTATCTCTTGTTCTGTCAGCACACCTTGTCTTGAAAAGAGAGATATGTTCTTTGCTGCTGTAAAAAGGGGCAGTGCATCCGCTGCAGATTTTAAATTAAGCAATCCCCGCCTTTCCGCCTCATCTACCCATTCCGCGGCATAGTTGTTGCCGTTAAATATAATGCGTTTGTGCTGCTTCATTGTTTCGCCAATGATATTGGTTACTTCTTTTTGTATATCTGTGCTGGCCTCTAGGCGGTTGGCATATTGCATCAACACATCCGCCACTATTGTGTTTAAAAGGAAGTTTGGGCCGGAAACGCTTAGGCTGCTGCCCGGCATACGGAACTCAAACTTGTTCCCTGTAAAAGCAAATGGAGAGGTTCTGTTGCGGTCGGAATTGTCCTTTTTAAAGCTGGGCAAAGCATGCACTCCTGTATGCATACTGCATCCGCCAACCTCTTTATAATCTGTGCCGCATTCAATGGCCTCCAGTATATTTGTTAGTTCGTCACCCAGAAAAATGGAGATAATGGCGGGTGGTGCCTCGTTTGCACCCAACCGGTGGTCGTTACCAGCGGTGGCAACAGAAATACGAAGCAAATCTTGATACTCATCCACAGCCTGAATGATTGCTGCAAGAAACAGCAAAAACCGCATGTTTTTACTGGGGTGCGAGGTAGGTTCCAGCAGATTTTCACCAGTGTCGGTAGAAAGAGACCAGTTGTTGTGCTTGCCACTTCCATTTATCCCGGCAAACGGCTTTTCGTGCAGCAAACATTCCATTCCGTGCTTGTTGGCAATGCGCTTCATGATTTCCATCATAATTTGATTGTGATCCGCAGCCACATTCACAGTGGAAAAAACGGGGGCAAGCTCGTGCTGTGCCGGGGCAACTTCGTTGTGCTCTGTTTTTGCCAGTATGCCTAGTTGCCACAATTCTTCATCCAGTTCCTTCATGAATGCCAAAACCCGTGGGCGTATGGTGCCAAAGTAATGATCGTCCAGTTCTTGCCCCTTGGGGGGTTTTGCACCAAAAAGAGTGCGATTGCAGTAAATAAGGTCACGTCTTTTTTCGTATACAGAACGGTCGATTAAAAAATATTCCTGCTCTGTACCCACAGTAGCAGATACGCGTTTTACGTTGCTGTCACCCAGCTGATGCAGCACACGCAGCGCTTGCTTGTTCAGTGCTTCCATAGACTTCAGCAAGGGCGTTTTTTTGTCCAATGCCTCTCCGCCATAGGAGTAGAAGGCTGTGGGTATGCACAGCACACCGTCCTTTATAAAGGCATAGGAGGTTGGATCCCAAGCGGTGTATCCTCTTGCTTCAAAAGTAGCCCTTAGCCCCCCGGATGGAAAGCTGGATGCGTCTGGTTCGCCCTTTATTAGTTCCTTGCCGGAAAACTCCATAATAATACTGCCATCATCGGTGGGGGAAATAAAACTATCGTGCTTCTCTGCAGTAACGCCTGTCATGGGGTGGAACCAATGTGTAAAGTGGGTTACGCCCTTTGCAACTGCCCAGTCCTTCATGGCATTGGCAACTACATTCGCAACGCCAATATCTAGCTCGCGCTCCTCTTCAATGGTCTTCTTGAAGGCCCTATAGGTTTCTTTTGGCAAGTGTGTTCTCATAGTATTCTCGTTGAAAACCATAGACCCAAACTCTTCAGTCAGTTTATACATATTGTTTCACCTCTACATTTAACGTTTATATTTTTAGTAAAAAAGCGCTGACGGTACTTTACTTCTACCGCACAGCGCCATTGCTGAACACAATGAAAGTATAATACGAAAAAGAAAAAATGTCAACAATAAATTTCAAAAAAATATAAATAAATACTAAATACATATAAATAATTCTAAAAAATGAAATATTTAAAATGAAATATTTCATGAAGCTATTGACAAAATGACATATTTTGTATTACTATCAACAGTATACACCATGGACAAGTTTGTGTTAAGGCAAAAAAAGAAATGCCGTGGAATGGGGGATTTTAGCAATGCTGAAAGAAGGCCAAATAAGAATACCATCCGGCTGTGCCATATCGGGAATATTCTCCCGCGGGGCTAAGGAAATCAATGGTAAGGAAATCATAAAATCCATAGCAACCATGCATGACCGTTCCAATGGTCTGGGCGGTGGCTTTGCGGGGTATGGCATATATCCGCAATATAAAGACTGGTATGCATTTCACCTATTTTATGACAACAATGAAACGCGAGTGAAATGTGAAGCTTATCTTGACGAGCATTTCGATATAAACAACCTATCCAAAATGCCTGTGTGGAAGACAAAAAAGGTTGTGGATGAGCCGCTGATATGGCGCTATTTTGTATTGCCTCGCCACCGCAAGCTGGAGGATAGCCAGATGGATGAAAGAGAGTTTGTGGTTCGCAGTGTAACTAAAATAAATGCTGAAATTGATGGAGCATATGTTTTTTCCAGTGGCAAAAACATGGGAGTTTTCAAGGCAATAGGGTATCCTGAAGATGTAGGGGAATTTTATCGTTTGGATGAATATGAAGGCTACAGTTTTACTGCGCATGGTAGATACCCCACCAACACACCCGGATGGTGGGGCGGTGCACACCCATTTGCCATGCTGGAATATTCTATTGTACACAATGGAGAGATTTCATCTTACGATGCCAACCGACGCTATATAGAAATGTTTGGCTATAAATGCACACTGCTTACAGATACCGAGGTAATCAGCTATATGATAGACTATCTCAATCGAAAGCAGGGGCTTACCTTAAAAGAAACGGCAAATGTAATAGCGGCACCCTTTTGGTCAACGATAGAAAAGATGGAGGAAGAGGACAAAGAACTGTTTACCTACTTGCGAAATGCGTATTCCAGCCTGTTGGTTACGGGGCCTTTCTCTATTCTGGTAGGGTTTGACGGGGGGATGATGGCACTGAACGACCGCCTGAAGCTTCGCTCTATGGTGGTGGGCGAAAAGGATGATATGGTATACATGGCCAGCGAGGAATGTGCCATACGTGAGATTGCCCCAGAGCTGGATTGCATTTGGTCACCACGTGGTGGCGAGGCGGTCATTGTAACGCGAAACGAAGGGAGGTAAGGGGAATGCCAATAGATTATTTGCATCCGGATTACGAAATTATTCGTGACCAGACCAAGTGCATTACCTGCCGTGCCTGCGAGCGGCAGTGTGCAAATGAGGCACACGAATATGACGAAGAGATGGAGCTGATGCGCTGCGACGATGCCAAATGCGTCAATTGCCAGCGGTGTGTATCACTTTGCCCAACGCGTGCGCTTAAAATTGTAAAAACAGACAATACGTTTAAAACAAATGCGAACTGGACGGGCAGTGCTATGGCGGAAATATACCGGCAGGCGGGTACGGGCGGGGTGCTTTTGGCATCTATGGGGAATCCACAGCCTTTTCCGGTGTATTGGGATAAAATACTCATCAATGCATCGCAGGTTACCAACCCGGCAATAGACCCACTGAGAGAGCCAATGGAAACCAAGGTGTTTTTGGGCGCTAAACCCAGCAGGATAGAACGGGATGCAAACGGTAACATAAAAAACAATATGCCGCCCCAGCTTGTGCTGGATGTACCCATACTGTTTTCTGCAATGTCCTATGGTTCTATTAGCTACAACGCACACGAAAGCCTAGCACGTGCAGCGCAAGAGCTGGGCACACTTTACAACACGGGGGAAGGCGGGCTTCATGAAGATTTATATAAATATAGCAAAAACACAATTGTGCAGGTTGCTTCCGGGCGGTTTGGTGTACACAAGGGCTATTTGGAAGCCAGCCAAGCCATAGAAATAAAAATGGGGCAGGGAGCCAAGCCGGGCATTGGCGGGCATCTTCCCGGTGCAAAAATTGTGGGTGATATATCGCGCACGCGAATGATTCCCGAGGGAAGCGATGCGATTTCCCCCGCGCCGCATCACGATATTTACTCGATAGAAGATTTACGGCAGCTGGTGTTTTCGCTGAAAGAAGTAACAGCGTACAAAAAGCCGGTGATTGTAAAAATTGCAGCGGTACACAATGTGGCGGCCATTGCTTCTGGCATTGCGCGAAGCGGTGCAGATGTAATTGCCATAGATGGCTTTCGTGGTGGCACGGGCGCCGCGCCAATGCGAATTCGGGACAATGTGGGCATTCCTATAGAGCTGGCGCTGGCCAGTGTGGATCAACGGCTGCGGGACGAAGGCATCCGCCAGAATGTATCTGTGATTGCGGGGGGAAGCATTCGCAACAGTGCGGATATTGTAAAGGCAATTGCACTGGGGGCAGATGCAGTGTACATTGCCACAGGCGCATTGTTGGCGTTGGGGTGTCACTTGTGTGCCAGCTGCCATCAGGGCAAGTGTAACTGGGGCATTGCCACCCAGCGTGAAGATCTTACTCGCCGTCTCAACCCGGAGATTGGATATAAACGGCTGGTGAATTTGGTTGCTGCCTGGAACCACGAAATAAAAGAAATGATGGGTGGCATGGGAATTAACTCTATAGAGGCACTAAAGGGCAATCGTTTGATGCTGCGCGGTATTGGCCTGAATGAGAAGGAACTGGAGATACTAGGAATAAAGCATGCGGGAGAATAATACGGTATGAAACGGGTTTATGTAAACGAAAAATGGTGCCTGGGATGCCATCTTTGCGAATATTATTGCAGCTATGCCAATTCGGATGAAAAGGATATGGTAAAGGCATTAAAACATGTGCGTATCAATCCCCGCATTCAAATTGAAGAAAATGGGGGTATCAGTTTTGCTGTATCTTGTCGCCATTGCGAAGAGCCGCTGTGCGTGAAAAGCTGCATTACTGGTGCATTGACGATAGATGCGGATGGCGTGGTGGAAATAGACAGTGATAAATGCGTTGGATGCTATACCTGCATTATGGCCTGCCCCTATGGTGCGGTGATGCCGGGGGAAAACGGCGCCATTCAAAAATGTGAATTGTGCATAAAAAATGCTGCGGGCTATCCGGCATGCGTAACAGGTTGCCCGAACAAAGCAATTGTGTTTGAAGAGAGGGAATGAACATGAAATATGTGATAATAGGAAACTCTGCTGCTGCGGCAGGTTGTATAGAGGGTATCCGTCAGGTGGATAAACAGGGCGGCATACTTGTGGTTGCGCAGGAGCAACACCACATCTATTCCCGTCCGCTAATTTCCTACCTTCTCTGTGGAAAAACCGACCTACAACGCATGAAATACCGTGGGGATGATTTTTACAGTGCAAATGGTTGCGAAACAATGCTGGGAACAACGATAACGGCGGTACACAGCGCCAGCAAGAAAATTGTAACAGAGAGCGGGCAGGAAATTCCCTATGAAAAACTGTTGATTGCCACTGGTTCCCGGCCATTTGTACCAGAAACAGAGGGGTACGAAAGTGTTGTGCGTAAATTTACATTTATGTGTTTGGATGATGCACTTGCGCTAGAAAAGGCCATTACTGCAGATACCCGTGTGCTGATAATAGGCGCGGGGCTAATTGGGCTGAAGTGTGCAGAGGGAATTCGGGACAAAGTGAAGGATATTACAGTTGTAGACCTTGCCCCTCGTGTGCTGCCCAGCATACTGGATGAAGAAGGCTCTGCAGTGGTACAAGAGCATTTGGAAAAACAGGGTTTGCGCCTTGTGTTGAACGCCAAGGCAGAGCGCTTTGCGACCAATGTGGCACATCTTTCCAATGGGGAACAGGTAAAGTTTGATATTTTGGTAATGGCGGCAGGGGTGAAGCCCAGTGTTGAATTGTTTGAAGGAACGATAAACCGGGGCATTCCAACCAATGAGAAGTGCGAAACAAGCATACAAGATATTTATGCTGCGGGCGACTGCACTGAAAGTATGGATATTAGCAGCGATAGCATGCGTGTACTGGCATTGCTGCCCAATGCGTATATGCAGGGAGAGTGCGCCGGTATCAATATGGCGGGAGGGCAGGCAAGCTATACAAAAGCAATTCCAATGAATGCCATAGGGTTCTTTGGCCGGCATATGATTACTGCTGGAAGCTATATTGGAACGGAACATGTGGTGAACCAAGAAGGTAATTACAAAAAATTGTATGTTCGAAATAACCGGCTAATGGGCTACATGATGATAGGTGATGTGCGCCGTGCGGGTATTTATACAGCCTTGATACGGGAATGCACCCCGCTGGATAAAATTGATTTTGAGCTGATAAGCGAAAAGCCGCAGTTGATGGCATTTTCACGCAAAACCAGGCAACAGCAGTTGGGAGGGGCAGTATGAAAACAATAGATGCAGAGGGTGTTTACTTTAAGCAGCTAAACGAACAGGTGCAAAACGAAAGCGACCCGCAAATAATCCTTCATAACTGCAACGGTCAGCGGTATATTGGCTGTGGTTTGGCCAGTGTAGAGCTTACTGTAGAGGGAACGCCCGGCAATGGGCTGGGTGCCTATATGGATGGCGCAACCCTAACCGTGTATGGCAATGCGCAGGACGCGGCTGGCGACACCATGAATGACGGGCTTATTTGCATACATGGCAGCGCAGGTGATGCCACGGGCTATGCAATGCGTGGTGGAAGCATTTATATAAAGGGCAATGCAGGTTACAGGGCGGGCATTCACATGAAAGCCTACAAAGAAAAACTGCCAGTGCTGGTAATTGGCGGCAGTGCAGGCAGCTTTTTGGGTGAATACCAAGCGGGTGGCGTGATTGTGGTGCTGGGCATTGGCTGCAATGGACAGTTTCCCGTGGGGAATTTTTGCGGCACAGGCATGCATGGTGGAAAAATATATTTGCGGTGTGACGAGCCCCCGCAGGGATTGCCGGATCAGATAGAAATAAACAAAGCGGATGCAAGTGAAGTTGCACCGTATATTGCGGAATATTGCCGTTTGTTTGGTGCGGAGGAGAAGGCGCTTGAAAGCGGCAGCTATTACGTGCTTACGCCGGATACGAAAAACCCGTACAAGCAGCTATACACGTATCTATAATAGGCGGAGAAATAGGCTGAGAGCAATGGACAACAAAGACAAAAATACAATAACGGAGGAAGAGAGACTGCTGATAGAGCGGGCAAAGAAGGTACTGATGAACTACCTTAGTTTAAGTGAGCCGCAGGCGCACAGGTATATAGAAAAACACGCAATGGATTTTCGGAAACGAAAAGTAGAAATTGCAAGGGGAATTTTAAAAATATATGAAAACTGAAAACAAGCAAGTGAAGTATATATTTGTAACGGGTGGCGTGGTATCGGGATTGGGCAAGGGCATTACCGCGGCGGCGTTGGGGCGGCTTTTGAAGGCGCGCGGATTGAAGGTAACAGCTCAAAAACTGGATCCGTATATTAATATAGACCCCGGCACCATGAGCCCGCTGCAGCATGGAGAGGTGTTTGTAACCGAGGATGGTGCGGAAACCGACCTAGATTTGGGTCATTACGAACGCTTTATTGATGAAGAGTTGAACCACTTTTCCAACCTAACCACAGGCAAAGTGTACTGGAATGTGCTAAGCAAGGAAAGGCAGGGCAAGTATCTGGGGCAAACCGTGCAGGTGATTCCACACATTACGGATGAGATAAAAAGCTTCATTTATTCTGTGGGTAAAAAAACAAATGCGGATGTTGTGATTACGGAAATTGGCGGAACCATTGGCGATATAGAAAGCCTGCCCTTCTTAGAAGCCATCCGTCAGGTTTCCATAGACGTTGGGCGAAAAAACTGCCTGTTTTTGCATGTTACGCTGGTGCCTTATATTCAAGGGTCGGGCGAGCACAAAAGCAAACCTACGCAGCACAGCGTGAAAGAACTGCAATCCAACGGCATTATGCCGGATGTTATTGTCTGCCGATGTGATGAGAGCCTATCGGAAAGCATAAAGGGAAAAATATCCATGTTTTGCAATGTGGACAAAGACTGTGTGGTGGAAAACCTTACCGTGCCGGTGCTGTACCAGGCGCCCATTATGCTGGAGAAAAGCAATCTTTCCAACATTGTGTGCCGAAAGCTGGGTATAGACTGCCCCCAGCCGGATATGGAAGAGTGGAACGCCATGCTGGAACGCATTGCGCAAAGTAAGGATGGCATTGAGATCGCACTGGTGGGAAAATATGTGCAGCTGCATGATGCCTACCTTTCTGTAGTGGAGGCGCTGTACCATGCAGGATACGAAAACAAAGTAAAAGTAAAAATTAAGTGGGTGGAAAGCGACGAACTGACCGACCAAACCGTTGCGCAAGCGCTGAAGGGCGCAAGTGGCGTATTGGTGCCGGGGGGCTTTGGTTTGCGTGGAATTGAGGGGAAAATAAGCGCTATACGGTATGCCCGCGAGAACAACATTCCATTTCTGGGTATTTGTCTGGGAATGCAACTGGCAGTGGTGGAATTTGCCCGCAATGTGCTGGGTTGGGGCAATGCACATTCCCGGGAATTTGACAAAACATGCGTGTATCCTGTGGTAGACCTAATGCCTGATCAGCAGGGAAACCTGCCCAAAGGAGGCACTATGCGGCTGGGTGCATACCCTTGCGAGCTGGTGGCGCATACTTTGCTGCAAAGGGCATACAATAGCAACGCAATTGCGGAACGCCACCGTCACCGCTACGAGTTTAACAACAGCTATAAAAAAGAGTTTGAAAATGCTGGATTGGTGATGAGTGGACACTCGCCAGATGGAAGACTGGTGGAGGCCGTGGAGCTGCCGACCAACCGTTTTTTTCTGGGTGTGCAATACCATCCCGAGTTTAAAAGCAGACCCAATAAGGCGCATCCTATCTTTCGGGAGTTTATTTGTGCTGCAAAGGAATTATACTGATTTCAGACAGAAATATCGCAAAAGCGATATTTCTGTCACTGCCATGCGGCAGTTCCAAAATGCTCCGAATTTTGGATGAAATCACTATTGAACGACATTCCCACTCGAAAAATGAAAAAACATTTTTCGAGTCGCGCATACTGCGCGCGATTTATTACGAAGTATATCGCTTCATTCGTTTGGTTTTAAGGCGATGAAACAGATGTTTTAAATCGGAATTAGTATTACAAAGCCAGTGAGCCCCATACGCTCTATATCTAGGGTAACTCTAAAACTTTGCGGAATCCACATACACGGTAAAATAGTCGTCATAAATGACTTTGCCGGGGCGAGAATTTGGCGGTTTTTTTATATTTTTGCGTTGGGTGTAATCCACAGGCGTTTTCCCTGCCTGTTTGGCACGCGAATGCGATGCGGCCAGAGTTGCGGCATACACAATGGTTTCGTCATCAATATCGTTTAGGTCTACACCGTTGGTTACCAGAAGTACATGCGAGCCGGGCGTTTTTTGCGCGTGGAACCAAATGTCCTCCTTCGTGGCGGTGCGCATGGTTAAAGCATCGTTTTGCCGGTCGTTCTTGCCCACATAAATCTCATAACCGGTGGGGGATTCAAACCGCAGTGGAAGGGATTCTTCTTCCTTCTGCTTTTTGCTTTTGGGAGGAGAAGCTAGGTACCCCGCCTTACTGAGCGACTGGCGTATGTCGCTGATGTCGCTGCTGGTTTGTGCGTTTTCTGTATAGTGCAGCGCCCCCAGCAAAAACTCTTGCTCTTCGTAGGACTCCTCCAAACGCTGGCTGTTGTATGCAGCGGTTTTTTTATATTTTGCTATTTTTTTGTATAGCTTCTGCGCCAAATCTTGCGGCGTAAGTGATACATCCAGTGGTACGGTTACTGTTTCGCCTGTTTCATAGTCTACAGTTTCAAATTCCTGCATGCCCTTCTTTAGCTGGTATAAATTTGCAGTGATAAGATCGGCACGTTTCTGAAACTTACTGGCTTTTTTTATGTCGTCCAAACTGGCCTGATAGATGTTGATTCGTCGTTCCAGCCGGGAAAGAAGCTTTCCAACTGTTTTGGACAGTGCGTCTTTTTGCTGTGTTAGCCTAAAAATTTCTGCGCGGCGGGTGTAGTAGTAATCCAGCATACTGTTGCAGGTGTCAAACTGCATGCGCGATACTTCGGGGTAGGTTTCGTATGGAATGCAAGAGAAGAATACCGGAAGCTGATCCTGATTCAGTTGCAGGCTGGGCTGCGGCTGCTGCACAGCAATTTCCAGAAACTCCTTCATAGTAGCGGCCAACGTTTGGGCGGTCTCTGCCGATAGCTCGGAGGTAAACTCTGTATCAATGTTTGCCCTGTGCATTAGTTCCGCTGCAGTTTGGGTAGAGATGCCGTCAAAAACAGAAGTGATGTGGGAGGTGATTCTTGTATCACTTCCTGCTTGCAGCAGTTGGGCAAGG
Organism: uncultured Christensenella sp.; assembly: GCA_964592125.1. Taxonomy (GTDB): domain Bacteria; phylum Bacillota; class Clostridia; order Christensenellales; family Christensenellaceae; genus UBA5399. The sequence goes on from CAZQBV010000042.1 coordinate 21,780, forward strand.
GTGGGTTGCAGCATGGCAAGTGGGTTGTACTTTTGCTGTGGCGGGTCCTGGTAGGTTACGCCGGAAAGTATGGTTCGCTTGCTGCTTAAATCGGTAGAAACGCGGCGTATGCTGTCCAATATTTTGCCCTGCTCGTTG
>CAZQBV010000043.1:0-21402 GCA_964592125.1 uncultured Christensenella sp.
TGGTACAGGTGTAACTGTGGGAGTTGGCGTGGGCGCAACTGTGGGAGTTGGCGTGGGTACAACTGTACGAGTTGGTGTAGGCGCAACTGTACGAGTTGGTGTAGGCGCAACTGTGGGAGTTGGCGTAGGTGCAACCGTAGGAGTTGGCGTGGGCGCAACTGTGGGAGTTGGCGTAGGCGCAACTGTAGGGGTTGGCGTAGGCGCAACTGTGGGAGTTGGCGTAGGCGCAACTGTGGGAGTAGGAGTTGGCGTTGGCGCAACTGTGGGAGTTGGCGTAGGCGCAACCGTGGGCGATGGCGTGGGAATTACAGATTGAGTCCATTGAGCAACCAGCAACACATCTCTGCTGGGCATTGTAAAACTCATTGTGCCACCGTCTTTGAAAATTTCGCCAGAAACAGAATCTTTCCAGCCGTCGAAAGTATAGCCTGTTCTGGTCATGGTTTGGGTGGATACAGATACGGTTGCTCCTTCTTCATATTCACCGGAATCTGGTACGGCCACGCCTCCTTCCGATTCATAACGGACGGTAAATTTTACTGGAGGGTTGGTTCTTTCCAACAGAACGCGCATCGAAAATGGTTTTCCCACCAAGACATCTTGAAAAATATTGGTCATTCTTGACCCAGAAAGCTGCACACCGTACTTTTCAAATACAATACCATCTCCGCTTTGCAATTCCGGTAGCGAGAGTAGGTAATTATTGATGGCCGCTTCATTATTATTTTGTACAAAGTCTTCTCCCCAGGTTTTGTTGGTGTTGGCATAATCCATTTTAAGTGTGGGGACAGTATTGTCCAACGTAAACTTGCAGCAATACTGATAAAACAATTTACTTAGAGCTTCTACTAGTGCTGAATCGGTTTCTAGGATATTATTCGGATAAGCGTTGTACCCTCCAGTAGCGGTTCCGTGTAGTGTGGAAAATGGTACATCTCGAATGTCTGAATATGTTGTGCCTGTCTCGCTGGAAATTCTTCTGGCAAGTAACTCGCTAATCGGGAAACCGGTTAATGTTTCTATATCCAAATACTCATCAGGATTGGTGCTAGACCAACTTGGATTGGGTGGTACGGCAAGATTTGCCTGATAATACTGCATTGCTTTATACGCAGCACTGTCGCTACCAATCAAACGTTGCACATCCCGAAGAGTATCAAATGTAGGGTCTATTTTATAGCCAACAATCCTGTAACTATTTCCTGTATCGTTGCGTAGTGTTACCTTATCCAAAAAGGATTCCCCCGGAAGAGCATCTGGGCGAAGAAAAGAGTAAAAACTTGGTAAGTCGAAATAAGCTTTCGTCCCCATATCGGTAACGCCTATTTCTATTCCACTGGCCAAGGTTGAAGCAGAGCGAAAAGACCCGCCTGAAGTTCGGGGCATACTGCTGGCAGTTCTGGCAGATGGGGAAGGCATCGTCTTATCAGTATTGTCAGAAGGCTCGGGTTTTGCTTGTTCTTCCTCAGCAATTTCCTCATTCATCTCTTTTTCATACAATGCTGCATCTGCCCGCCAACTATTTTCTCCGTCTGCTTCAAAGCTTGTCGTTGTAAACAGTTCGTCCGCAGAAACACCGGAGGTTTCTCCATAAAAAGCGCAAGCACCAGCTTTGTTATCGGCCAGTTTGCTGCTTGTGCTGTACAATGCTTTCTGCTGTTCATTCAACAACAGTTTGACGCGGTAAGGCGCTGCCGTCAGGCCTGCAAAATTATAATAACCAGCAGTTTCCTCATCTGGCATTGATGCGCTTGTCGTTTGCTTGACATTTACCCATGCATCGCCCACCTGCTGTTGTAATTGCAACCCAACACCATTCATACCTTTTTCTGTTACAGCCTTAAGACCATTTTTATCTGTATCTAGCCATATCTGCCCACTGATAGAGGAAAAATTCTTTGTGGGTTCTACGGATGGGGTAACTGTTTGTTCTGATGGAGGCAGTACCTCTATGGTCTCACTGGGCACTGGGGGAGTGCGTATTGCCCCCAGTTGTTGCTCAACAGACTCTGCTTCCATCGGTAGCTGAATAGATATTGTTTCAGTCTGCTCTGCGTCGTATTGCGTTTGGGTTTCGGGTGTCAATGTGTTGCTTTCCTCTGGTACATTTTGTGTCTCCACAGCGGTATCAGAGGCGGTAAGTGTTTCACCTTCTTCTTGTGCAAACACCTGAAACGCCATGCTGACCAGCAAGGCAATTACAAGCAGCACAGCAAGAAAACGCCATGTATGCAAGCGTCTTTTTCGTGAGATGGTTGCTTTAGATTGTCTGTTCATAATATACCTCAAATAATCTTATTTACACCAATATCATGTAAGAAGAAATTTTCCCATTTGATAATAGCGGTGGGTATTCAAACATTGTTGTGTTAGAGCTACAACAAGTGGAAAGTCTATTACATATACCTTTATATATACCCTATATATACTTTACCAAAACAGTGCTACGTGGTCAACGTCCATATTTTTGCAGGCACAATCTTAATACAACCTTAATATCTTTCGGCATATTTCTAAGGGCATCTTAATATATGGTTGGTTTATGCCCTTATAAACCCAGACAAATTTTAAAAGCTTTTTAGGGGAGGAATTATTGTGTTACAGATTATATTAACACTGCTCATTTTTATGGTTCTTGTAATTCCAATGGGTAGATATGTCTATTTGATTGCTGATAACAAGTGGAGTGGTATAGTGGTATAAACAAAATATATTCAAACGCATATAGGGGTAGGATATAGAATGTTGCATTTCTAAAAAGCACAAAATTCTATAAATTGGAAAAGGCTCGGAAAGTTTGTCCAAACTCCCGAGCCTACAATCTTGTTTTTGAAAGCCTTCTTTACAGGGGATATTTCAAACGCCCTGCTTATCATTCAACGCCAATATTCTTTTCATCCTTATTGAATACATGTATCGTATATTCATTGAATGTAACGTATACCTGTTTCAGATCTTTCATATCAAACAGATATTTATTTATGGTGTCCATATTGGATATTTTAACTGTGGCGGGCTTATCGCCTATTGTCACATGCACGTACACTTCGCTACCCATCATTTCAGAAACTTCTATCTGTGCAGGGATGGCGTTTTCATCATTGGTGTCTACCAACATAATATTTTCCGGCCTAATTCCACATACAACGTCTTGCGGTTTTTCATTGTTTTTGGCCATAATCTGTTGCTTATCCAACGTAAGTTTGAATTTCTTACCAAATATTTCTACGGCATATTTTTCTCCGTCCGCAATAAGCTTTCCATCGAAAAAGTTAATTTGTGGTGTGCCTATAAATCCAGCTACAAACATATTGTATGGCTTATTAAACACCTCCGAAGGAGTCCCAATTTGCATAATATAGCCATCTTTCATAACCACAATTCTATCGCCCAGTGTCATGGCTTCAATTTGGTCATGCGTTACATAAACAAAGGTTGTGTCCACACGCTCTCTCAGCTTTATAATTTCTGCTCTCATCTGGTTACGCAGCTTTGCATCCAGGTTGGATAAAGGTTCGTCCATTAAAAATACTTGAGGAGATCTTACAATTGCACGCCCTATTGCTACACGTTGGCGTTGCCCACCAGACAAAGCCTTGGGTTTTCGTTCAAGATACTCTGTAATGTCAAGTATCTCTGCTGCTTTTGCTACACGCATTTCAATTTCATCTTTGGGCACTTTCTTTAATTTCAAAGAAAAGGCCATGTTTTCTTTCACAGTCATGTGTGGATAAAGAGCATAGTTCTGAAAAACCATTGCGATATCCCTGTCCTTGGGTGGTACGTCGTTCACCAGCTTATCGCCAATGAAGCATTCGCCACTCGTAATTTCTTCCAAGCCCGCAATCATACGTAAAGTAGTAGATTTTCCACAGCCAGAAGGACCAACAAATACAATAAATTCTTTGTCATTGATCTCCATTGTAAAATCATGAACTGCAGTTACGTTCTTGTCGTACACCTTTTTCACATGTTTTAAAGATAAACTAGCCATATTGTTTGGCTCTGCATTGTTTGCCTCCGCAAATCAATGCTCAACAGCTTGCGCTGCCTATACGACACGTCTCCACAATGCCGCACCGCGAGCCCAGCGGTGGTACCCCTCCTTTTTTTAAGGAAACACGCTAATAGTATGGAGTAGTCGTCTTTCCCGATTATAGATTATAATAATAAAGTATTTTGAATCGTTGTTTGATAGAATAAAAATCAAACAAACTAAGTAATAAATATGCTATTCATATATTACTCTTATTAATTGTTTTCTGTCAAGCTTTCTACAACAAATCTTTGAATGTCTTTTATTGACACAATATAAATTCGTCACTATAATAGTTTATATTTAAGCTACTTAGAGGCATGGCTATGTAATTAAATTTAAGCTTATGAAATTGGTAAGGAAGATATGAATAAACCACTAATTGCAATTACAATGAATTATTCTGGTGATGATATTAGGTGTATGGAGGACGCAAGTTCTCCCAAACAAAGCTGGCATACCCTTGCCAAAGATTATGTTGCGGCAATTGAACAAGCTGGTGGACTTCCTGTATTACTGCCTGCTTTTGACGATGCAAGTACTACAATGCAATTGCTAAAAACCTTTGATGGTTTAGTACTTTCGGGGGGGAGCGATGTTACGCCTATGTTATACGGGCAGGACACTTCGCCATTATGCGGAAAAACGGAGATTTTTAGAGACAACTCTGAAATTGCATTGATCCACGAGGCAATAAAGAACAAAAATTTTCCGGTTTTGGCTATTTGTCGTGGTTGCCAAATGTTAAATGTGGCTTTTGGGGGAACGTTGAACCAACATATAGAAAATCATCATTTTGCAAGTATTCCTATCAATAGTATAGCGCATACAGCAACGGTGAAAGAAAACTCAATCTTAAGTGAACTTTCAGATTCACCAGAAATTCAAATCAATTCCTATCACCATCAATCCATTAAGGAACTGTCTAAAGATTTTTTCATTACGGCGCTGGCCAAAGATCATGTAATTGAAGCGATACAGCACAAAGAGAATCGGTATGTGATTGGTGTGCAATGGCACCCGGAAATGATGCTAGATTTCAAACTAAGCCAGAACCTGTTTCATAGCTTTGTTCAGAATTGCAGCATAAAATAAGCTGTATAGCTGTATAACAGTTGCAAAGAACAACAGAAATTTCATAAATGAAAGTAGCGCAATGTGCGGTGGCGGATGAAGAAATGAAAAAAAATTTTACAATCAAAAATATTGCCGCCCAAGCAGGCGTATCTGTTTCAACAGTATCACGTGTTCTGAACAACAAACCACGTGTAAGCAATGAGGTTCGTTCCAGAGTGCTTGATATCATTAAAGAAAGCGGCTATCAGCCCAACCAGATTGCCGTATCTATGATTACAAAAAAATCGGACATTATCATAGTTTTGGTTCCGGATATTGTAACTCATTTTTATGCTCGTATTGTAAACAGCATAGAGCAACGAGTGCGACAAGATGGATTTTCAACTTTGATTTTTTCCACAATGAATAAATCGCTGGGTGAACGTGAATTCTTTGAAGGCCGTTTTGCAAAAATGGTGGATGGCGTTATCGTCATTCCTTCAGAGGAAAACAATTCCCCATATCTTGAATATGATAAGCCTGTTGTATTTGTAGACCGCTTTTTAGATATAGGTAATTATGACAGTGTTACAATAGACAACTATCGTGGTTCGTACCTGTTGGGGAAGCATTTGGTGGAAGCGGGGCATACGGATATTGCATTAATTACGGGAACGGTTAAACTGAATGTTGGCAGGGAGCGTATATATGGATTTGAACAAGCGTTGCGCGAACAGGGACTGGTTCTGCCCGACAGCCGCATTATTACGGGAGATTGGTACAGTGAAACTGGCTACAATGCTACTTTGGATTTGTTGGAAAAGAAAAACCGCCCGACTGCTATATGTGCAACCAACCAACCCATTTGCGAAGGAGTGCTAAGAGCACTTCAGAAGAAAAACGTTACCATTCCAGATGAAATTTCTGTAGTGGGTTTTGATAATTTCACTCAAGCAGAAGAGCATGTTCCTCCCATTACTGTAATTGACAGACCCACTGAAGAGATGGGCATTGTGGCTGCTGAAATGTTGCTGGAAAGAATGGATCATAAAATAGGCCAAAGCAAAATTGCGAAAAGAGTTGTGTTGCCAGTTACATTGATAGAACGCGCTTCTGTAAAGCACTTATGTGGCAAGGGTGCAGAATAATAGGCATAATTTAATACTATAACTATAAAGTTTCTGCTTTGCGCGAAAATCGCATAGTCGTTGCATAATTATAAATTTAAGGTATTGCAATATTGTTTTTTTTAAAATATAATACTATTCATACTATTTGATTGATTAGCAAAAACGTTTTACTGTTTTTTGCTTTTACTAGATAAGATTAAAAATTCCCAAAACAATGAAGAGGTGCAAGATGTCGTACTATGGTTATCATGGCCAAATTCTTTTTATTGATCTTTCAAACGGAACGCAAAAAATTTGGAAGCCCAGCGAAGAGTGGTTTCGTATACATGGTGGTGGCGGACTTATGGGAACCGCCATTTTATTGAAACATACGCCTAAGAAACTGGATGCTTTTGATCCAGATACTATGATGATTTTTGTATCCAGCGTGATTGCTGGCAATGATGCTCCTGGATTAGCAAGATTTTCGGTTGTTTGCAAATCGCCTTTATCCGGAGGAATTAGCGAATCGCGTTGTGAAGGTGCCTTTGGAGTAGCCTTGAAAAACAGTGGGTTTGACGCTATTGTGTTTACAGGAAAAGCGCAAAAGCCACAAGGTGTTTTGATTGAAGAACAGCAATGCCAATTTTTTGATGCAGAAGACTGGTGGGGAACAGATACCATTGAGACCTGCACACAATGTGGAGATCGTTTTGGTATTGGAAGTGAAAACGTTACCGCAATTGGGCGAGCAGGCGAAAATTTGGTTCGTTATGCAGACATAGTGTGTGGAAAAGGAAATCATATTGCCCGTTTGGGAGCAGGTGCCGTAATGGGCTCGAAAAACTTAAAATATTTGGCAATTCGTGGCGATTGTGCCCCCATACCAGCAGATAAAAATGCACTTGAGGCACTTGCCTTGGATTTTGAAAAAAAGATGAGTGCAAATACTTTAAGTATGTGGCAAAAAGAGGTTCCGGGTTTTTCTGCTGCGGCAGATCTTTCGGATCCAGATACGGCATACATTGGATCTGAAAATTATAAAACAGATCTTAGTGCTTCTAGTACCGAATATGTTCGTAAAAACTATATTCAATATTATCTTGGCGAGAATCATTGTCCGGGTTGTCCTGGAGACTGCATGAAGTATATAGGGATCAACAAAGAAAAGAAAGACGATCAATGCATACATCAGGAAGTTACAGGTGCGCTAGGTCCTAATTTAGGCATAGAATCTCTATCGGCTGTGTTAGAAGCGAATGCACTATGTAACCGATATGGTATTGATAGTGTTTCCTTGGGAGCGACAATTAGCTTTGTGATGGAATGCCAAGAGAAGGGGATAGTGAACCCTGCAGATTGTGGAAATATGCAAATCAAGTTTGGTGATGAAAAATGCTTGCTGGCATTGATAGAAAAAATTGCGCTTCGTCAGGATTTTGGCTATTACCTTGGCGAAGGTGTTAAAAGACTTTCTGACAAACTGGGCGAGGAGACATCTTATTATGCAATGCATGTGAAGGGTATTGAAATGGTAAGCTTTGAGCCCCGAACGCAAACCAATTTGGCTTTGGGATATGCCGTGGCGCCATATGGGCCGCGCTATGATGTGTGCGAGCACGATTGGGATTTTGATGTGGTATCTGGGTGGGAACACTCGTTGGATCATGCGCGTACTTTGGGAATAAACAAGCGGATAGAAATGCAAAAATTTAGCCCTGAAAAAGTGAAAAACTTTGTTGCGCTTTATACAATATGGAAAGCTTGCGATACACTAAATCTATGTATTTTTGCCAGTGCACCTACGCGAGTGTATAGTTTGGAAGATATATCCAGACTTGTTTCCGCTGTAACAGGGTGGTGCACAAGTTCCTATGAATTTATGAATTATGGGTTTAGAGCAAATACATTGATGCGGCTTTATAATTTAAGAGAAGGCCTGACCAATGAAGATGATATATTGCCAAGCCGCTTTTTTTGTGAAGCGGTTCAAGTTGGAAGATTAAAAGGAACGCAATTAAGTAAACATGAGTTTTTAGAAATGCGAAATTTGTGGTACGAAATTTGCGGGTGGGATGATCAAGGAATACCCAAGCAATCAACTCTGGTAGCATTGAGTTTGTCTGAATACTCTTAATTGAGGGAATAACACAACAAAGCAATTTTTCATATTACCCAAAATAGGGTTGCTTCTTTGTAAAATAGTTTTGGTTTTTGATATGTTAATGTTGCCTTTCCAAGTTCCGGCAGTCATAGTTTTGTAGTTACAAAGTGGCTATGAAGGTATTGAGAATAAAATGCAAAATTTAAGAAACACTTTAGGAGGAAACATGAAAGGTTTAAAAAGAACAGTAGTAGTTTTATTAGTGGTGTGCTTTCTACTTTCGATGGCAGCATGCAGCCCATCAAACGAAAGCAACCAAGCAGCAGGAAATGATTCGCAAGCAGCCAGCGATGGCAATGCGAGTCAAGAAGGCGGTGCTGCAGCATCGTCTGCCAAGTTAACTTTCTTAGATGTTATGCCCTCGCCAGAGCGTACCGAACTTTTGAAATCGCTTTTTAGCAGATTCGAGAAAGAAAATCCTGGCATTACAGTGGAATACACCTCGGTACCTTTTGACGAGGCAAACAAAAAGCTGGTAGCCATGAATAGTTCAAAAACCTTGCCCGATGTAGTAACTATGGATACCAATCAAATGACAATGTTGGCTACAGCAGGCGGCCTAGAACCCCTAACCAAGTATTGGGATACATTCAAATATAAAGATGATGTATCCAATGCATTTAAAACCGCTCTTCCTTATTCGATGATGTACAATGATGAGCTTTATGTGATTCCCGATGGATTTTTGTTAAGAGCAATCTTTGCAAGAACAGATTGGATAGAAGAACAAGGGGGAAGCATTGACGACCTGCAAGACTGGACGTGGGACGAATATTTTGACATGATAGCAAAACTGACTGATGAGGAAAAGGCTAGGTATGGCATAGCATTCCGCGGCGGTGCAAACGGGCTTACTTCGTTTATGGAATATGTAATGAGTGAACTGGAACAGGAAACATTCTACTTTATGGATGGTTCAAACAAATCTGTATTAAGCGATCCAAAAGCGGTTGAATATTTCCATAATTTCTTTGATGTGTACCTGAAAGGCTATGCACCGAAAGAATCTATCAACTGGGGATATAAAGAGATGGTGGAAGGCTTTGTAAATGGCCAATGCGGAACAGTTGCACAAACACCCGAGGTAGTATCGGTATGTGAATCCTCTATGGAAGATGGCACTTGGACTGTGTTGCCTTACCCGCGCACTGCCACAGCCAAAAAAGATTATATCACTTGGGGTAGTTCTTCTTGCTATGGCATTTCTGCAAATAGCAAAAACAAAGATGCTTCTTGGAAGCTGCTGGAATTTTTAAGCTCTCCAGAAGTGAACTTAGAATATTGCAAAACATTTGGTTGTGTGCCGCTTTACACTTCAACCATGCAAGATCCGTTCTTCACCGAAGGTGCGATGAAAGGTTTCTCTGATAGGCTGCTCTCGGAAAACATTGCGCATGTTTATTGGCCAAACTTTATCACTCAGCTACCTTTCTTCCTAGGAGAATATGCAAAGGGTGAAGTACAGAAATATTTGTTGGGAGAGCAAACTGCAGAAGACACAGTGGCCAATCTGGATAATTGGCTGAATACAGAATACGAAAAATATTTAAGTGGAAAGTAAGAAACAAATTGCAAGGGTGTAGCTTTCAAAGAAATTACACCCTTGCAGAGTTTTTGTGGAAGGAGACTGAATGAAAAAATCGCTTCTAAAAAGAAAAGAATTGCAGCCATGGTTGCTTCTAGCCCCGGCAATCATTATTGTATCTGTATTCATGTTGTTTCCATTGATTGACAATATTCGTATTTCATTTCTGAACTACAACTTGATGAATCCTACGGATCAATATTTTAATAATTTTGCAAATTATATCAAGTTGTTTGAAGATGAAAACTTATTAAAGGTAACTTTAAATTCGCTGAAGTGGTGCGGTATAGTTGTGTCTTTACAGTTCTTTTTCGGCATGCTTCTGGCACTTCTAATCAATCGTAAGTTTGTGGGACGCCCGGTATATCAATCCTTGATATTTGTGCCATGGGCTATCGCAAGCTTTTTGATAGGCTTGATGTTTCGCTGGATATTCACCGAGCATGCCGGTATATTGAATAGTGTATTGATGTCAATAGGCATGATTTCCAAACCAATTTCGTGGTTGTCCGATCCTAATTTGGTTATGATTGGCCCAATCGTGGCAATTGTGTGGTATGGAATCCCTTTCTTTGGCATTATGATATTGGCTGCGTTGCAATCCATTCCAAATGAAATTATGGAGTCTGCACAAATTGATGGTGCCAATACCATGCAACGTTATTTCAAAATTACTTTGCCCTATATCAAACCAACTATTATTACAACAATATTGTTGCGTATAATATGGGTGTTTAACTCCCCTGATATTATTTATATGATGACACAGGGCGGCCCCAATAACTCTAGCAACATTCTTTCTTTGTATGTGTACAATCAAGCATTCTTGTCACTTGATTTTGGTTATGCTGCAGCCGTAAGCAATATTATAGTAGTTGGTCTATTGATATTTGCTGTGATATTTTTGAGAATAACAAAGTATGGAAGGAGTGATGAAATGTGATGCAGATTAAGAAAATTGGATCCAAAACGGTGCTGTATGCACTGTTAATTGTATTTTTATTGTGGACGCTATTTCCTATATACTGGATGTTTGTAACATCGTTAAAGGAACGTAGCGAAATATATACTGTACCGCCCACTTTATGGCCGCAAAATGCTACTGTGATGAACTATATTCAAGCATTTCAAGATTCGGATTTTGGGCGTTTTATGGTGAACAGCTTGTTCGTAACGTTAATTAGCTCTGTGGTGGTAGTAATTGTTGCCATTATGGGGGGGTATGCACTTGCCAGAATGAACTTCAAAGGGAAAAATGCGGTTATGCTAGTTCTGCTGGTTACTCAAATGATTTCCATGTTAACAATATTGGTTCCACTGTTCAATATGTTTTCTAAGATGAATCTCTTAGATAATCTGACAGCCCTAATTATTTGCTATACAGTGGCAAATATTCCTTTTTGTATGATCACCATGTCTTCGTTCTTCCGCCGTATTCCTATTTCATTGGAAGAAGCAGCTAGTATAGATGGGTGTTCTAGGTTTCAGGCAGTTAGTAGAGTGGTAATACCTGTTATGAAGCCTGGCATTGTGGCCACATTTGTATTTGCGTTTACTGGCGCATGGAATGAACTGTTTCTTGCGTTGATGTTGATTAGCACAGATTCTAGGCGAACAATTCCCGCAGGATTGATGGGGTTTGTTCAAAAATTTGATATTGACTGGGGACAAATGTGCGCAGCAGGAATTGTTACCCTAATCCCCGTAGCAATCATGTTTTTCTTCGTACAAAAGCACATAGTTTCAGGATTAACACAGGGGGCTGTAAAAGAATAATGATGAATACTGGGGAACTGGTACGTGAATATCGTGCACAAACACTGGAATGCGTACATAGCGGAATGATTTGTATTTCGGATACAAAATCTATTGTAGCAGGAATTGGTGATGAAACATGGCAATGTTTTTATCGCTCGGCTGCCAAGCCTATACAAGCGTTGCCTTTTTTTATGATGCAGTTACAAAAGAAATATGGTCTAACTCAAGAGGAAAGCGCCATACTATCCGGTTCTCATTATGGTGATCCAGAGCATGTTAGGGTGTTGGAATCCATTATGGAGAAAACCGGAATTGTGGAAGATGAGCTTGTGATGCTGCCCACCTACCCAGTTCGGGAAAGTGAAAAATTGCGCCTAATAGCAAAAGGCATGCCCGCAAGAAAAATATATCATAATTGCTCGGGCAAGCATATGGGGCTTATATTAATTAGTAAAGAGCTGGGTGCAAAAGAAATTGAATATTGGCGGCCGGAAAATGTGGCTCAGATAGAAATTCGCAAGATAATTGCAAATTTGGCAGATATATCGGAACAAGAAATAGTGATGGGGGTGGATGGCTGTGGTGTACCGGTTTATGCAGTACCGTTTGATCGTATCGCCCGTACTTATGCCAAGTTGGTTTGCCCGGAACATATTACAAATGAAAATATTGCAATTGCAGTGAAGGAAAATTTAGAAGGGATACATGCCTATCCACATATGATTAGCGGAAAAAACAATGTTTGCTCTATCATATGTAAAGCTCCAAACTTATTTGCAAAAGGCGGCGCTATGGGGGTGTATGCTATGGGTGTGCGTTCGCTGGGCTTGGGAATTGTATTTAAAGTATTGGATGGTTCGCAAGATGAATTTGCTATTATTGCAGCGGCCGTTTTAGAACAACTTGGTGTGGAACCGGATATTGTTGCGGAGCTGAAAGGGCTGAACCCTGCCACAATAAAAAATGACAATAAAGTAGTTGTAGGAGAAAAACAAATTGCCTTTACATTGAGCCGTAATTAGGCCAGTAATGGTTGTTTGAATGATACAGATTTTAATAGATATATGGAGGTGCGTTATGAATTATCCTAAAATTCCGTTGGAAGAATATCCCAAAAGACATGAGAAAGTAAAGCGGTGGATGGCGGAGCAGGGGCTGGATGTACTGATTGCCTATTCTGATGATAGAGCCACTTATGGTGCGGCATACGCAAGATGGCTTGCAAATTTCCACACACACTTTGAACCTTGCTTGGTTTTGTTCACGCAAAATGATTCGCCCAAGCTGTTGGTAGGGCCGGAAACTCCGGGGTATGCCATTGCCAAGAGCATGATTGAAGATGTTATCGTATTGAAAGAATTTACACATCCGGGCGAAGATTATCTATTTACCAAGCTGTATCCGCTAAAGGATATTGTTGGAAACTCCAGCAATGTAGCAAAGGTGGGAATAGCAGGTGCGGGAATTATAGACTATAACTTGTATGTTGCAATAGAAAGGGCATTTCCGGGTGCGCAGATGATTGATGTGGATCAGTCTTTTGGTATGTTGCGTGCCATTAAAACGCCTGCTGAAATAGAAGTAATCAATTTTGCATATCATCTGGCAGAGCTAGGTTTTAATGCGGCTTTGGATGCCATTGCGCCAGGCGTTACAGAACGCGAAGTAGCTGCGCATGCAGAGTTTGTAATGCGTAAAAATGGTTCTGAAGGTATGGGTATAGATACCATCATTGCTTCTGGGGAAAATACACATCCGGTACTTGCCCGCACCACCATGCGTCAGATACAGAAAAATGATATGGTATGCGTAACCATTGCGCCACGCTATGAAGGCTATCACGGTGCGATTGCACGGCCGGTAATTGTGGGTGAAATAGACAGTGATGCCGAAAGAGCAGCAGAGGTAGAACAAACAGCACAGGAAGAAGTGGCCAAACGGCTGACAGTGGGTGCAAAAGGAAAAGATGCAGAAGCGGCCGGTCGCGAAATTATGCGCCAAGCTGGATTTGAAAAGTATTTTATGTATTCGGGTATTCACAGCATTGGTGTTATAGAGTTTGAAATACCAATTTTTGGGCCGTCTAATGAAGGCTTGATAGAAGAAAATATGATGCTGTCAATTGATATACCCACTTTTGAAGCACCCTTCTTTGGGTCGCGCACTGAAGATGGATATCTAATAAAAGCAGATGGAGCGCAGCGGATTAACAAGACACCATATCAACTTAGAAAATAGGGGAGTGGTTCTGTAACGATCTACATGATCGTTTGTTTATCAAACATTTGTGCAGCAGATCTGTACATGTTATTAAGAGTAATCAACCCCGCAGGCAGAGACTGCGGGGTATACTTTTTTACAAACTGAAAAATGCATGCGCCACGGAAAAGCGGCACACAGTGGGTAGTGAACCTCATGTTCCATAAAGCAACGTATCATTTTAGCAATTTTTTCTCAACGGCAATGCGTACAGCATCAGCTACATTCACCGCACCAAGTTTCAAAAATATGCTTGCAACAACACTTTTTATTGTATTGATTGATAAGTTTTGTTCTAACGCTATTTCTTCCCTTGTAAGGCCACGGCAAATATCAGCCAGAATCACAGTTTCTCTTTTTGTCAATTGAATATTATGTTCCTGCCTATGGCTCATTTGATATTCTTTTTTTATTTGATTTAGCCTTTTGGAATAAGTGGAACTTCTCGTGCGAATGTCTTCAAGCCATTGTTTCGGAATCACGCAGTTCTTATCCAGAATAGCCGCATTTGCAATGGTTCGCATACTGCTTCCATGTTCAATAAACGGCATCACAAGAGAATTTGGCAAGGCAAGCTCGTAAGCGGTTTGCAAAGCTGCAAACGCTTCATTGTGTTCATGCGTATAATAGAAGGCAACAGCTTTTAATACCGTAGTTTCTATTTGTCCCAGCAAGTAAATCTTCAAATAACTATCTTTTTGGCCTTCCAGCAAAGCTAAAATTTCACTGTATCTTTCTTCTGCTAAATAGCACCGTGCGCGCGTTAATACGTCTATGCCGAATATGGAAGAAGATGAAATGCCCAAAGCATTTTCGGAATCATCCCTTAGCCAAGGGGCAACTTTGTCAGTTTGTCCTATTACCGAATAAACCCATCCCGAAGCGATATCAAACAATGTGTAGCTATCTTGGTGATTTTGCTTTTCAACCCGTGCCCTCAAAAGGTTTAACCGATCAAGAGTCTTTGGATAGCTACCCATCGAAACATAGATACGCAATAAATAAAAATGTGTCATATTTTCAATATGGAACTGTCCGGCTTTCAACGTTTTGTGGATGGACTGCAAGGCATATTTCTCTGCATTTTTAAAATCTTTACGAAAATAAGCATATTCTGCTTGTGCTAATTCCACAGACCCATAACATATGCCGTTTAAAAGAAATTTGTAATATTTTGCAATGTCTTTTTGCTCCTGTATAATTGATTCAAAATCGCAATCTATACCCGCCTTGCTAATATAGGGCGAAAAGTTCATGCTCATATTTTTTGATATTAAACTACCGTTTGGGCAAAATTCCAGTGCCTTTTGGTAAAATTCCGCGGTTCTGCCCATTGTGCCTGTATAACAGCACTTACCAGTTTCAATAATGCCTAAAGCGATATAGAGTTCGCATAAAAAAACATTGTTTTCCTCGGAGGCTGGCAAAGATTCATATTTGTCTTTTAAATCCAGCAATAGATCATTTGCTTCTTTATATTTTTTCAAGCACAATAGAAGCCTGCTATACAATATTTTTAAAATGGGTTTTTCTTTCATAGCACTTTCGGAAACTCTGTCTAATAATTCTATAATAAAAGCGGCTATTTCCTTAGGCAGATGAACCGGCAATGTCATCGTTACATCAAAAAATTTGTTATAATCGTGAATTTTCGCGTAAAGCGTAATGGCATCAATAGCGAAGCCATTTTTATCATACCAAGCTGCTGCCTTGCAATGAATATTTTGCACTTTTGCAGTTTCTAAGATGGATTGCCTTTCTCTTAAAAAATCTAAAAACAAATGGTGTATTCGATATGTATTCATAAACGCGTCATATCGAACAAAAGAGCCAATCTTTGAAAGCTCCATAATAATATGGTCACTGTTTGGGAATACTTCCTCTAAAAGGTCTAATGGAACGTCATCCAGCAGCGATAATGTAATTAATAAGTCTTGCATTTCTTTTGTGATAACAGAAAACAATTCTAAATCTATTAGCCTGTTGATATTTCCTTTCACTGCCGAAATTGCGTGACTTTCCTTAACCATGCCTTTTTTTAGTGATAGGGCAACCAGATAAATGGCAAAAATCCAGCCATCTGTATATTTATATAAATCAGATTCTGTTTTCGGTGAAATCTGTATATTCTGCATTTGAAAATATTGGCTCATCTCAATTTCGCTAAAACGAAAGTCATCTTCAGTTATAGTGGAAAGCAAGCCTTTAGATAGTAAGCCTATGGTATTCATTTCAGGTTCTTTTCTTGAAATAAAGATTAAGGATAGATTGGGGATATAAGAACTAATTATTTTCTCAAAAAAATTGAGAACCGATTTTTCATGAATTAAATATAGATCATCATAAACAATGGTATATTTTCTACCCTTTTTTATTTCTTCTGAAAATAAAGTCAAAAACCTGTAATAAGATGCCATAGACTCTGGAAAACCCAGTCCAATCAGATTTGCAGCTAATTCGTCATTTTGCAAAGAAACTGCATAAACAAAATTTTCCCATAATCGTATTGGCAGGTTGTCGAACATGGAAAGCTGAAGCCATATGGTTACGGTGTCATACTCCTGCAAGAAAGCATAAACAGCTTGGGTTTTACCATATCCGGCGCCAGCGACAATCGTTGTTACTGGCTTTTCTAAAGACTGCTCCAGCAACTTGTGTATATGTGGCCTTCTTAAATAGGTATCATTCACTGTTATTCTTGATGCAGTGTGATGAAATTTATTATTTGACAATTGTGCACCTCACAGTATTGACTTTGGCTAAATATAAAATCACCTGATAAACAAAGTAGGATTATTTCAATTCAATTATAACACACTAGCAGCAACACACTCAATTACAATAAACATACGAAGTTCTATAATATTACATAACAACCATTTTGCTATATCGCCGGAAGTTGAATAGCATCAAAAATGAGATAGGCATGTTAAATTGAATTTTTAAGATTTCTGTTCCTTTTTAGGCAATCAAAAATTATATTGACAAAAAAATCACAATATGCAATACTGTAAAAGTGAATTTTTTAAGAGTGGAAATGCTTTAATAGAAATGATTTTAAAATATTCACGAAAATAATGTTAAAAAAGTAACGAAGTTAACAAACGATTTTCGTTTGATATAAATTTAAAAATATGGAGGAACATCATGGAGAAAAAACAAGAAAAAAACCAAACTTTAGATCAAGTTATTGATGGTTTGGTAAAAAATGCACAGCAAGCTTTGGAAGAGTATTTGTGTATTGATCAAGAAAAAGTTGATGAGATGGTGCATGCTATGGCGTTGACTGGACTGGATCATCATATGGAAATTGCTCGTGCTGCTTTTGAAGAAACCGGTCGAGGTGTGTTTGAAGACAAAGTAATAAAAAATATTTTTGCAACAGAGTATATTTGGAACTCAATCAAAGATCAAAAAACTGTTGGAGTGATTGAGAGCAACGAGATGGAAGGGTATGATAATTTTGCGGAGCCAGTGGGTGTAGTGGCAGGCGTTACACCAGTTACAAACCCTACTTCTACAACAATGTTTAAGTCTATCATATGTGTCAAAACAAGAAATCCTATTATTTTTGCATTTCATCCGTCTGCACAAAAGTGTTCTGTGATGGCTGCACAAATATTATTGGATGCAGCGATAAAAGCTGGTGCGCCCAAACATTCAATTCAGTGGGTAATCACGCCATCTGTAGATGCAACTATGAAACTAATGAATCACAAAGGCGTATCATTGATACTTGCAACCGGTGGCAGCGGCATGGTGGTAAGTGCATATAGTGCGGGTAAGCCTGCGCTGGGAGTTGGGCCGGGAAATACTCCTTGCTATATTGAAAAGACGGCAAACATTGAACGTGCTTGTACAGATTTGATGTTATCTAAAACTTTTGACAATGGAATGATTTGTGCATCGGAACAGGCGGTAATTGTGGATGAGCAAATACAGAAAAAATTTGAAACATACATGAGTGAAAATTCGTGTTATTTTCTAAATGAGCAGGAAATAAAAAAGGTATCCGATTTTGTAATTAATCCACAGAAAAAAGCTGTAAATCCAGATGTTGTTGGGATGAATGCTCACTGGATAGCAAAAAAAGCTGGGGTTGCTGTACCGGAAAATACCAAGATACTCATTGCCAAGTTGGAGGATGTGGGCGATGCATATCCGCTATCGAGGGAAAAACTTTCTCCTGTATTGGCATATTATGTGGTAAAAAATGCAGAACAAGGGTTTGACATGGCAAATAAAATGTTGGAGATGGGCGGCCTTGGGCATACAGCAGTGATTCACTCTTCGAATGAGAAATTGATTGACGCATATGGGAAAAGAATGCGAGTGGGACGAGTGATTGCAAATGCACCTGCATCGCAAGGGGCAATTGGAGATATCTACAATACCAATACGCCTTCGCTGACGTTGGGGTGCGGTTCGTATGGGCATAATTCTACCACGCAAAATGTATCCACAACCAATTTGCTGAATGTAAAGAAAATTGCCCGCAGGAGAGTGAATATGCAATGGTTTAAAGTCCCTAAAAGAATTTATTTTGAGTATGGGTGCATCCAATACTTAGAGCAAATGCGCAATATCAGCCGTGCATTTATTGTAACAGACCCCATGATGTTGAAGTTAGGTTATGTGGATAAAGTGCTTTATTACCTGCGTAAGCGGAAAGAATATTGTCATAGTGAAATTTTTGCAGATGTAGAGCCGGATCCATCTGTAGAAACCATTCAACGCGGGGTAGAAGCAATGCGTGAATTTAAGCCGGATGTTATCATTGCGCTGGGAGGCGGCAGCCCCATAGATGCTGCAAAAGGGATGTGGTTGTTTTATGAACATCCAGATACCTCGTTTGGTGGCTTGAAGCTAAAGTTCTTGGATATTAGAAAGCGCGCATATCATTTCCCAATTTTAGGAGAAAAAACAAAGTTTGTTGCCGTTCCCACAACATCAGGTACAGGTAGTGAGGTCACTTCTTTTTCAGTGATAACGGATAAAAAGAATGGTAATATCAAATACCCTTTGGCAGATTATGCGCTTACGCCTTCGGTGGCAATCATTGATCCGCAGTTTGCTATGTCTATGCCAAAATCTATCACCGCGGATACCGGTTTGGATGTGTTGACACATGCAATTGAAGCCTATGTCTCTGTCATGGCATCTGATTATACGGATGGTCTTGCGTTAAAGGCGTGTGAATTGGTTTTTGAAAACTTGAAAGCGGCATATGATGAAGGTGAGACAAATAGCAGAGCGCGTGAAGCGATGCACAACGCATCTTGTATTGCTGGAATGGCCTTTACCAATGCGTTTTTGGGGCTAAATCATTCAATGGCTCATAAATTAGGTGGGGATTACCACATACCGCATGGCAGGGCAAATGCCATTTTATTGCCATACGTAATAGAATACAACGCAAAAAAACCAGACAAATTTGCTACGTTCCCCAAATATGAAAAATTTATTGCAGATAAAAAATATGCAAAACTGGCAAGATATTTAGGGTTTGGCGGAAAAGATGACGTAGAGAGTGTTGCAAACTTAGTAAATGCCATTCGCGCATTGGCAAAATCCATTGACATACCAATGTCTGTTAGAGCGTGCGGCATTGAAGAAAAAACCTATATGGATGGAGTAGACCAATTGGCTTATAAAGCGTTTTCCGATCAATGCACTACAGCAAACCCAAAATATCCTTTGGTGAAAGATATTGCTGAGTTGTATCGAAAAATATATGATGCAAAAAAATAGTTTGTTTTAGGATTATAATTTTTTCTTTCTCGTTTTTTGATATGAGGTTATGAGGTGGGTTCTGCGCTGTTGGCTGGCGCAGAACCCCAGCCTCGTTTACCAGTTAATTTATTAATTGCAGAAAACAAAAAGAACCGCTACAGAGCGATTCTTTACTGTGTAGTGTTGATAAAAACGATGGCACTTGTACGTGGGATACAAAAATCGCACACCATCACAGATGATGCGCGACTTGTGGGCGGATTCACATCCGCTGGTCGGGGTGACAGGATTTGAACCTGCGACCTCTTCGTCCCGAACGAAGCACGCTACCAAACTGCGCTACACCCCGCCAATCAAATTCACAAATTCGATTTTACCATTTCAAGGTATGAATGTCAATTGCAAAACACAGAATATACTCCAACTCATAAAAACTGAACAATATATGTAAAAAAATCCTCTTGAACAAAGGATTTTTTTACTTGTGATTTGCTTGCCGCTTGCCAAATTACAGATATTTTATAAACTGACAATGCAAGATATGATATTTTTTGCTTATGCCAACAACACAAGCAGATGAATATATTCTATATAAATCGTATATTTATAATAGTACACATTCATACAGATTTCAAGGTCCAAATTCCATATGTATAGTTAGCAAATAAGAGTATTCTGCACAAATAATTAAATAACCTAGATATTTGTACAAATAGCAACTGGAAAAATATACGACTCAATATAAGGCAAATGAAATTTACCTGCACTTCCATTTAAGCAAATATTTGAGTATACTATAAAAGAATAATAACACTAAGGGGAATAAAATGGATATTTTCAAAATTGGCTTTATTGGTTGTGGCAATATGGCAGCCGCCATAATAAATGGTGTGCTGGAGAAGAAACTATTATCTGCTTCCAATATATCTGTATACGATATTGACAAAGAAAAAGCGGCGTGTTTTCAGGGGGTAACTATTTGCCACTCAATAGGGGAGTTAGCCGAAAAATCTGAAATTATTTTTCTATGTGTAAAGCCCAACATTGTGCAACAAGTATCCCAAGAAATTGTTGCATCAAACAAAGCTGTTATTTCTATTGCGGCTGGTGTTAAAGTAGAAAAATTAGCATCATACCTTCCTGCGGATACACGCGTTATGCGAATCATGCCAAATACCCCCATGATGATAGGGAAGGGAGCCATTAGCATACAAACTCCAAACAACCTAACTGTTTCAGAACAAAGCTTTGTTTATAGTATATTAAAAGAGCTGGGAAGTATGGTAGAAGTTGGGGGAAACCAAATGGATGCAGTGACAGGGGTTGCCGGCAGTGGCCCAGCCTATGTATACTTGTTTGTAGATGCATTGGCTACTGCAGGTGAGGCAAATGGGCTGAACCGTGAAACTGCGTTAAATTTGGCAATTCAAACTTTTGAAGGAGCCTGCGCCATGCTGAAGGCAGCCAAGAAAGAGCCGGAACAGTTGATAAAAGATGTTTGCTCGCCGGGTGGAACCACCATAGAGGCCATGAAGGTGTTTGAGCAGCAGGATGTTCGGGGTATTATTAAAAATGCGGTAGATGCCTGTGTAAAGCGTTCAAAGGAGCTATCGGAGTGAATATAAAAGACGTAGTAATTTATACCGATGGTGCATGTTCGTATAACCCTGGGCCAGGCGGATGGGCTTGTGTGCTGATTTAT
>CAZQBV010000044.1:0-21275 GCA_964592125.1 uncultured Christensenella sp.
TCACAATAATATCATAA
The DNA here is from genome assembly GCA_964592125.1 of uncultured Christensenella sp. Lineage (GTDB taxonomy): Bacteria > Bacillota > Clostridia > Christensenellales > Christensenellaceae > UBA5399. Next base: position 18 of record CAZQBV010000044.1, read on the forward strand.
CTGAACAATTGTGGTTTTGCAACAGAGCAAGAACGCTTATCAGATGGGTTTGCTATTGTTTTGCAAAATAAGCTGTGAGTGCCCTCGTATCCGCATCCAGTTGGGAAAAGGCACCGTAGAATTTACTCTTTTAAAATAGTTTTGCTGTATTATACTGTCAATATAATAAATTTGATAAGATAATACAACATGATAAAATCCAATAAGAAAGTGAAAAATCACTTTTTTGCTCTCGCCAGAATTGCAGACACAAAACAGCACAACGTTTTGTGAAATTCAGTGTTGAAACCTTTGCCAAAGGCGCAAAATAAAAACCTCTATGTTTGATTGGCAAATAGCATAAATAGCCCATACAGATTGTTTGTGGCATTGAGCCAGATATAGCCACCATAGTTAAGCTCATCGCCCAACAGATTATGACAAAAAAGTTGAAAGAGATAAAACGGTATTCAAAACAATATTTTGCTTCATATCCGAACTGTACTATGCTAATTGAGGAAGTGGATTTGTTTGAACCGGCATTGCATTATTACTGAAGAAATGAACGGAGGGTTTTATGAAAAAAGTTTTAGTTATACTCTTAATTGTATTGTTCGGCGCAGTTTCATTTGCCTGTACAGTGAATGAGGATGTGCCTAGTCAATCGCCAATACCCACTGAAGTACTTGCAAGAAACGATAAGAATAAATGACTGAAATGTTTGGATGTGCCTTTTGACGCAACTAAACAAAGTGTATTTATAGAATATTATGAACTGTTTTGAAATTACCCACTCTTTTTGGTCAAACTATATACAAAATAAGTTTTTGTGATATAATTACATAAGACTCTAATTAAATAGCATACCTATATGGTATTAAATGTTATTTTTATACAGTATTATACATTTTGCGGCTGTGCCACGAAGTTGTAATAGAATAAGAAAAGAATGAACGAAGACACTACCCTGAAATATAGGGACATTGGAGCGAAGAGGGAGTTTGATATGAGCAAAAAATTAATTGCGATTGCCATTGTGGCACTTCTGGTATTGGGAACCGTGGCCTCGGTAATGGCAGGTGCGGAACAGAGCGTGCTGTTGCCTCAAGAGGGGGAAGTGGCAACTGCAGCACCCGGTGATATTGGGGAGGCAGTGCCAACAGAGCTGCAAAGGCCCACTGCAGAGGAACAACCAGCGCCGCCAGAAGAGCAGCCCGGTTTGCAAGAAGAGGCGGCTATGCTAGTGGAAGAGGCACAGGCAGTTCCGGCAGAAAGTATGCAGGGAGAAAATGATGCTGTGCTGGCAGCAGACGCATTGACAGCCGACGAGATAAATGCTGATGTGAATGGATTTTTTCCTACCTTTGCATTTGACAACAGCGTGAACTCTGTAAATGCCGGGGAAGAACTGTGGCTTACCATGCGCATGGGGGTGAATCACGATGCTGCTGGAGATGGGGCGGGTAAAGTTTTTAAAAACCTGCAATTGCGTGTCTATTTTGGGGAAGCATTCTCCTTTTTGGATACAGAAAATATGCAACAGTGGTTTAACTACCCCGGTAAGCAGGGGAAAGCTGAATTGCATGTAGATGGAAGCAATCCTGCCAATTCCTATTTGGCGTTTGATATGGATGAACTTTCCTATGGTATTTTGCAGTTTGATTTTCCTGTAAATTTTAAAGAGGGAATTACGCCGGATGGTAAACCACTAAATTTAGACGCGCAAATATATTATAAAGGCAACGAGCCGGACTACACAAAGATTGAAGGTAAATCCGCAGAAAAAGTTGTTGCGGCGAAGGCCAATTTAAGCTGGAGTGCCAAAGCAACGGTAAGCCCTTCCAGTAAAAACGACTTACCTCTTACGTCCACCGACTATTCAGGGCCATTTACCTATACCGTAAATGTGAACAACAACAAACTGGCGCCTATGAATACAGCCGAAGAGTTTTATATAAAGGATATATTGACAGTGGATCCGGATTTGGGTTTGAAGGCATCAGATATTGCGGTTAGCATGGGAAATGCGCCAGTTTCCGGAGCAACCGTAACGGAACTGGGTGGCGGTAAATTTGAAATAGCCTTTACCTATACGCCGAAAGCAAATCAGGCAGATAACAACTTTAGCTATAAAATTGCTTTTAATACAGTGCGAATTAACCCAAGCTTTCCTGAAACAGGTTCCAGAACCATTGTGCTTCAGCCCGTTCTTTCCGTGAAGGGCGTAAATGCAGACGAACCAAAAGACATGCAGGGAACCCCGGCCACGCTAACCTTAACGCGTTTAAAGCCGGATGAATCGATAGACCCTAAACTGGCGGCCAGCTTGAAAATAGAAAAGACATTGCAAAATGCAGCACCGGCAGAAGGTTTTGCAGATGGTGGCGAAGTGCAGTTTTCAGTGGGCACTTCCTTTGGCGAAGGCATTTCCCCTGCGGTGGCGGTGAATGGGCTTGCCATTACAGATGGCCCTTTTGATAGCTCTTTGATACCTAAAACGGTAAGTGTTGGAAGCTATACCGCCGGAGGCGTTGCCATTAGCCCGCAAAACTTGTTGATTACATATAAAGATGGTGCAACCCAAACCATTGCAGTGACTGCTGGGCAAACGATAGATTTGGCGGCAGGACTGAATCAAGACCAGAAAAATATTAAGCTGATGAGCCTGCAATTTGCAGATGGTGCCAAAACACCCTTTGTTGTGGTGAGTAAGCCTGTGTTTGCATTTACAGTAGATGCGAAGAAGCCCGTGGATAAGGGCTACACAATGGAAAACCGTGCCACAACAAGCTTTACCTATGCACGCAGTGGCTACAGTGCAAAGCCGTACACGGTTACCACCACAGCCACGGCGCAACTGGCAGAAAATAAGCTTCCCAAAACCTCTTTAAGTAAAACGGTGAAGAATATAACGCAACCGGGTGCAACAATGGTGAGCCCGGGCGAAACATTGCAGTACACCATAACTTATAAAAACTTAAGTGCGGCAGACAGTGGGCGCTTGGTGAAGAACCCCATTTTTACAGATATAATGCCCACGAAATATTTTAAGCATAGTAGTTTACAGGTGCAAAGCGTAAATGTGACAATAACCAATGCGGAAACAACTGCTGTGCTAACTGATACCAGCATGGGTGTGAATCAATACACCAGCTATACAGAAAATGCCCCTGGGGCTGGCAAATCCACAATAAAGTGGGGATTTGACGGTAACTTAGCAGGTGGGGACAGCATTACCATTGTGTACACTGTTCAGGCCAAAACAATTGCTGAGTTGGGCAGTGAGACGTGGCCCACGAATTCCGAAGATTTGAAGAACTATGTTTGGGTGAACGATGAAACCGCGGGCATTGGCTTGCCGGGCAAAACATATGGGGAACGCCCGTATGTGGCCTATGACCTAGAGATTGTGGGCAGTGTGCCTGTAGGTGGGGGTGCAGCTGACCCTGCGGATCAGAGCCAGTTTAAGTCCAGTCAGCAGAGATTGGTAACTTTTGAGATGACAGTAAAGAACCAACTCAATACTTTTGATGGCAGCAAGGACATCAAGCAGTTGGTATTGGTGGGTAAGCTGCCCAAGGGATTTGCGTTTGAAGGTGGAGATGATAGCAGCTTCCATGTGGATACGGCAGGCTACACTGTAACTGTGACTGGCGATACATTTAGAGTGGAAAAATTAGCTACCGGCGGTGGCGCTGCAGATTTAGCTAATGTTCTTGCTGTGAACAACACGTTAAAAGTAACGTTTAAAGCAACCACGCCTACCGAGGCAGATGGAGATGCATTCACAGGTCAGTCCACTCAGTTTCCTGTACAGGCACGCTTGTACGTTTGGGATAGTATGGATACGGGAGCAAGTGGTTCCCACAATTATACATTGCGCAATTTGAATGGTGTGGATGGCAATGGAAGCTCCCTGTACCGTTACGATGCGGTAGAAGGCGGAGACGTGACCTTCAAAACGGATGATGGAGACTGGTATGGTGAGGGAACTTCCCATGCGCTGCAAGCCACACGCAACTTGATTGGCACATTGGAAGCGCCTATTGTAAGCCTTCAAAAGCTGGCCTCTGGCGGAGACTATCGCCCGGGCATGCAGGTTACCTATACACTGGTGATGCGCAACTATTCCACAACCGCTTTGGATGCCTCTACAATGCAGAATCTTTTCTTAGAGGATGTTTTGCCTGCGGGACAGGAATATGTGGATGATAGTGTGAGTGGATCAACAGGTGGTGCAATTACTGCCGATGTTTCTGGAAAGAATATAAAGTTTGATTTGCCCGCAGATTTTAGTCTTGTTGGTACGCTGGGTACGAATGGGGCAATTCAAGCGGGGGAATATCGCATTACCTACAAGGCAGTTGTGGGAACCGACTATATGGATGGTGCTGACGCGTGGGCGGGCTCTACCACGGTAACCAACAAGGCTGCTATGGTGTTTGGTGGTGGCGCAGAGAATAGTATTTATAAGCTGAGCAGTGACGGCAAACAGGTGGAAAAACTGGATGATCCGGATGCAGCTGACGGCTGGTATTGGGCGCGGGCTGCGGCTGCGGCTCCCGCAGGCGCTATAGGTCCAAAGTATGCAGTTGCATATGATAAAATTGTGAAGGCCACAGCAGATGTGCTGTATACGCGCGACCGCATTAGTCCAGAGATTACGAAAACAATTGTGAATGAACCTGCCATTAAAAAGAATGGAACCAGTGTAAATTGGCAAATTGTGGCGGGCAACAACGGCAGCTATGCGGGAACCTCCATTTTGAACCCGTATATCATAGATGTATTGCCCGCCAAATTGACATACAAGGCGGGTTCTGCCAAAATAGCCGGTGCTGCGGCAGCAGACCCCACAATTGTGCCAAATGGAACAACGAACATACTGGTATGGAAGCTGGGAAGAGATATTCCGCGGGGGCAGAGCGTTACAATAAGCTATGGCACCACAGTTACATTGAATGCGGTAAGCCCTGAATACAACCTGTATACCAATGCGGCGTATTTGCTGCCGCAAGCGTCTCAACAGGCCATCTTTGCGCAAAATACCTCGGGGGGAGCAATTAAGGGAAGCTTTGTCGGGGATGTGCGTACACCCATAACCCCCAAAACATTGGCGGATTTGGGAGTGGAAGACTATGCCACTGAAACACCCAAGGCTATGGAAGCCAAAAAAGAAATAGGCATTTGGGGTGAAGCAAACATAAGCTACTTCAAGTCCGCAACCTTTGGCAATCAAACGGTGCAAAGCACCGATGAGAACCGCGCAAGGGTAGTGGTGCCGTTGGGAGAAAACTTTAGCAACACATTACATATAAACAATGGCTCCTTGGGGCAGGGCTTTAACTATGAAAAACTGGTGATTGTGGATCGCTTGCCCTATGTGGACGATACCGCGGTAGTGGGCACGCAGGAGCGTGATAGCGAATACCGCCCATTGCTGGCTGGAGATATCACCGTTAGCTCCACAAAGACGGTGGGGGCATATACCATATGGTACCAGACTGACAAGAATGCAGTTTACGACAGTGTATTGTGGGATAGCACCACAGCCGCAGTACCCGCAGGTTGGACAGACACAGAGCCTGCACTAGAGGATATTTATGGGTTCCGCATTGTGTACAGTGCGCCACTGGTGCCGGGCGAGCAGCTAACAGTGAATGTGCCCATGCATGTGCCGGATACTTTGGAATTCCCCGTAAAGGATTCCAACGAATATACCGCATGGAACTCCTTTGCGTTTGGCACACATGTGAAGGCAAATGATACCAGCGGTATCAACTTTGATTTGACAGGGATAGAGGCGCCTAAAGTGGGCGCGCAGGTGAAGGACACCAAAAATGCCACCATGGTGCTGACCAAAACAGTGCTGGATGTGGCAGGTAACAACATTACCAAAACGGCGGGACGCAGCTTTAATGTGCAGATAGATGGACCCAATAGCTACAGGCAAAACCTGATACTGGGCCCCGGCAACAACTTTACTGCCACATTGAAAAGAGTACCGCTGGGTGTTTACACAATTACAGAGGGCACAGACCAGTCGGGCATGCAAATACAGCAAACCTACAATGTGATGGTGCGTAAGGATGGCGTGCAAGTTCAGGATGGGCAGGTGCCTGTGCTTACCTTGCCCGAAGAAGAAGTGAAAGTGGATATTGTAAACCAGGAAAAACCGGGCAGCATCAATATCACCAAAACACTGGATACTGGAGCAGCACATAATGGCATAGGCTTTCAATTAAAAGATAAAACAGGTAGCCTAGTGGCCAGTGGAACCACTGCCAACGGCGGAAAACTCTCGTTTGGGAATTTGGCATGGGGGCAATATACCCTAGTGGAAGCCAGCCCGGCAGGCTATGTGCCGGTGGGCTTTACCAAGAGTGCGGATCAAACGGGTGCAGCGCCCAATACGTACTATGAAAAGCGCATTAGTATACCGCAGCGAGATGGCAACAACTATAGTGCGGATGTTTCCCTTGGGGTGTTGAATACCATGCAAAGCGGTATTGTGGCGCTGACCAAAACATGGAATGGCGGTGCCAGTGCCCCTACGGGTGCGGCTACAGATCTTTACCTAGTGAAAAAGGGCGAAAGCTTCAACGAAAATACAGCCATACGATTGGTGAAGAACCAGACCAATATTTACGCCAGCGATACAGTTCTGGCAGGTGTGGAATATGATGTATACGAGCTGACCAGCTCGCCCTATGCGGCAGATGGCTGGAATGTGAGCAACAGTTCCTATTACAAGCCGGGGGATTCTCAAAAGTATACACTGTATAAGGCTAAGGACTGTGTGAAAGTGGCAGCGCAAGGCAACACGGTGGAACTGAAGCTGAACAACAGCTATACACCTCCAGTTTCGGTATTCAAATTGACGTATCACGACTTTAATGCCGACCTTAGTGGTACGCAGATGTATAATGCGGAAGAAGGCGACGTGTTGGCCAGCGTGGGTGCTGTACCCACTATAGCTGTGGATACCGGATACAAGGCTGTGGGCTGGTTTACAGCTCGCACAGGCGGAATGCAAATTGACCCCAATACGGCTACAATGCCAAATATGGACTTGGATTTGTACGCGCGTAGGGTGGCTGATGGATACACATTAACCTATGTGATTGATGGTGTGATAAAAGCACAGTACAAAAACGTAAAGGCTGGTGTGGTGTTGCGAACAGCTGGAGCAGAGCCGAATACGGCAAAAGCTGACTATATCTTTACTGGATGGTTTGATGCACAAAGTGGTGGGCAAAAGTGGGAGATAGATTCCGCGAAAATGCCGAAAAGTGATTTAACGCTATATGCACGGTATAAGAAAGATGTGCCGCCAACGCCGACACCTGTGCCGCCAACACCGACACCTGTGCCGCCAACGCCAACGCCGGTGCCACCGACACAAACGCCGGTGCCACCGACACAAACGCCAGTGCCGCCGACACAAACGCCAGTGCCGCCGACACAAACGCCGGTGCCACCGACAACAACACCGGCGCCGCCGACCGCAACACCGGTGCCGCCGACACAAACGCCAGCGCCACCGACACAACAGCCGACGCAGCCGCCAGTGCAGCCCACTACAACGCCCGGTGGCGGAGGAGGCGGAACTGACACAGGTGGTGAAACCCCACAGCCGCCATCTGGAATGTCGCCAGAAGATGTGACGATGGCAGAATCTCAAAGTGGAAACCTGATTCAGGATATAGCTGATGGCAAAGTTCCTTTGGGAAATATGCAGGCAAATGGTGTTTGGTCGTTACTGAACTTGATAGTCTCTATTGCGGCATTGGCCATAGCAATAGTGGTGTTTGTAACCATCTTCTTGAAGAAGAGGAAAAAGGACGAAAATGAGATGGATACGCAAAGGCAAAGACGTGCGAATGCGTATGCAGAAGAGGAAGAACAGTCTAGCAAGAAAAGAAGTTTGGTGCTGAAGATTCTAACAATAGTGTCTGGACTGTTGGTGGGCATACTGTTCCTAATACTGGAGGATATCACCCTTCCTGTAGTGTTTGTAGACAACTGGACACCGTTGATCGTGGGCGTATTTATTGCACATTTGGTAATACTAATAGTACAGGTGGCTGTAAAACGCAATAAGAACAAAGATGAAGCGCAGCCGCAGGGTGGACAAAAAGGCGCAGTAACACAGCACTAAATTATCTAAGAAATAAAAAACAACCGGAGAAATTTCTTCGGTTGTTTTTTTGTTATCCCTATCTCAATTAAAAAAGAGAAAAAACTGATTTTTTTCTTTGAGATTCATACCAATTCCGATTTAAAACATCTATTTCATCGCCCTAAAAAACAAATGAATGAAGCGATATACTTCGTAATAAATCGCGCGCAGTATGCGCGACTCGAAAAATATTTTTTATTTTTCGAGAGGGAATGTCATTCAATAGTGATCCCATCCAAAATGCACAGTGTTTTGGAACTGCCGTAAGGTAGTGATTGAAATATCGATTTTGCGATATTTCTATCTGGGATCAGTATTACTATAACTGTACTATTTGTGCGGGTGCCATGCACACTGTTACATAAGCTTGCGAAAAACAAACTTCATAAATTTCCATTTGGTCTCCACCCATTTTCAGCGTATCGGCACCGCCCGTATATTTTTTAGATACGATGTCTATCACTTCATCCAGACTGATGTCAGATTTTTGAACTTTGCCGAAAATGCGAACCTGCACCTGTGCTTCGGGTTCTTGTGGCAGGGGCATACAGGCCACATGCGGATTTTTGGAAAACTCTTCAATCTTTTTGTTGCCTTTGAAAGTTGTGAAAAAAACTTTGCCCTGCTTATTTGCATCGTATGCAAAGGTAACAATACGCACATTGGGCAGGTTGTTTACACTGGTGGAAAGCGCCATGTTTACACTTTCGTTCATTACGGTTTCAAATTGTTTTCTTAATTCCATTCTCATTGCTCCTTCTTTTAGTATAATCAGCATAGCATACAAGATTGACATCAGTGTGTCAGGGTTTATACTAAAGGAAAAAGGATTTTTTATGAAATTACAACGTTTGATTGCTATATTGACTATGCTACTGCAAAAAGACTGCATTAGCGCATCGCAGTTTGCAGAAAAATTTGAAGTAAGTGTGCGCACTATTTACCGCGATATAGCGGCACTGGAAAGTGCAGGGATTCCCATAGTAACGCATACAGGTGTGAATGGTGGGTTTTCCATTATTGAAGGGTATAAAATAGACAAAAAACTGTTTACTCACAATGATATTTCCACATTGCTTACCAGCCTATATAGTGTGTCGGGATCTATTACAGATGCAAAACTAAACCAGACATTGGAAAAAATCAAAAGCTTGATTCCCAGTGAATATGTAAAATCGATAGAGCTTTCATCGCGCCAGCTGTATATTGATATGACGCCATGGTCCACAAACCCATATATTACAAAAGCAATAGAGAACTTGAAAAAGGGCATGGAAGCAAACCTGCTGATTCAATTTGATTACACAGGGCGAAACCAAATTTTGCAAACGCGGATTGTAGAACCTCATCAACTCATTTTGAAAGAAAACCACTGGTATTTGCGGGCATTCTGTAAAGAGAGGGAAGACTTTCGCATTTTTCGTTTAAGCAGAATGCGAAATTTAGCTTTGCTGAAGGAAACCTTCGAGCCGAAGCAGTTTGAAACAGGTATGACGGATTTTAAAGATTGGCATAGCGATAAATTGATTGTTATAGAACTGGTGATAGATGAATGCCTGCGGGAGCGAGCAAGCGATTATTGCCGGCAAGAGTATATGACAGACATGGAAAATGGAAAAATTTATATTCGTATGCCATTTGTAGAAAGTGAAATGGGATATGGTGTGTTGCTGAGTATGGGGCACAACTGCAAGGTGATGCACCCTGCCCATGTACGGCAAGAGCTGGTGCGCCGTATAGAACTGATGCGCCGTGTTTATCCTGAGACAGAAAGATCTTTTTTGTAGTGCAAAAGGCAGACATTGTGTTTGCGCCCTATGGGTATAAACTTAAGAAATATTTTGCATGTTGTTCACAGAGAAAGCGCGGAAGTATGATAAAATAACTTTGTATTATCTATTTTGAATAAAACTGGTATATAAACATGAAAGATGTATGGAGCGAAAGCAAGAGTATTGTCTCTCAAATGACGCTGGAAGAAAAAGCTTCACTGTGTTCGGGAAAAGACTTTTGGAACCTAAAGGGTATAGAGCGATTGGGTTTGCCATCTATTATGATAACAGATGGCCCGCATGGTTTGCGCAAACAAATGGGGGAAGCAGACAATTTGGGAATCAATGAAAGTGCCCCTGCCACCTGTTTTCCGCCTGCCTGTACCACTGCATGCAGCTTTGACGAGGAACTGGCAAAAGAAATAGGAGAAGCGTTGGGCGAGGAATGCAGGCAGGAAGGGATATCGGTTCTGTTGGGGCCGGGCGCCAATATTAAGCGCAGCCCCCTTTGTGGAAGAAATTTTGAATACTTTAGTGAAGACCCGTATTTGACTGGTCAAATGTCTGCAGCTATGATAACGGGAATGCAAAGCAAAGGCGTGGGCGCCTCTATCAAGCACTTTGCCGCAAATAACCAAGAGCAGTATCGTATGACCAGCAACTCGGTGGTGGATGAAAGGGCACTGCGGGAAATTTATATGCGGGCATTTGAAATAGCGGTGAAAAAGTCTCAGCCGTGGACAGTAATGTGCTCTTACAACCGTGTAAATGGCACCTATGCCAGCGAGAACCAATGGTTGCTGGGCGATGTGTTGCGGGATGAATGGGGATTTGAAGGGGCTGTAGTTTCGGATTGGGGTGCCACGAACAAGCGGGTAAAGGCACTGGCAGCGGGCATGGAAATAGAGATGCCTTACTCCGGCAGGTATCACGACAGAAAAATTGTGGAAGCGGTAAAGACTGGCAAGCTGGAAGAAGCTGTTTTAAACCGCGCGGTAGAGCGCATTGTTGCCCTAATATTAAAATCGAAGCCGGATGTTTTAGGGCAAGCTGCATATAGCGATGCAGGGAAAACACGACATCTTTTGGCAAAAAAAGCTGCATCGGCATCCACCGTATTGTTGAAAAACGAAGATGCTATTTTACCGTGTAAACGTGCAAGTAGTATGGCGGTGATTGGTGCATTTGCGAAAATACCGCGTTACCAAGGGGCGGGAAGCAGCAAAATAAACCCCACTTGCCTAGAGACTGCACACGATGCACTCTTTGCTATGGGAGTGCAGTTTGACTATGCAGAGGGGTATAGCTTGAATGCCACAGAAGTAGAAGAAGCACTGATACAGGAGGCTTGCGAAACAGCCAAGGGCAAAGATGTGGTGGTTCTATTTGCGGGGCTTCCCGAAGTGTATGAAAGCGAGGGCTACGACCGGGGACATTTGAATTTGCCGGATAGTCACAACAAACTGATAGAGGCGGTTTGCGATGTGAATGACAATGTTGTGGTTGTGATGCAGTTGGGGGCGCCTGTGATGTTGCCTTGGCGCAACAAGGTGAAGGGCATATTGCTGGCCTATTTGGGAGGGCAAGCGGGTGGCGGCAGCCTTGCGGATATTATTGTGGGCAATGTGAACCCCAGTGGGAAGCTGGCGGAAACATGGCCACTTTGCTTGGAAGATACGCCCTGCTACAACTATTTTCCCGGGGATAGCAATGGTGTGGAGTATCGCGAAAGTATTTTTGTGGGGTATCGTTATTACGAAAAGGCACAAAAAGCGGTTGCATATCCTTTTGGATATGGGCTTTCCTACACAAGCTTTGCATATTCGTCACTGGGAATAGACACAAAGAGCTTAGAAAAAAGCGGCAACATTCACGTTTCCTGCACGGTTACCAACACGGGCGCTAGGGCAGGTGCAGAGGTGGTGCAGTGCTATGTGGGAATGGCGCATTCCAGAATTCCACGTGCCCAAAAAGAATTGCGTGGTTTTAAGAAAGTTTTTTTGCAGCCGGGGGAAAGTAAAAAGGTTTCTGTTGCGATAGATGAAAGATTTGCCAGCTATTACAATGTAAAGACGGCTTCGTGGTGTGTAGAGGAAGGCGAATACACAATATCACTTGGCTCTTCCAGCCAAGATATTCGGCTGAGTGGCAGTGTGCAGATGTGCGGAGATCAAAACGAAGCACTGCTAGACTACCTAGAAAAAGAGACTCCGAGTTATTTCGATCTCCCAAAGGGAGAGTTTATAATAAAAGATAGAGAATTTGAGAGTGTATATGGAAAGCCTTTGCCTGCGTTTTACATTGGAAAAAAGCGCTTTACAGCCAACAGTACATTGATGGATATACGGGAAACATGGCTGGGCAGGTTTATCAACAAGCTATTTGACAAGCATGCCCCCAAGTTTATGGGAAAAACCCGTGACGACTTGAAAAATATGATGGAGCTGTCGTTTCAAGAACTGCCACTGCGTACTTTTTGCTTGTGCAGTAATGGTGCATTCACAATGCCGCAATTGGACGGGCTGGTGCATATGCTGAATGGTAGGTTTTTCAAAGGGTTGTATGGGCTGCTAATTGGCATCAACAAAGAGACTTTTACATTTATCAAAAAATATTTATGATAGGGCGAATAGGCAGGGCTGGGGATGGATGCTCCTTCGCCCTGCGCTTGTTTGTACTGGAATGAGTATTATGCATGTTGCCATACAATTCAACAAATCTCTATGGTTTTCAGACTTTTTGTGAGCTATTAGCCCAGCAACTCCTTGTATTGTTGCAACAAAGAGAGATGTGCGGCACGATAACCGCCGTGGTCGGCACCTAAATTTTGCCTTGTTAGCTGTATGATATCGTCTATGCTGGCGGGGCTGGCATAGTGTGATTCCCTTAGTTGCTTGCCAAACTCTGCTACAGAATACGCAAAGTTGAAATCGCTACTGGTGGAAGGGGCTATGTGATCGAAAGTAACCGGTTGCAATATAAGCTGGCTTTCAGTACTGCCCGGGTTTTTATAGCGTATGCGCACCTCAAACAATTCATTGCCGTATTCGTCAAAGCTTGTCTGAGTGGGTGTTTCGCTGATGCTATATTTCAGGTCGTCACTATTTGCGTTTTTCAAGTCTAGTTCAAATAGCATTACAACATCCGTATCCATGCCAATTTCCCCTGCATCCTTTTTATCGTTACTAAAATCTTTGTTTTCCAACTGGCGATTTTCGTACCCAATTAAGCGATAGCTTTCCACATTTTCGGGGTTAAATTCCACCTGCGCTTTTACATCATTGGCAATGGTAAACAAATTGGAATCCAGCTCATCTACCAACACCTTTTTGGCGGTGGCGATGGAGTTGATATAGTTGTAGTTGCCGTTGCCATCTTTGGCAAGTGTCTCCATAATATCATCCTGTAAATTATCGGTGCCGAAGCCCAGCGCACTTAGGTAAACATTGCTGCTGCGCTGTGTGCTGATAAAGTCTGAAAGTGCCTCTACATCAGACATCCCTACATTAAAATCCCCATCGGTAGCAAGTATTACCCTGTTGTTGCCATTGGGTATATAATTGGCCTGCGCAAGCTGGTAAGCAGTCCAGATGCCTTCTGCGCCTGCTGTGGAGCCGCCCGCCTCCAAATTGTTGATGGCAGACATAATCCGAGCTTGATCCGAACCGGTTGCGCCATCCAGCAAAATAGCTGCATTGCCTGCATAGGTTACAATGGATATTCGGTCATCTGCACTCAGATTTTCAGTTAGCATACCAAAAGCTTTTTTCAACAAAGGCAACTTATCGTAGGAATCCATAGAGCCGGAAGTGTCTATTAGAAAAGTGAGGTTGCTGGGGGGCAGTTTTTCTTTATCAATGTTTTTGGCCTTTACACGTATAAAGGCAATGTATTTGGATGGATCGAAGGGAGACTTTCCCACCTCTGTATAAATAGCAAGCGGGTCATTCCCAAATTGCATAGGGGTGTCATAGTTGAAATAGTTGATCAGTTCCTCTATTTTTACTGCATCTGTGGGCGGAAGTTGGCCGCTTTGAATGTAGCGTGCCACATTAGAATAGGCGGCAGTGTCTACTTTCAGTGAAAAAGTAACCAGAGAATCTGTATTTGTGGGACAAACGGTGTTTTCGTCAATGGGAATGTAGGATTCTCCTTGTGCTGCCACGGCAGAATCAAACATGGCTTCAGGATCATCTTCAGCAGGCTCTTTCGCGGCTTCAGGAGCGTTCTCCTCAGGCAAAATATCTGCGGGCAAAGCTTCCTCTGTGGCACTGCCTTCATCGGTAGTGGGTGGCCTGTATGCATTGGCTTCGGCAGCAGGCGCTGGTGCGCTGCAGGATGCCAATAGCCCAACAATCAATACGATGGATACAATCAATATTATTTTTTTCATTTTGTGTTCTCTCCTTGCGGGGAGCCCCGCCGACTTACTCGCATAAACGTTTGCCAATGCAGGACTGCAATTTCCCGGGTGGTCACATTCCTGTTTTTGCAAAGTTTTGCTGTGTTATACTAATTCTTGATTAAAAACGTTATACGTTTTTAATCCGTGCCATAGGCACGAAGCACGAAACACTTTTGTGTTTTGTGCTAAGAAAGCCGTTCAATACAAACACTATAAAAATGGATTCCATTTTTATGCCGCATCTTAATGCGGCAATAGAAAAGTGGTTTTTATAGCTTTTCTATTTGTGTTTCGTATTATGAATAAGAACCATCGGCGTTTTGGATTTATTACAGCTTGGTCGTATTTTGGAAGTATTTTTTTAAACTAAAATACTTCGACCCAGCTGAATCAACGTATTCAAATCATGTTCACTGCTTAGTTCGTAAAGTATGCCATCCTGTATAAACATCAGCCTGCTGAAATCCGGATTGTATTCGCCATAGGCAATGGAGGTGTTTATGGGCACTTCCTTCAAACCGCTTGTATCTGGCAGTTCACTTGCGAATTGCATGGTTAAAACCACATCATCCAGCTCTGTATTGTTTAGATAGTAAATGGTTTTCCCCTTATCCTGCGCTTGTTTGGAAATAGAAAATTGCTCGGGCAACTCGAAACCAAGTGGAATGGGCTGGTATGATTGCTGGCCGGAAAGTGCGTCCTCGGTAGAGGATTCTTCCATGGCAGGCGCTTCGGCTACGGGCGCTTCGGCAGGGGAATCCTTTGCAATGGCGTCTTCCGCTGCAGCACTGGGTGCCTGTGAATAAACGGCGGCCTGTTCTAAAGCAGGCACTTCGCTGGGAGCAGTTTGGGATTGCTGATACAGCACCGGCAAAATGATTGCGATGAGCGCACAGGCAGCCACAATGCCAAAACCACGGGTCAATCGGGAACGCTTTATGGCGTCTTTTCCGCGCTTTACCTTGGCATCCAAAGAGGGGGTAATTTGCTCTGCATTGCTTTTCGAAAGCGCAGTATGCTCTGCTCGCAACTCTTCGCCGTATGTATCTATATAGTCTGTTGCCATTCGTTTGAACAACAGTTCCAGCGTATCATGCTTTGGCATGCAGATATCCCTCCTCAATTAATATAGAAGAAAGCTTTTTCTTTGCACGGTGCAGCAATACGCCCACATGGTTTGCATTCATGCCCAACAGTTTTCCAATTTCTTGATTGTTATAATCGTAAGCATATTTCATAAGAAACACACTGCGATACTCCTCCCCAAGTTGGTTGAGCAGCCTGTAGATTTCCTCTGTACTCAGCTGAGACACCACATGGTTTTCCAGCTCAAATGCGTCCTTTTGTTCGTCGTATAGCTCGTCGGTTGTGTGCTTCACCTTTTTTTGAAGCAACGTGAGCGCTGTGTTCTTCACTATGGTGACAATAAAAGCAATGCAGCGTGCAGATTCTGGGTCGTCTATCTTACTTAAATTTTTGTAGATGCGCAAATATGCCTCACTTACCGCATCCTCCGCCAGCATGTAGTCATGCAGTATACCATAGGCCTTGTGCAGCAACAGGTTTTTGTATTTGCTGTAAAGATATTCGAATTTATTTTTGTCGTCCTCTGTTTTGAAGGACAATACCAGTAAAACCAACTGCCATACCTCGCCTGTTAGGTGTTCTCTATAAGTACAACCACAGTTCTTTCGCAAGTATTACAAATATTACAAAAAAACTAATTTTTTTATTTGCAAATCAAATCAATCATATTATACCATGGATTGGGAAAGTGGCATATGTAAAACCATCCACTTTTGTGCTATGATACTTTATAACGAGATAACGCAATTGGAGGGTTTGACAAATGCAGGACAGAGCAGAAAAAGCAGTGGCATATTTTAAAGATGGGTACAACTGTGCGCAGGCGGTGGCACTTGCGTATGCAGATATAATGGGTGTGGATGAAGAAAAAATAGTGATGATAGCCTCGCCATTTGGTGGTGGCATGGGGCGCATGCGAGAAGTGTGCGGTGCGGTATCCGGCATGTTTATGGTGGTGGGTGCGCAGCAGGGGGATAAAGGCGGCCCGGAAGGCAAGGCTGTGCGCGTACAAAGCTATGAAATTGTGCAAAAAATGGCGGAAGATTTTAAAAAAGAGAATGGCTCTATTATATGTGGGGAACTGCTGGGGCTAAAGCAGGGAGGCCCACAGCCAGAGGAGCGGACGGAACAGTACTATCAAAAACGCCCCTGTGCAGAGTATGTGCGTTGCGCGGCAGAAATTGCAGGAAACTATTTGAAAGAAGAAGTAGAGAAATAAAACAAAGGAAAATAGCGAGGGGTTATCCCAATCCCATTAAAAATGCTTGCATTTTTATCCGCAAGGGATACTTCGTAATAGCGCGAAGCGCGTTTGGGATGGCATGAGACGTGTTCCGCGCTGTCTTTGCGCGGAACAAGCCGCGCCATCGGCGAGGTATTCCAAATTAAAACATTTGTTTTAATTTGGAATTAGTATTACACAGAGTGTAGTTTTTCTACTGCGCTTGCTTTATCTGGCAGGAAGAAAATTTGCTGCCCCTTGTTGGACTCTCGCATAAAATCATGCAGGCTTTTGCTGCTAAATATGCTGAAATCTCCAACTATGGCCAGCTTTACGCCATAGTTGGTATATTTTTGCAGTATTTCTCCGGCGAGGCCTGTTTTCAAATCAAAAAAATCTGCAGAAATATGCACGATGTGCAGCACCACTTTGTCGCAATGGTACTGATAGCCTAAAGTGGCCATAAAGTCCAGCGCATCTTGCGTGCTTTGCAATACAATGCCGTCGTTTTCTACAATGGCAATACGGGAATCCGCTTTTTCATTTATTTGTATCTTCATAATACAATTGTTTCCACTTTTTCCAGCGCCTCCGCAATCAAGCCGTCAATATCCAACACGGCCTCTGCCTTTTCTATGCGCTCCAGCTTGGGATGGGTGAGAGGGTGCTTGGGCACAAACACTGTGCAGCAATCCTCGTAGGGCAGTATGGAGGTTTCATAGGTATCGATTTGCTGGGCAATGTTCATAATTTCACTTTTATCCATACCAATCAACGGGCGAAATACCGGCAAGCCTATGGCGTTGTCTGTTACATACAGGCTGTCCATTGTTTGGCTGGCCACCTGCCCAATGCTTTCGCCTGTTATCACGGCCTTGCACTCATTCTGCACCGCCAGTTTTTCGGCAATGCGCATCATAAACCGCCGCATAATCAGCACCATCATTTCTGGGGGGCATTTCTCGTGAATTTGCATCTGTATTTCGGTAAAACCAACAATGTGAAGGTGTATGCGCCCGGCATAGGCACCCATCAGTTTTGCTAGGTCTATTACTTTTTGCTTGGCAGCTTCGCTGGTGTAGGGGAAGCTATGATAATGCACGGCATTTAGCTCCACTCCGCGCTTGGCAATCATATAGCCAGCCACGGGGCTGTCTATTCCGCCAGACAGCAGCAGCATGGCGCGCCCATTGCTGCGCTGGGGCATGCCGCCAGCCGCGGGAATAATATCCACATAGGCATAGCATTGTTCACGCACTTCTATATACACTTTGAAATCCGGGTTGTGCACATCTACGGAAAGGCCGGGCACGTGCTCCAGCACATAGCCGCCTGCCTCTGCCGTAATTTCCAGCGAACGCAATGGAAAGCGTTTGTCTGCACGTTTGGCCTCTACCTTGAAAGTGGCATGTTCCAATGCATTTTTTTGCATATACTCCTGTGCTAGGCGGGCAAGTGTTTCTTTTATGGCATCCATATCCTTTTCCACCTCTACAGCGGGGGAAATAGAATGCAGGCCAAATACCTTGGTGATGGCAGAAATAACGCGTGGCATATCCGCCTCCTTTATATCGGTAGCATAAAACCTGCCCTGACCCTTCACCACCTGAATGCCTTCAAAATTGCGCAGCGCACGTTTGATGGCCTGCGCTTGCAATTTTTCAAAATAAGGACGATTCAGTCCTTTTAAATAAATTTCACCATAGCGTATCAATAATATCATTTTCTATACCCTTTTATATCTTTGCAGCAATGCTGCATTTTTTTTAATTTCTTCCGCTGCTATTTGCACTTCTTCCACCGTATTGAATACAGAGAAGCTGACACGTATAGAGCCGTTGGCAATTTCCTTTGGCAAGCCCAGCGCCGTGGCAATTCTGCTGCGTCCTTTTTTGGAAGAGCAGGCAGAGCCGGTAGCAATATATATGCCTGAGGCTTCCAACGTGTGTAGCAAGGTTTCACCTGCAACACCTTCAAAAGATAGGTTTACAATGTGATTGCATGCCATTGAAGCATGGGGGGAAAGTAAGTGAATGCCATTTATGCCGTTCAATTCGCAAAGCAGCGCTTCCTTAAGCTGCTGAATGTGAGAGACATGTTGCGCCTGCCTATCCATAAAATATTGTGCCACATATGCGAAGCACAAAATACCCAGCGTATTTTCCGTTCCCGAGCGCAACCCGCCTTCCTGACCACCCCCCGGCAGCAATGGCTTTAGTGGGGAACCGGGCTTGTAAAAAACAACACCAGTGCCCTTATGCGCATGCAGCTTGTGTGCGCTTGCAGTATAGTAATCTATATTGGATGTATCCACCGAAGTTTCATGCAGAAAAGCCTGTACGCCATCCGAATGAAACAGTGCTTGTGGATTTTTGTTTTTTACAGCGGCTGCAATAGCGGCAATGTCATTTTTTGCACCGGTCTCGTTGCTTACATGAATGATGCTAACAAGCGCGGTGTTTTCATCCACAAGGGCAGAAACAGCTTCCGGCGATATATAGCCGTGGCTGTCTGGCTTTGCATATCGCACTTCTGCACCGCTCTCTGCTAGCTGATGGCAGCTTTCTGCCACACAGGGATGTTCTGCACCGCCTACCACATAGTTCATGTTTTTTTTGTTGCGGGCACCCCGTAATAGCACAGTATTGGCTGCCTCGGTACCACTGCTGGTAAAAAAACATTTGTGAATGGGTGAGCCAAAAGCGTGAAGCAAGGTTTCCGCGGCTTGTTTTAATTGCTTTTGTACAGCAACGGCTGGTGCATACAGAGCGGATGGGTTCTGCCAAAGTGAATTTGTATATTTGGTATACAGTTGCTCCAGCTCGGCAAGTGGTTTTGTGGTTGCCGCATTGTCCAGATAAATATTGTGCAAGAATTTGCCTCCGTTTTTGATAAACTGCAATAATAAAGCAATAGTATATCATATTATATGGATAGTGAACAGTGGAAACCAGCCGTGGGAATACAAAAAGAGCACTGGTGCAGGGTGTTAGCTGCACAGTGCTCTTTGTAAATTTTGAATAGGTAAAACTAGAACGGTAGGGTAGGTTGCTGCTGCTGGTCCTGTTGCTGTGGAATTTCTGGCACAGTTGGTTCTTCTATCAATTTGTTCAAGTCCGAGAGAACAAATTCTGTTTGGTACTCTACGCCTTCCCGCCACACAATTGCGGGGATTTTGTCGCCTACTTGTCTTTTGGAAAAAGTGGGAACTTCAGCATTTTCCGCAGTAAGATCCACGCCATCAATTTGGGTGATGATATCATTTACCCTAAGGCCGGCCTGTTGTGCAGGAGAGCCAGCTTGCACCAGCTTTATAATGATTCCCTTGGGTGTGCCCCAAAGTTCAGCATCTTCAGCGGAAATGGGCTCGTAAGAAAAACCAATACCCGGTTTTACAATTGCGCCGTCACGAATCAGCGTTTCCACAATATCCATAGCATCGGAAATGGGAATTGCAAAGCCAATGCCTTCGGCAGAAATATTGTTGCCGTATTCATCTGTTCCTGCATAAATACTCTTCATGGTATTGATACCAATTACTTGCCCCTGAGAGTTTAGCAGCGGGCCGCCAGAGTTGCCCGGGTTGATAGCGGCATCTGTTTGAAGCATTGTCATTTCGGTACCGGTGGGCGAAACCTGACGGGATGCAGAGCTTAAATAGCCCACGGTTACTGTGTTTTGCAGTTGATCCCCCAATGGGTTGCCGATGGCAACTACCAATTCGCCTGTACGTACTTCGTCGCTATTGCCAATGGCAAGAGGCTCTATATTCAGCCCTTCTACTTTCAGCACGGCAAGCTCTGTATCGCTGTCTTTGCCTATCAGTTCGGCAACGTGCTCATCGCCATCGTTGGTAACAATTTTAATTAAATTGCCACCCGCAATTACATGGTTGTTGGTTAGAATGTAGCCATCTTTGGAAATAACGAAACCAGTGCCGGAGGAGATACGTTGCTCTACGGGCTTTTCTCCCGAAACAAGTGTCTTATTGTAGGTGTTTACGCCCACCACACCTTTTTTTGCACTTTCAGCAATTTCAGGCACAGGATTGTTGCCGTCTTCTATGGGAACAGAATTGCCGCCTAGCTGAGGCGCTTCGCTGCTGCCGCCCAGTATGGGCTTTGCTCCGTTATCTTGCTTGGGGGCATCCATTGCGGGAGGGGTAGAGTTGTTGGAATCTGCCGATTCCTGACCGGGCAAGGTTGCCGCCTGCTGTGTAAATTGTTGTATGGGTGCCAAAAAGGCGCGGTTGATTGCTGGAAGAATAACAAAGCCGGTAAGGATGGCGCCTGCTATCACTCCTGCGGCAGCTACGGCAACAATAATGCCGGTAATACCATTTTTCTTTTTTGGGGGCTGTGGTTCGGTGGGGCCATAGTTATTGTTAGAATTACTGTATTGATAATTTGGTTGTGTGCTAATTGGGTCGTTGTTGTCGTTCTGAATAAAATGATTGTCGCTCATGTAAGAACCTCCTGAATATTTATATCATTGCTATATCATTATCATACAAGTCTATTGTGAAAAATGTATGAATATTTTTTAAACAAAATTATACTTTTTATACCAATTCCGATTTGAAACATTTGTTTCAAATCACGCGCAATATGCG
>CAZQBV010000045.1:0-21252 GCA_964592125.1 uncultured Christensenella sp.
CACCAGCTTTGTAATTGCGCATAGGCTTTCCACCATACGCAATGCGGATGTGATTTTTGTAATGAAGGATGGCGATATTGTGGAGCAGGGCACACACGAAGAGCTGCTGGAGCAAAAGGGCTTCTATTCGGATCTGTACCTCAGCCAGTTCGAAACTGTAGGGGAAGCCGTTTAGCATAGGGATAGTATAAAAAAGAAAAGAGCGTTGGCGATGTGGAAACACCCGCCAATACGCTCTTTTTTGTTTTCGGATTCAAGTAATTGGCTAAAGCTTTAGCTTGGCACGGCGGTACATGCGTGCAAATGGCTTTCGTTCCTCGCGTGGGGTTACAGGATGCCCATTGAAATTTACATTGTAAACAAAAGATTCTATGATGGAAATATCGCGTTCGTCATTGAAATACCCGTCTACAATGTTTATCAACTGCATAGCTTTGCCCAGTGCTTTTTCTATCAATTGATAAAAAGGCTCGTAGTCGAACAAGTCTTTCACTTCCTCGTAGGGATAGTACAGCATGGTAAACAAATCCAACAGGGTAAATTTATTTTGCAGTTTCATCCACCGAAGTTGTCTTTTGCTGGGTTTGTGCATTTTTCGGTTGTATTTTTCAAAATAGGAGTATGTGGTGTGGTACGAGTTCTTTTTCAGCTTAAAACCGTAGTACAGGCTTTGGTGCATGGCTTCAAAAAAGTGGCTGATTTCATCGCCGCGGTTGCCACGCACATGGGTTTTCCTTACATGCTCTGCCCGGTTAAACTCCATAGCATCCACACCGTACTGTCTTGCGTACATAGAATCTATAGCATATTCCAATGTGTTGTGGTTGTGCATGGGGTCTGGACATATGGCGTTAATTGCAGGGTGCATTAGCATATCCAAATAGTAATGCGTAATGTAGCCATAAAAAAAGGCTTTCAGCGTTTCCGAGCCACTGGCCTTTATATATTCTGCAGCCTCTACAAAAAAACGCTGCGGCCGGGCACGGTGCAGTGCATAACCAAACATTTTGTAAGTAGGCCCCTTCAAGGCAGAGTAGTATTTATACAAATAGAAATAATCCCCGCCCTGTGCGCCGGAGTGGTATGCGTCTATATTTGCCTCAATAATTGCCTTGACACGCTTGTTTTCTAGGCATGCCAAGGCATTGTTTGCTGCTATCATGTGCGTAAGAAACGCGGGCATGTATGCTACTCCTCTGTCGCTATTGTTTTCTTATAACAGCCTGCTTCGTGTGCCTCTAAAATCCCTAGGTTCTTCATCAAACCCGTAATTGTGGAAATGCCCACCTGTGTGAAGCCGTATCGTTTCAATGCGAACAACAATCGATCTGGTTGCTGATAGGCATAAATAAATTTAAACAGGCTTCCGGTATCTTCTATTGCCTTTTGCGCCCCTTGGGCATTTGTTCTCACTGCCAATAGTTTTGCAACGGGCAGCGAAAGCTTCTTTGCCATTTTTTGGATGGAATCATCGGAAAGAGCCGTAATTGCCGTTATGTTGTAGTCGCAAAGTGCCTCCTTCAGTGCATTGCGTTTTTCTATCATTGGCAGTGATATATGTCCTTTGCAGAATACCTCTAGGCATATCTGCTCAAAAATACTATCATTGGTTGTCTTTATAATACCATACTCGTCATCGTGATACGCAGTAAGCAAGTCTCCAGATGCCCAACTGCAGCGTCTTTTTTGTGCATTTTTATGCACGGGGTAGTAGTCTCTTATTTTTTCCATGCCATATATCGTAACACAATTCCATGAATTTGTGTTAAAATAATTATGAATTTTCTGTGATGCTTTATATTGCGGAATCATGCAATAAAATGGAAAAATACAAAGCGGAGGAATTGGGCTTGAAGAGGTATTGGAGTGAAAAAGCGGCTGGGCTTACGCCTTATGTGGCGGGGGAACAACCCAAGGAAAAGTTAATTAAATTGAATACAAACGAAAATGCGTATCCCCCCAGCCCCAAAGTGTTTGCGGCAATAGAGGGCGTGGCGCAAAACTTGCGGCTGTACCCCAACCCCAGTGCGCAGGCTTTGCGGCAGACCATTGCACAGACGCAGGGCATAGCGCAGCAGCAGGTATTTTGCTCCAATGGTTCGGATGAAGCGCTGGCGCTGGCTTTTCTGGCTTTTTTCAATCCGGGGGAGGCGATACGCACAGTAGATGTTACCTACAGTTTTTACCCGGTTTGGGCAAAGTTGTTTGATATTACTTTGCACAGCGTGCCCTTAAAGGCAGATTTTACTGTGGATGTACGGGGGCTGTGCGGTGGGCAGGGTGCTGTTGTGGCAAACCCCAATGCGCCAACGGGTATTGCGCTGGGGCTGGATAGCATAGAGGAAATTGTGGCAGGTACGGATGGCGTGGTGGTGGTGGACGAAGCATATCAGGCCTTTGGTGCGGATAGCGCCATTCCGCTGATAAAAAAATATAAAAACTTGGCCGTGGTGCGCACCTTCTCTAAATCACATAGCTTGGCAGGGCTGCGTGTGGGCTATATTGCAGCGGATGAAAACCTGATAGCGGCACTGGAAACGGTGAAGGATAGCTTCAACTCCTACACTGTGGATATGCTGGCGCAGGCAGGCGCTGCGGCGGCATTGCACGACACAGCTTACTACGAAGAAACAACCAAGCAAATTATTGCAGATAGGGAAAGCACACGCAAGGCATTGGAAGCAATGGGGCTTTTGGTATTGCCCTCCAGCGCAAATTTTCTGTTTGTGCGTTGTGAGGATGCGGTGAATGTATTTGCGGCGCTGCGGCAATATGGCATATTGGTGCGCTATTTTGCGGGTGGTCGCACGGCAGATTTTCTGCGTGTTACCATTGGCACAACGGCGGAAATGGAAGCTTTTGTGAAGGCGATGAGGCAGATTGTGGGGCAAGCATGAAAATAGGCATTGTGGGGCTGGGGCTGCTGGGCGGCTCTATTGCAAAGGCATTGAAGCGAGTGGGGCACCAAATTGTAGGGGTAGACAGTAACCCGGCTGTGCTGAAACAGGCGCTGAAAGATGGCGCAATAGATGTGGCCGATGGTGTGGAAAGCTGCGCTGTGGTATTTGTATGTTTATACCCGCGTGATGCGGTGGCATATATGCTGGGAACGGCCTTTCAAAAGGGGGCGCTGGTTACAGATATTTGCGGGGTGAAGCGTTTTGTAGCGGAAAATGTTGCCCAAAAGCTGCACGAGGCAGGGGTGCGCTATGTAGGCGGACACCCTATGGCAGGCAGGGAAGTGGGCGGCTTTGAAAATAGCGATGGCAGGCTGTTTGCGGGTGCCAGCTATATTATTACGCGGGATGTGTACACAAGCGAAGTTGCAGCAGAGCAACTGGCAGCTCTGGCAATGGAGATGGGCTGTGGGCGCGTTACCTACAGCACCCCGGAAGAACACGACAGAGCCATTGCCTATACCAGTCAGTTGGCGCATGTGGTTTCCAACTGCTATGTGAAAAACCCCATTGCGCAAAAAACGGGTTTTTCTGCGGGCAGTTTTTTGGATTTAACGCGCGTGGCGAAGATGAATGCAGCGATGTGGGCAGAACTTTTTATAGAAAATGGAGACTTTCTTGCTGGGGATATAGACAACATTGTGCAGGAGCTGCAGCGGCTGAAAACAGCGGTGTTAAGCAAAGATGAAGCTTTGCTGTGCCGCCTTTTGGATGAGGGTAGTAAGCTGAAAGAAAAAATTTCTGAAAAATTTTAAAAATTTTGAATGGATTGCACCTATCCGCTCGTATTAGTAGTGAAGGGCAACAGGAAACAATGGAACCCGATAATGAGGAATGAAGCAGATGTAATGCAGGCGATAGATCGATATTCTGACATGGTTCGCAGAATCTGTTTTGTGTACACAAAAAATCAGCACGATTCGGAAGATATTTTTCAGGACGTATTTATAAAATACGCTACCTATAAAAAAGAATTTGAAAGCAAAGAACACGAAAAAGCGTGGCTGATACGGGTGTGTATCAATCGTTGCAAAGATTTGCTGAAACGGGCATTCCGTAGTGAAGTGCCGCTGGACGAGCTGGTTCATCTGCAAGACCAGCAAAATGGAAGACCAAAGGAAGTTTTGGAAGCGGTAATAGCATTGCCCGAAAAGTACCGCTCGGTAATATATTTGCACTATTTCGAAGGTTATACCGCGCCGGAAATATCCGGCATAATAGGCAAAAACCAAAACACAGTATACACATGGCTAACACGGGCAAAACAAGACTTGAAAACTGCGTTGGGGGGAGAGCCGGATGCATGAAGAAATAAAAATGGCATTTGGCCTTATCACAGCACAGCCGGCACTGGTAAATGGAACCAAGCAGGCGGTGGCGGCGCACATGCAAAAGGGCAAAAAGCGAAGCATAGCGCAGGTGATGGCCTATGCGGCGTGTGCGGTGGCGGCAGTGGTGGTACTGGCATTGGGCGCCACAGCATACTATACCAATACAGCCTATATCAGTATAGATGTAAACCCCAGTATAGAGCTGGAGCTAAATCGGTTTGACAAAGTGCTGGAGGCACGCCCGCTGAATGCGGAGGCAGCAGAACTATTGGCTGCGCTGGATATAAAAGGAAAAGGATATGAGTTTGCGGTGAACGCCATTTTGGAGGCGGAGAGCCGCACTGGATATATAACGGACAAAGCGTTGGTGCTGATGGCTGTGCAAAGCAGCGACCCCCGGCAGGAAGAAAAACTGCTGCTGGGTGTAGAGCAAAGCGCCAGAAACCATGCAGAGCCAGCACAAACAAGGTGCATACAGGTGGATGCGGCCACGAAGGAAACTGCAAAGAGCTTTGGTGTTTCGGCAGGGAAATACAGCGCAATTAAAGAACTGCAACAGCTGGACCCCAGTGTGAAAATAGAAGACTATAAAAACAGCAGTATGCGCACGATACTGGACAAAACAGAGCAGGAGGCCGCGGCAAGCAGTAAGCCACAGCCAACCCTTGCAGCCACTGCCACAGCCCAACCTGCCAAAACGCAGGCCGCGGCAACGCAAACAATGCAGCCCACAGCAACGGCAACGGCGCACAAGGCAGATGCGGAAAATGAGCAAAGCAGCAAAAAGCCAAGTAAGGCAGAGCCGCAACCTGAGAACCCCGTGCACAGTGAAGATGACGCAGGTGATATACCTGTGGTGGAAGAGGTGCCGGGAGAATCGCAAGCCAATGGAAATAACAACTACGAAACAGGCGAAGAGAACAAAGCGGGTGGCGAAACTGTCAGCAGCGAAAATAGCGTGAAAGACCAAAAGGAAGATAATGCCTCTGTTTCCCCCAGCGAAAAGCATGGAGAAACAGGTGAAAATAGTTTTGATGAAGACAGCATAAACAGTGGTTTCAATGGTGAGGACGGCGCAATTAGTCAGCCGTAACAGTGGTTCTGGGTCAATACGATCAGCCCATCAAACCGGATGAAAACAAACCTTTTTCTGGCGATGAAGGAGCGTTCTCTCAAGGCGGTTTGTGTACGAAGAACTGCAAATGGCAGGCGAAAGTGTATGGAATCCGAATGGGTGAAGGTGTGGAAACATAACACTTTCACCCCGAACCACAAGCTGCGAAAATGGAATATGCATAACCAACATCAGGTTGGCTTTTTGATAAAGAATGAAGAGAGAAAAGAGAATAAAGGGCGCGGCTGCTTATTGGAAAATACGGTCGCGTTTTTTATAGTATGTCATACTATTTCTTGATTAAAAACAGCATTGTAATCTACAAAAAAGCCTCGGGACAAATGCAGTCCAGAGGGTTGTGTTTTTGCAAATGTTAAATTAAATCGCGCATAAAGGAAGCATAGGCAGCAAAGGCAATGCCCGGTTCTTCCATGGTGAGATCCCAGCGCTTCAGCCATTCTAGTGAAAAGAACCCTTCGTAGCCAATGGCCAATAGCTTATCCACACAGTCCCTTATGGGTAGGTCGCCATAGCCTATCATGGTGTACTTCAGCTTGCCGCAATCTATGGTAGAGTCCTTTACGTGTACATGGCGGATCAGGTCGCCAATGGTGCCTATTGTAGTTTCTGGCCGTTCTTTAAAATAGCGGTAGGGGTGATGTATATCCCATATTACACCTACATTTTGCTCCCCCGCTTTGTTTATCAGCTCTGCCATACGGGTAGAGTTGGCAAAATAACCGTTGGTTTCCACCAGCACATCCACATTTTTGGGCTTTGCATATTGTGCCACCTCTTTCAGCTGGGCTGCTATATAGCCCTCGTCCAGCTGGCCGCTTTGCTCTGGGCCGTAATCTGCAAGTACACGCACATATTTTACATTCATACGCTGCGCTGTATCCACATAATCTCGCGCTTGCTCCTGTGTTTGTGCAGTCATATTCTTGTCGTTTAAGTAGCAAGCAGAGCTAAGGCAGGCAATGGCTAGCCCCTTGTCCCTAAGCAGCTTTTGCGTTTTGGGTGCCGCCATATCCGAAAATTGTGGTATTTTAGAGCCGTCCAGCTCGTGCCCCACGCCGCGAATTTCCACGCCGTCATAGTCCATATCGCTGGCCGTGCTTATAATATCGGCAAAGCTCCACTCGGGGCAGCCCAAGGTTGAAAATGATAATTTCATATATCAGAACTCCTTTGTTTGCATGATTACAGTTTATTTGTACGAGGATCTGTAATATAAATTATACTCTGTTGTAGAGTCTTTTTCAAATCCTTTTGCCCGTCCTTTTTATTCCATTGCCATTTCAAATTCCTGCAAGGCTTTGCCAAATTCCTGCATGCAAACTTCAACCGGCTGGCCGCTTGCCAAATCTACATTTGCTATTTTTAGCAGCTCCAGCGGATGGTCGCTACCGCCGGAGGAAAGGAATTTGATATAGTTTTCCACCGCATTCTTTTTGCCAGCCAGAATATCTGCTGCAATTTGCACAGCACAGGAGAACCCTGTGGCGTATTTGTATACATAAAATGCATTGTAAAAATGGGGAATGCGTGCCCACTCGTAGCGAATGTTGTCGTCTGGCTGCATGGTTTTTCCATGATACAGTGCGTTCAGCTCGCCATACATCTCGCAAAGGGAAGCGTGGGTAAGTGGCAGGCCGTTTTCGGCATTGCCGTGTGCCATTTTTTCAAACTCTGCAAACATGGTTTGCCGCAGCACCGTGGTGCGGAATTGATCCAAATAATGATTTAAAATATACTGCCGTTGTTTTTTTGCCTTTACTGTGCCCAGCAAGTGGTGTGTTAGCAAAATTTCGTTTACAGTGCTGGCAACTTCTGCTACAAATATAGTGTAGCCCGCCTTGGATTCCGGCTGGTTGCTGTTGGAATAGTGTGTGTGCATGGCATGTCCCAGCTCGTGCGCTATGGTAAACACACTGTCCAAATCCCCACGGTGGTTTAGCAGCACATAGGGATGCACGCCAAATACCCCCCACGAGTATGCTCCGCTGGTTTTTCCCGGTGTTTCATGCACATCTATCCACCGCTCCTTTTGCGAGCGCCGCAGCAGCCCTGCGTAGTCTTTACCCAGCACAGCCAGCCCCTCGGAAACCAGCTTCATAGAACGCTCGTAGCTGTATTCCTGTTTTGCGTCCGGCACCAGTGGTGCATAGATATCATACATTTTTATTTCGTCCAGCTTCAGCAGGTTTTTGCGCAATTCCACATAGTGGTACATCGTATCCAAATTGTCGTGCACGGTTTTGATTAAATTGTCGTACAACTGCAAGGGCACATTGTCGTAAAACAGCGGCCGTTCAATTGCACTGCTGAATTTTTTGGCCTTGGCATAGAAAATATCCTTTTTTACGCTGGCGGCATAGGCGGTGCCAATGGTGTTAATATTGTTTTTATACACTTTGTAAAAAGCATTGTATGCATGTTCGCGCACACTTCTATCTGGAGATTGCATCAGCAAAATGTAGGAGCCATGCGTTAGCGGCACCCGTTTGCCTTCTTCGTTTACAATGCTGGGGAATTTCAGATCCGCATTGTTTAACATGGTAAAAATGTCGCGCGGTGCGCCTGAAATATCGCCCGTCATGGAAAGCAGCCGTTCCTCTTTAGCGGAAAGCACATGTTTTTTGGTGCGCAACAGCTCTTTTAGCATAAAGTCATAGTGTTTCATTGCGCCAAGGGGCTTGCCCGCTTTGGCTGCCTTTTTGCCATCTTTTATATAGGCTTCCAGCACGCCCTTGGGCAGGGAGAGCAGTGTGGGGCTTACAAAGGACAGTGCAGAAGAAAGCTTTACGTTAATTTCCTGTGCGCGGGAGGTAAGCGCCTGATATTTGGCAGAGGAATTGTCTTCGTCCCGCCGCATACGCGCATACACATACAGGCTGGCGCCAATGTGCTCCATTTCCTCCATTTTTTGCAGTGTCTTTAGCAGGCCTTTGGCGCTTTTGGTTAAAGATTCCTTTAGTTGGGGAATCTCTTCAAACAACGTCTCCAGCTTTATATAGTCGTCTTCCCATGCTTTGTCGCTGGGGTAAATGTCTTCCAGCTTCCACTTGTGTTTTTCGCTTATTTGTTCTCTTTTTGTTGCCATGGTTTCTAACCTCGTTTTCTTGCTAGCCGATGGTGGTACACTTCACTTATGTACTATTATTAACACGGTTTGGTTTGCACTAACATGTATTCCAAACATATACAGATTCGTGGATTAGTTTCTTTGGGCATGAAGCGGCGCGGGAATGCGCCCACCACGGGCAATAAAGGCCTCTGGCGAATGCTGGTTGTACGGCATAATGGGTGCGGTGCCCAGCAGCCCGCCAAAATCCACAGAATCTCCCACATCTTTGCCCGGTACTGGAATAATGCGCACTGCCGTGGTTTTGGTGTTCACCACGCCAATGGCCATTTCGTCCGCAATAATAGCAGCCAGAACATAGTCTGGCGTATCGCCGGGCACGGCAACCATATCCAGCCCTACAGAGCACACGCAGGTCATTGCCTCCAGCTTCTCCAGCGTAAGCGCTCCCTGCTGTACGGCACGTATCATGCCTGCATCCTCGCTAACGGGAATAAACGCGCCCGAAAGCCCCCCCACATGGGAGGATGCCATAATGCCACCTTTTTTCACAGCATCGTTTAGCAGTGCCAGCGCTGCGGTGGTGCCATGCGCACCGCACATTTCCAGCCCCATTTCTTCCAGTATGTGCGCCACGCTGTCGCCCATTGCAGGGGTGGGAGCCAGCGATAAATCCACAATGCCAAAGGGAACGTTCAGCCGCTTGCTGGCTTCGCGTGCCACCAGCTGCCCCATGCGTGTAATTTGAAACGCAGTGCGCTTTATGGCATGCGCCACTTCGTCAAAACGCTTGCCCCTTTGGCTTTCCAGCGCAGCTTTCACCACGCCCGGGCCGGAAACACCCACGTTGATAACGCAATCGCCCTCGCCAGTGCCGTGGAACGCGCCTGCCATAAAGGGGTTGTCCTCCACGGCGTTGGCAAACACCACAAATTTGGCTGCCGCAATACCGCCAGCCTCTGCTGTTAGCGTGGCCATTTGTTTTATAATGCCGCCCATCTTTGCCACCGCATCCATATTGATGCCGGCGCGGGTGGTAGCCACATTTACAGAGGAACACACAATATCTGTAGTGGACAGTGCCTCGGGGATGGAATCTATAAAATCCATTTCCTTGGCTGTGGCAGCCTTTTGCGCAAACGCGGAATAGCCGCCAATAAAGTTCACACCCACGGCCTTTGCCGCTTTGTCCAGTGCGCTGGCCAGCTTTACATAATGGCCACAGCCCTGTGTAATCAAAGAAATGGGGGTAACGGAAATTCGCTTATTTACGATGGGTATGCCAAATTCACTCTCAATGTCTTCGCCAGTTTGCACCAAATTGGCAGCGTTTTTGCATATCTTGTCGTAAACGCGCTGTGCGCAAACATCTGCATTGTCCGAAACGCAATCCAGCAGCGAAATGCCCATGGTAATGGTTCGAATATCCAGCTTTTGCTGGTCTATCATTTCCAGGGTGGTTAAAATATCCTTCTGATCTATCATTGCCATAGCGCTACACCCTGTGCATGCTTTTGAAAATTTCTTCACGCTGCAGGCGTATTTGCATGCCCACCTCTTCAGAAACGCCATCCAGCACATCCTTTAGTTCGTCAAAAGATCCCGTCATGCCAGCCGTATCTATCAGCATGGTCATGGCAAAAATTTCGTCACGTAGCACTGTTTGGCTAATGTCCAGTATATTTACGTTGCTTTCTGCCAGCGCAGTGGATACCCGTGCTATTATGCCCGGGCGATCCTGCCCCAGCACGCTTACAATTGCTCTCATTTGTTGTTTTCCTCTTTTCTTTCTTAAAGATAGATCGTATGTCATTTGAAATATTTTATATCGAGTGCTCTATTGCAGAGTAGTATACAATTATCGGAACCATTTTTCTCCGGGCTGGGTGTATTCATAGTTTTCAATATAGGCCATTGCTGCCTCTACACTGCTTGCCATATAGTATAAATCCAGAGTGGGCGGTTTTGCAAAATTGGCGTGTACGCAGTGTTCTATCATTTGCGAAAGCCCTGTATAATAATTGTTGGTATTCAACAGTACAATGGCTTTTTCATGCTGCCCCAGTTGCTTTAGCGTAATCATTTCAAAAAACTCTTCAAAGGTACCAATGCCACCCGGCGCTGCCACAAAAACTTCGGAAAGAGTTTCCATCAATTGCTTTCGCTCGCGCATGGTATCAGTTAATAGCAATTCATCGCAGGTGCTGTAGGGGATGCCCGGCAGGTTCATAAAATGCGGCAATACCCCAATTACTTTGCCACCCACGCTGTGTGCGCCTCGTGCGCTTGCGCCCATTACGCCCATATTGCCTGCGCCAAACACCAGGCCATACCCAGCCTTGGCCAGTTCCTGCCCCATTTTGTAGGCATCTTCCAAATACACTTGGTCAATGGCATCGCTACTGGAGCCATACACGCATATATTAGCCATGATTAAAAAGCACCTTTCTGTTTCTTTCCAGCAGGAACAGTAGGGGCATGCCAATGCCATAGCACGCAATGCCCTGCCCAATGCCAACATACAGCACATTCAGCCAATAGGGCAGCCCCAGCATGGCGTGCAGCACCCATGCCACCAAAAAAGCATTTGCCACCACAGAAGGCAGAGGCACCAGCCAGCGGTTTTTCACTTTGGATGCGGCCAAAGCGGCCAAAAGTGTGGCCAAGCTTCCCACAATGATATCCATCAAGCCCAGTGGAGAGCCCAGCAGGTTGGAAAGAACGCAACCGATAAACAGCCCGGGTATTCCAGCCGGGGTAAAAAAGGGCAGTATACAGAGCGCTTCGGAAATACGTACCTGCATGGCACCAAAACTAATGGGTGCCAGTGCTAGGGTAAGCACAGCATAAATGGCGGCAATAATGCCTGTTTCGCATAAAAAACGAACGTTCAGTTTTCTCTTCATCTATTTCCTCATTCATTATAAATATCAGGGTAAAGTATATCAAAATAGTGTGAAAATTACAATCGCATGGGTTAAATTGGATGCAAGCCGGAAAGGACTATTTTTGAAAAAACAAACAAAGTACAACTGGGGGCTTTGTTGTTTTCCGTAAGATGTATTATAATGGTATGTAATAAGGAGGGCTGCAATGTTTGATTATCATATACATAGTAAAAATTCGTTTGATGGAAATTCTACTATGCTGGAATGCGCTAAGGCAGGCGTGGCTGCGGGTTTAACAGAAATTTGCTTTACCGATCATCACGAGCTGGACTACCCCTGCGAAGTGGCAACGAAAGTGGACTTGGATTTCGACCAGTATTTCAAAGAGCTGGAAAGCGTGCGTGAACAGTTTTCCAATATTAAAATAAAAACGGGAGTGGAAACGGGGCTAATTGCCGGCTCACTTCCCAAAATCACTGCCGATTTAGCAGGCAGGCAGTTTGATTTCATCATTGCATCACAGCATGTGGCGCAGGGGAAAGACCCTTGGTATGGTGACTATTACGAAAGCTGGACATTGCGTGAGGGACAGGAAATTTACCTAAAAGAAATATGGTACTGCATAGAGAACTTTGACAATTTTGATGTAATTGGGCACATTGGGTATGTAGACAAGTATTTGGAAAAATATCCGCAACTGAAAGACCCTGCCCCATTTACCTACAACGATTTTCCGGAGCTGATAGACAGCATACTGAAAAATGTCATTTCGCGGGGTAAGGGAATAGAGGTAAACACCAGCAACTATCGCGTGCATGGGTGGCCAACGCCGCACCCCAGCATTCTGAAACGCTACGCGCAGCTGGGCGGAGAGGTGCTTACCATTGGGTCCGATGCTCACCGTGCTAGCGAGGTGGGGTATATGGTGGATACGGCACAGGCGCTTTTGCGGGAATGCGGCATAAAATATGTATGTACGTTTACAAATAGAGTGCCAGAATTTCACAAAATATAATATTGAACTGAATTTATAAATTTATACTAAGCTAAGGAGATGATGTAAATTGTTTTTACCCATTTGGCTAGACTGGACATGGCTGCTGCTGATTCCTGCGTTTGTGGTTACAATTTGGGCACAGGCGAAAGTAAGCAAAACCTACAACCAATATTCTAAGGTGCGTAATCAAAAGGGAATTACAGGTGCGCAGTTTGCCCAGCAAATGCTGCAACAAAACGGCGTAACAGGAATTACCATTGGCCGCACACCAGGCAAGTTAACGGATCATTTTGATCCACGCAACAACACTGTAAATCTATCCGAAGAGGTGTACAGCGGCACCAGCATTGCTTCTGTGGCAATTGCGGCGCACGAATGCGGGCATGTATTGCAAGACCAGCAAAAATATGGCCCTATGGTGGTGCGTCATGCCATTGTGCCGGTGGTGAAAATTTGCTCCAGCTTGGCATTTCCGCTGATACTCATTGGCATTATTTTTTCTGGCTTTGAAGTATTGGTAGACATTGGCGTGTGGGTTTACTTTGCGGTGGTGGTGTTTCAAATGGTGACACTGCCGGTGGAATTCAATGCCAGCAACCGGGCATTGGCAAGTATAGAGCAAACCGGGGTGCTGACGGGAACAGAGCTGGGCGAGGCGAAAAAAGTGCTTTCCGCAGCGGCGTTGACATATGTGGCAGCAATGCTGGCTACCTTCTTGTCCTTCTTGCGGCTGTTGCTTATTTCCAACAGGCGGCGCTAAATAATAGAACAATAGTGCAAAAGTATGCGCGTTTATGCAATACTGCAGAACGCGCTTTTTTGTATGATAGATACATTCAGTACAGTTTGAAAAAAATACAGGCGGAATACAGGCAATATATAATATTTTATTTTAAGCCGAGCATAGGAAGCAACAATTTGCAAAGGAGCGGGAAAACATGAAGATTGGTGTGGGGATAGACACGGGCGGTACCTATACAGATGCGGTGCTATACGATTTTTCTACAGGAGAGGTTTTGGGCAAGGCGAAATCGCCCACCACAAAAAAGGATTTGGCGCTGGGCATAGGCCGTGCGCTTTCCGCATTGCCGGGGCAGCTTTTGTGCTCTGTGGAAATGGTTTCGCTTTCTACCACGCTGGCAACAAATGCAGTGGTGGAAAATGTGGGCGGCCGTGTGGGGCTGGTTATGATTGGTGTGGACGAAACTTTGCTGCAAAAGGTGAGTGCGGAATATGGGCTGCCGCCTGTGGCGGAAATATTGCGGGTGGATGCGGAAGTAACCATGCGTGGCGATATTGTGAAAGCGCCGGATTGGGATTTGTTTGCCCGGCAGTTTCCGGAATGGAGCGTGGGCAAACAGGCGGTTGCCATTGTGCAGTATGGAGCACGGGGCACAGGCGCGCAAATGGAAAAAGAGGCGCGGGATATTGTGCGCGCGTGCAGCAGCATTCCCACCATTTGCGGTCACGAGCTGCACACAGACCTAAATATGATGCGTAGGGCAGCCAGTGCCTTGCTGAATGCTCGGTTGCTTCCTGTAATAGAGGGCTTTTTGGCCTCGGTAAAGGCGGCGCTAAAGCAACACGGCATTGCTGCGCCTGTGGTTATTGTGCGTAGCGATGGAACGCTGATGTCTGAAGCGTTTGCTGCCCAGCGACCTGTGGAAACGTTGCTGTGTGGCCCCGCTGCCAGTGTGATGTTTGGTGCGGAGGTTGCCAAGGGCAAAAGCAGCCTGATTGTGGATATGGGCGGAACCACTTCGGATATTGCCATGGTAAAGAACGGCGTGCCTGTGCGCGCCCATCATGGGGTGGATATTGGCGGCTGGAAAACCTTTGTGAAGGGAATGTATATCAATACATTTGGCCTGGGGGGAGATAGCGCGGTGCGCTATGGCAATGGTCGGCAGCTTTCGCTGGGTCCGGGCAGGCTGGTGCCGCTGTGTATGTTGGCCACGGAGTTCCCGCAAATATTGGAAGAGCTAAAGCGCATTGCCGAGGAAGGCCGCAGACACACAGTGATGCTGCATGAATTTCTTTTGCTGGCAAAGGAGCCAGAGCCGGGCGCAATCTATAACGAATTTGAAACCATGCTTTGCAACGCATTGCGGGAGGGGCCATTGTCTATAGAGCAGGCGGTGGCCAAAACGGGAATGGATTTGTACAATATGGGCACCAGCAGGCTGGAGCAAGAGGGCGTGGTGCTGCGCTCTGGGCTAACCCCCACCGATGCCATGCATATAAACGGAGACTTTAATGGTTTTGATGCGCAGGCATCGCGGCTGGGGGCACGGTGTGTGGCGCAGGCGTTGGAAATAGATGAGGAAAAACTGGTGCAGCGTATTTATGAAATGGCGAAGAAAAAGCTGTACATGGAGCTGGTGGAAATGATGCTGGCACAAACCAAAGGGTTTAAAGTAACTGCGGAAATACGCGAAAATATTGCGCTGGCGTGGGAAACGGTGCAGGGCAGGCACACAGGGTTTGCACGGCCTGCATATGGCACTGCCGCTACATTGGTGGGGCTGGGCGCGCCCATACACATATTTTTGCAGGATGTGGCCAGTGCGTTGGGCACGGGGTGCATTGTGCCAAAGCATGCGGATGTGGCCAATGCCATTGGCGCGCTGGTGGGCAATGTAAGCTGCGAATACGAAATACACATTAGCTACAGCCAGTCGGATGTGGGGGTATCTACCTATATTGTGCATGGCCCTTCGGGCAATGCGGAACTGGAAACTTTGGAGGAAGCGGTGGAATTGGCAAAGGAACTGGCCAAAGAAGCGGCCACTGAAGAGGCAATGCGACGGGGTGCGTGTGGCAAATTGAAGCTGAAAGTAAAAACAGAAGATCAGGTGGCATACGATGCTATGGAAAGTGAAATTTTTATGGGAAGCATTGTAACCGCACAGGCCATAGGCCGAATTTCCGTATAGGGAACCCTGTTTGCAAGCGGCGAAGGAATTTACAATTGCGGCTTTTCACGGTATAATAGGGAAACACTATTAGAAACGATGAGGAAGTTTTGCCCATGGCCGAGATGAACGTAAATTTGGCAGCGCCCTTTCAAAAACTGGGGCAGGCCGTACCCAAAAAATATCTCAAACACCGTATACTGTTAATTGTGCTGTTTGCGGTGTTTGTTTTTGCATACGTATTTGTGTTCATGCCGCGCACCACATTTCAGGAAACTGCCGTAGGGACAAAACAGAGCGCGGGAGAGCTGACCGCCGGTATGTCGGTATCGCAAAAAATAACTGTGCACAGTGGCACATTAAAAAGCCTGCTGATAGATTTTGATACATTTTATCGCCGCAATGTGGCGGAGTATACCGTAGAGGTGTTCCGTGCGGATGGCAGCCCCGTTTTGGAAACAAATGGGCAGCCGATGGTGCGGGTGTTTAATGCGGATAAGCTGGTGGAGGGCTCGTCCTTTGGTGTATCGCTTCCCCCGCAGCAGGTGGCGGATGGCGATGAATTTGTGGTGAAAATAAGCACAGATGATGCACAGGCAGGCCATGCACTCGGTTTGCTGATGCATGTAGATAAGGAGGGCACGGGGCAGCCAGCCGTGGTAACGGAAAACGGCGCAGAGCAAACGCTGAAGGGCAGCCTTAGCATGCAGGCCGGCTACGAAAGTTTCAGCAAAAACGCCATTATACTAGCCGCCATATTGGTGATTGCGGTGGCGCTGGCTATTTTGTTTTGGAGCAATAAGTTGCATGTGAATGTGCTGATACTGATCCTCATCTTCGGTGTGCTGTTTAGCCTAATTACCCCTATTTGGGATACCCCGGATGAGGGACAACACACGGCCAGTGCGTTTTTGCTGGCGGATGGCCAGCTTTCCGCAGGTGGTGGCGATATCCTGCAAAGCTACGACAGCCTGAAAGAAAATTATACGGGAACGCTTGTCAACAATACACTTTCCGATGTACAGCAAGGCAATGTGCATGAATATACAAGCTGGGGCGGCGGAAAATTCTTCCTTGGCTTTTTGCCGCAGGCGGTGGGGCTGTGGCTGGGCAAGCTGCTTCAGCTGAACATGGCGGGCTATTTCTACATTGGGCGCATTTTCAATGTGCTGGCTTATGCCGTGCTGGCATTTTTCGCGGTGAAGTATGCCAAAAAGTTCAAACTGTTTTTTGCTGTGCTGGCACTAATGCCCATGAGCCTTGTTTTGGCGGGGTCTTACAATCCGGATGCAGTAACCTATGGGCTGGCGCTGATGCTGGGCGCCTATTTTACCAATTTGTATTTCAACCAAGCGTACAAAATAGGTTGGCGGCACATGCTGGTGTTTATGCTGCTGGCGGCCTTGCTGATTATGAATAAATATACGTTGGCGTTGTTGGCGGCACTGCCGCTGTTTATTCCTATTTCACGGTTTGAAAACAAAAAAACCAAGTGGCTGCTGGGGCTGGCAGTGGTGGCGGTGTGTGCAATTGGCGCCATGGGCATTGTGCTGTGGCAAACCGCAGGCGCGGGGGGAACTTCCGCGTTGTCGGGTAC
Source organism: uncultured Christensenella sp. (assembly GCA_964592125.1). Taxonomy (GTDB): domain Bacteria; phylum Bacillota; class Clostridia; order Christensenellales; family Christensenellaceae; genus UBA5399. The sequence continues at coordinate 16,888 of CAZQBV010000045.1, forward strand.
GAATGTGAACGATCAGGGGGCAAGCAGGGTATTGCAAACACAGTGGATACTGCAAAACCCGGGGGCGGCCTTCTCGGTTTACTCCAAAACCATTGTGGGGCAGATGGGGGATCAATTGCTGCAACTTTTTAACATTGGGCAGCTTAGCTATTCTGTGTTCAATATCTTTTCGCTCATCTACTTTGGGTTTTTGGCATTGGTTGCCCTCGCCTACACGCGTTACGAGTATCGGCCAGAGCGCATAGCCGGAAATGTGGCGGTGCCTTTGTGGTCGCGCGCTTTGCTGCTGCTGGCCATACTGGGCACTGTGTTGCTTACCTATGTGGCGTTGCACCTGATGTGGACGCCAGTGGGCGCAGATACAATACTGGGTGTGCAGGGGCGCTACTTCATTCCCTTGTTTGTGTTGCTGCCCTTTATTGGGCAAAACGCCTGGCCGTTGGTGGGAAGGGAAACCTACGAGCGCGGCAGGCTAAACATACAATTTGTGGCAGTTTTGATTGCCGCTGTTACCTTGCTTACCACCTTGTTGAAGTATTACTGAAAAGCACAATAACCTAATACAGACATCAAAAGGGAGCTGGTGCACTTCGCAAGTTTGCCATCTCCCTTTTTACTGATATATATTGCTGATATGCTATACAGGAACTGCTGTGGCTTGCGCAACATTGCAATTGGCACACAAGCCATAAAACATAACATGGCTGTGCTCTATTTGTATGCCCATTCCCTTTATGGTATTGTAGTTCAGCTCGGGCACAAAATCCGCAGGCAAATCTGTTATTTTGCCGCATTTCTGGCATACCATGTGGTAATGATTGTGGAGGTTGCCATCGTACCTGTCCGCACCCTTGCCCACTTCTATTTTATGTGCCATGCCGCTTGCGGCAAGACGGTTTAAATTTCGGCACACAGTGGTTAAAGACAAAGATGGATATTGTGGTTTTAGTTGATTATAAAGTTCCTCTGCAGTGGGGTGATTGGTGCTGTTGTAAAGTGCTTTTAGTATCACTTCCCGTTGTCGTAAATAAATCAAGATGCTGCTTCCCTTCAAAAGTGAAATTGAAATAATTTGAAATAATTCAAGTTTAATATACCAATATACCGTTCAGTATAAACATGTTTTGAAAAATTTGTGAACATTATAAATTTGGTGGTTTTGGAAAATTTCCAACAGGGTAAAGTAAAATACCAAGCTTGCACAATTTTAGCCAATTCTATATGATGGGCATACCAATTAATTTTTTACAAGGCAGGGGGAAGAGATGGAATGAAACTGGTTTCTTGGAATGTGAATGGATTGCGCGCGGTGCTGAAAAAGGGCTTTGAAGATGCCTTTCGCAAGCTGGATGCAGATATTTTCTGCTTGCAGGAAACAAAAATGCAGCAGGGGCAGGCAACGGTGGATGCCCCCGGCTATACAGAATATTGGCACAGCGCTGTAAAAAAGGGATATTCAGGTACCGCAGTGTTTAGCAAAAAGCCAGCCAATTCGGTACAGTATGATTTTGGAGACGAACGGTTTTCGGATGAAGGGCGCGTGATAACCTTGCAATATGATACTTTTGCGCTGGTGAATGTATACAGCCCTAATGCGCAGGCCGAGCTGGCGAGGATAGACTATCGCGAGGCTTGGGAGGATTCGTTTCGTGCCTATTTAACCGCGCTGGCAAAAGAAACGCCCGTAATAATTTGCGGGGATATGAATGTGGCGCGCAGCCCGATAGACCTAAAAAACCCAAAGCCCAACGAAGGAAAGGCGGGCTATTCTCAGCAGGAGAGAAGCAAGATGGAATTGCTGCTTTCGGCAGGGTTTACCGACAGCTTCCGGCATCTGTACCCAGACAGAGAAGGCGCCTATACTTGGTGGACGTATCGCGTACCATCTGCCCGTGCAAGTAATGTGGGTTGGCGTATAGACTATTTTCTGGTATCCAACTCTATTGCAAACGAAATAAAGGACAGCATGATATACCCGGAAATACTGGGAAGCGACCATTGCCCGGTGGGGCTGGAAATATTCTAAATTCGTAGCCATGCAAACGAGGCGATAAGCGGCCAGAAGCTCCCGTGAAAAACAGATGTGGATTGGAAAAACTAAGAATATTTCCCGTTTGCCGGCTGGCATCTGCTAAGCTGAAACCAAAACACGCTGCCCTTGCCAACGGTGCTTTCCACGCCATAGGTAGCGTCGTGCAAATCCAGAACAGAGCGCACAATGGAAAGCCCCAGCCCAGTGCCAATGGTTGCGCGCTTATGGGTTTTATCTACCTTGTAGTATCTATCCCAAATATAGGGGATGTCTTTTTCATTTATACCGTCGCCTGTGTCTATTACTTCTATACGTACATGGTTTTCATCGGCAGTTTGACGCACTTCCACCCGTTTGTCCTCGCCGGTGTAGTTGATGGCATTGTTGATTAAATTGTATACCACCTGCATCATTCGCCCAAGATCGCAATTTACATATACATCTTCCTCTGCATAAAAGCGTATGTGGTAGCCATCTTGAACGGTAAGCCGGGCATATCGCTCCATTACATCCCGTATGCTTTGCGTTAGGTTGCAGCAGCCGAGCTTCACTGCCTGACCGCCCGACTGTAACTGGGAAATATCCAGCATATCGCTAACCAATTGAGAAAGACGGGAGGCCTCGTCTATTATAATCTGCACATTTTCCGGTGTGTTTTCGCCGGGAATGTCACGCATCATTTCGGAATAGCCGGTAATCATGGTTAGCGGGGTGCGCAGATCGTGAGAAACATTGGAAATGAGCTCTTGACGCAGCCTTTCCACTTTGGACATTTCGGACGCGGCAAAGTTTAATGTTTTGCTAAGCTCCACAATTTCCGAATACCCGTGTGCGTCGAATACGGTATGATAGTTGCCTTTGGCCAGTTGCTTTGCCGCGGCAGTTGTTTTTATAATGGGGCGAGAGATGCGGCGCGACATTAATACAGCTAAAAACAAAGAAAGTATCAACAAAATAAGTGTGGTATAAATAAGCTGTGCCCGCAGTGTGCGTACCGTGGCATCCACCGGGGTGATTACAGTGTTTACAAGCACCAGCTGCTGCTGCCCATCTGTTGTGGAAACCAGGCGTGCATAGGCAATGCTTTTTCCCATACGTTGGCTGTGCGGAGGGAATTTGCCCACAAACTCCGGATATTCCAGATCGGGAATGGGCGGCTTCATAAAATATTGGAGAAGGGAACCGTTGTTTGCTTGCGCATCCAAATAATATTGCACAACACTTTGCGTATCCATTGGCACACCGCTTTCCGGGCCAAAACTAGAGGAGTACAGCGGGGTGCCATCGCTTTCATACACTCCTATGCTCACATCATTTGCATGTGCAACGCGGTCTATCAGAGAACCGATATCTTCATTTTCTATATTATCCACAATGGTTGCCGCGGCATCTTCCACATCGTTTACTTTTATGGTGGTATAGAACTGTTCTAAAAAAGCAATTTGAAAAAACCAAAGCAAGGCTACTGGTATTGCAATGAATAATACCAAGTAGCCGAAAAGTCTCCATTTTATGCTGTATGTATCAAATCTGTTCAAAGCGGTAACCCACCCCCCGCAGTGTAACAATAAACCGACTGTATGCACCCAGAGATTTGCGAAGCAGCTTGATATGCGTATCCAAAGTACGGTCGTCGCCATAAAAATCGTAGCCCCATACATCGGTTATCAGCTTTTCGCGCGAGAGGGCAATGCCTCTGTTTTTCACCATGTAAAAAAGCAGCTCGTATTCCTTTGGCGAAAGGTCTACAGCCTGCCCATCTATGGTTACCATGCGCGCCGTAAAATCTACAGTAAGTCCTTCGCACTGAAACAGTTCCTTTTGCTTTGTGGTGCCGCGTTTTAAAACGGCTGCCACACGCATCATTAGCTCCTTGGGCGAAAAGGGCTTTACCATATAGTCGTCTACCCCAAGTTCAAAACCATGAATTTTATCGTATTCCTCGCCACGTGCAGATAGCATTATCACAGGGGTATCGTGTGTTTTGCGTATTTCTTTGCAAACGGAAAATCCATCCAGCTCCGGCATCATAATATCCAATATAATAAGGTCGAAATGCTGAAGGCCGCATGTATTTATCGCTTCCATACCATCGGCGGCCTCTGTAACGGTATACCCCTCAAACTGAGCGTATTTTTTTATAATTTCGCGGATACCCCGCTCGTCATCTACCACAAGTAAGCTTGCGCTCATAGCCCTTTTCTCCATAACTTCTATAATATACTAGTAGAATACATACTTTATGTGATTGCTGCATGAACAACGCATGAATAAAGTGTTAGGGCAACACCGCACAAACCGCGCACGTCGTCATCACTAGTCTTTTTGCGTGA
>CAZQBV010000046.1:0-21248 GCA_964592125.1 uncultured Christensenella sp.
ATAAACAGGTTTTCCATACCCATCAGGTAATAGGGGTAGTTGAAGGAATCGTGCACATGCATGCCTACAAGTTTTTTACCTTTGTATTTTTCCAGCAACATTTTTAAATATGTAAAACGATAGTCATCCAGTGGGTCGGGTGCAACGTATTTGTCTATATCCGCTACGTCTTTGATGGGCTCGTCCACAATTGCGGATACTACCTCTTTGCCTTGCAGGCGAACAGTGCCCCATTCGTTCCGAAAAATGCCCTTTTCCGCATCCAGAATCTCATTCCGGTACAGTTTGGAGGGGGTGGGGGTAATCACTGCATCCAGCTCCAACAGGTCGCAAAGTTTTGTGTAGTCATCCGTGCCAGTAAGTGCCCGTACCACAGTATCGTCTATCATAATTTCCATAGAGGGCGTGTAGTCCACAGGCTGCTTTTTCAGCGTGGCCTGCATGCGTTCATATCCGTTCATGGTAAAATCACAGTCCTTTCTAAGAGGTGAAAAATAGAATGTTTACATTTGCCCCCGCCTTGTGGCGAGGGCAAATATAGTTTCTTCCATCCAATTTTCCAATTTTTATTCTATTCGCCAAACAGCAATGTACGGGTGTTTTGAATCCGCAGCATATCGCGTATTACCTCGCGTACCTTATCGTAAACGGCTTGCTGTGCCAGCTCTATATCGTCTTTGTTTTTGGCAATGGCTTGTTCGTAGGCTTGGCGAATTTCCGTACCCACGTTAATTTTAGCAATGCCGTTCTTTATGCCTTCTTGTATGCATTCTTTGTTTATTCCCGAGCCGCCGTGCAGCACCAATGGTACGCCGGTTGCTTCGTATAGTGCCTTTATGTGTTCTATATCCAGCCGCGCCTCCGGTTTCTTTTGGTGGCGGGTAGCCTCGGCAACTGCGCCGTGTATGCTGCCTACTGCAACGGAAAGCCAGTCCACACCGCTTTGTGCCACAAAAAGCTTGGCTTCTTCCACGTCGGTAAAGCCTTTTTTCGTGGCAAATATTTCTTCGTAAGGCGCTATGGGGCCGCTTTCGTGACCCATTACCGCGCCCAGTTCAGATTCGCAGGGGATTCCCGCAGCGTGAGCCACATCGGCAACCTCTTTGGTTGCGGCAATGTTGCCTTGTAAATCCAGACGGGAAGCATCTATCATAACGGATTGATAGCCTGCTTTAATTGCTCGCTGTATCAGCGGCATATAGTCCACCTGTTTCATGTCCTCATCAATTACGGGCACATGGTCTAGGTGCAGCAGTGTGTGTGTTTCATTCTTGTACTTCTGGTATTCTTCGGCAACGGCTTCTAGGCTGCCAGAGCCAAATTTCTCCCACTCCACGCGAGCCACTTGTATCATGGCCAAAGAATTTTCGTCCACAACGGCCTGCACCACAGGCTTCACCATAGGCAGGTAGGGGATGTTATAAGCGGGAATTACAGTGCCGTTTTTGCGTGCTCTTTGCAATACGTCCTTTGCTTGCATCATAGGTAAAACTCCTTTAAACTTTTATAAAGTTGCAAATACTTTTGGTAGTGTTGTTGATAGAGTTGCTGGTTTTGGGGCTGTGGATCAAAGGATTGTTCGTACTGAATGATGTTGGCCTGCGCTTCCGCAATGTTTTTATAAATGCCTATATTGGCATAGCAAAGTATTGCGCTGGCTATGGTACCGGCTTCTTTCAGGCGGGGCACGTATACAGTGCGCCCAAATATATCGGCACGAATTTGCATCCACAGCGGGGATTGGGAACCACCGCCCACAGTTAGTATTTTGCCCACATCAATGCCCGCATCTATCAGGCAATCAATGTTTAGCTTCATTTCGTAGGATTCCCCCTCCATAAATGCCCGGAACAAATCGCCACGCGTGGTGGAAAGGCGCATACCCACAAGTGCTGCGGGTGTTTTGGCATCCATATAGGGAGTGCCGCCTCCCGCAAAATAGGGTAGCATATAGATATTGGTGGGGTGGGAGGGTATTTCGCCATTTAGTAAATTGTAGGCATCGGGAAGGTGCGCAATTTCCTTGGCAAAGGTATCCCTAAACCATTTGATTGTACACCCGCCAGACATGTTGAAGGCATAGGTGACATATTTGTTGTCGTCCAAATAGGGCACCACAGGAAGCTTGTACTGCAGCAGCTTTTCCATATTCATAGAGCCCTGCATTACACTAATCATGCAATCCACCGTGCCCATACCGTTGGCAATGTCGCCTGCCTCCCGTGCGCCGCTGCCAATTGCTGCAAATATTTGATCGTGCCCGCCCACAATCAGCTTTACATCCTGAGGCATATTTAGCAAGCTGGCAATGCGGGGGCTAAGCGTGCCGGTAACGCTGCCGCTGGGAACCACGCTGGGCAAAATGCTTTTGTCTATACCTGCAAACTGCACAGCCGTATCCCACCAGCATTTTTTCTTCACATCAAACATAGCGCTGCGTGCCGCCAGCGAATATTCGCAGGTGTGCGATGCACCCAAACGGTGGGTAATAAAATCTGTAATAAAGCACAGCTTTTTTACCTTTTCCATCATTTGCGGGCGATTCTTTTGCAGCCAGCGCAGTTTGTATACAGCAAACATCTTGTCTACAAATTGCCCGCAGGTGGAAAAAATTTCTGTTTCAGGCAGAATGCTTTTAAATTCTTCACATTCCTCGGCACCGCGTTGATCCATATAAATCATGGTGTTGCCCAGTATGTTGTCATTTTCGTCAAAACATACAAAAGACTCGCCAAAAGAGGTAACGCAAATTGCCCGTATTTCATCACGGTTGCAGTGCTGTGTGGATTCAGCCAGTACATCCAGCGTGCCCTCGAACAACACGCTGGGATCCAGCTCGAAAACGCCAGTGTCGTCACAAATCAGGTTGTATTCGCGATATGCGTGATGCAGCACGTTGGTATGCTCGTCAAACACAGTGCTTTTTACACCCGAGGTGCCAACGTCTATTCCTATTACATACATTCAATTCACTCCCAATACTATTATATTACTTCGGGTTTACAATAATGTCAAAAGAGATTCGTGTTGCACACCCGGCATTACTTGCCCGGCATATTGGGATATTCGCTAAACAGAGGGTATAGAATTTCTTCGTCTTCCTCTATAGTGGGGAAGCGCCCTACCTGCTCGTAAAAACGATTGTCTACGTTGTCATCGTTGGTGCGGGACACTTCGCCAATCAGGCACTTGCCGCCCTCTGCCCAAAAGCTGTGGTATTGGCCGGTGGGAAGAGTGATGCTTTCGCCGCGGTGTATTTCCACACGTTCGCCTGCGGGCACTACAAAGGCTCGCCCATCTTTGTAAATGGTTACCGGTGTATCCAGCATTTCGCCATTCTCGCCCGAATTGTAGCAGCGAATGACCAACAAACCGCCCCCGCGGTTTATAATATCCTCCATCTTCTTCCAGTGGAAGTGATAGGGGGTTACCTGTCCATCTTCGCTAATCAGCAGTTTTTCTGCATAGGTTTTGGTATACTTAGGGTTGTGAAAATTGCCATTTCTCAGTGTAATCATCAATAGGCCTTTTTCTGCAAAATTGCCACTTCCAAAATCTGTTATATCCCAGCCCAGCATGTTCTCCTTTATTTCATCATACTCGCTGTTTTTTTCCTTCCACTCTTCGTTTGTCCAGGTTACAAAGGGGGGCAGGCTAAAATTTTCCTGCTGGATAAACGCCACTGCATCTCGCATAATTTGGTTCAGTTCAGATCGTTTCATTTGTTTCAGTTCCCTTTCTTCTATATAGTCAATAGTATATAGCATCCATAGTATATAGCCAATTTTATGCAGAGAGGAATTGCCCTTTATAGCCAAGTATTTGCTTTAAAAGCGCAATTCCATTCTGCAGTCAAGTCATCAATTGTTTTGCTTGCCTTAGCCTACAACATCTTTGGCACGCTGGGACTTTACAAAGCTGTCGAAGGCAACTGCCACAATTAGCACCATGCCCTTAACAAACTGCTGTACATACTCGTTGATGGAAAGCATGGTCATACCATTGGTTAGTATGCCCATAATCAGCACACCCACAATTACCATGCCAATTTTGCCCTGTCCGCCAGACATGCTGACACCGCCCAATACCACAGCGGTAATTACATCCATCTCGTAGCCGCTACCTGCGTTGGGCTGGCCAGAGTTTACACGTGCCAGCAGCACAACGCCAGCCAGCGAGCTCATAAAACCTGCAATCCCATACACCATGTACTTGATTTTCTTTACATTTACGCCGGAAAGACGAGAGGCTTCTTCGTTGCCGCCCACGCCGTAAATATGCCTGCCTGCCCTTGTTTTGGAGAGAAAAATGATGCCGAAGATAAAGGCAACTATCATAATAATAACGGGTATGGGAATGATACCAAGATACCCTTGCCCCAGCTGGGTGAAGGAAGGGTTGAAACCAAATACAGGCAACCCGCCTGTTATGATGTATGCAATACCACGTATGGATGTCATCATACCCAAGGTGGCAATAAAAGGCGGCACACCCAATTGAGAGATGAAGAAACCGTTTGCAAGGCCAAAACCTATGCCGCACAGGCACATAATAATGCAGGCCAGAACCGGATGCATACTTGCTTTGGTCATTAGCAGTGCCGCACCCACACCGGCAAAGCCCACCACAGAGCCGCAAGATAGGTCTATGCCGCCGGTAAGCATAACAAATGTCATACCCACAGAAATGATGCCTACAATGGAAACCTGCCGTAAAATGTTGAATATATTATCTGGAAGTAAAAATCTGTTGGATAGCGATGCAAATACAATGATTAATGCAACCAACACAAATATAATACCATAACTTCCCAAAACGTTTTTTACTTTTTTTGCACTTACATTAGAACTCATACCATCAACCTCCTATCAATCCTGAAGCATATTCCAGGATCAACTCCTGTGAAAATTCTTCCTTTGCCAGTTCGCCCACTATCTTGCCACCGCGCATAACCAATATCCTATCGCTCATGCCTATCAGCTCTGGCATTTCCGACGAAACCATAATAATGCTTTTGCCTTCTTCGTCCACCAAATGGCGCATTAGGTTGTATATTTCCTGCTTGGCGCCCACGTCTATACCGCGCGTGGGTTCATCAAATATCAGCACATCGCACTGTGTGGCCAGCATTTTCGCCAGCACCACCTTTTGTTGGTTGCCACCGGAAAGGTTTTTTACCAACTGATTGATACTGGGGGTTTTGATGCGCAATTTACCCACATACTCATCCGCAATTGCGTTGTCTTTCTGTTTTATCACAAATGGACCGGCCATTGCTTGCTTTAGGGAGCTAAAGGTTACATTTTCCTTAATGGACAATCCCAACAGAACTCCCTGATTCTTACGATCCTCGGGAATTAGCCCAATGCCTTTGCTCAATGCATCGCCGGGGCTTTTTATTGCAACGGGTTTGCCATTCAGCTCCAGCTTCCCGCTTTCCAGTTTGTCCGCACCAAAAATTGCCTGCATAATTTCGGTGCGTCCGGCGCCAACCAACCCGCCAAAGCCTAATATCTCGCCTTTTTTCAGTTCAAAGTTCACATCATGAATTTTGTTGCTGTTTAGGCCGGTGGCTTTCAGCATGGTGGTGCCCAGTGGCTTTTCGCGTGTGGGGTAATCTTCGCCCAATTCACGCCCTACCATGTAGGAAATCAGTTGCTTTCGGTCAATTTCGCTGGTGTTTTTTGTTACAATATACTTTCCATCACGCATTACGGAAACGCGGTCGCAAATTTCAAATATTTCTTCCATACGGTGAGAGATATAGATGATGGTAACCTTCTTCTGCTTCAACTGCTCTATAATTTTAAACAGCACTTTTGTTTCGTTGTTGGTAAGTGGCGCTGTGGGCTCGTCCAGTATTAAAATGCGTGAATTTGCGGCCACTGCCTTTACAATTTCTATAATTTGCTGGTAAGCAACGCCCAAATCCCTTGCGCGTATGTTGGGATTCATTTGAATGCCCATTTCATCCAGCATTTTTTTCACTTCGGTGTTCATAGCTTTTCGGTCTACAAAGGCACCGTTCATTTTTTCTTTGCCAAAAAATACATTTTCTGCAGCAGACAAATATGGCACAAGATTGAATTCCTGGTAGACGGCTGCAACGCCCTTTTCCATGGCTTCTATGGGATCCAGCTTTTGGTAGGATTCTCCATTCAGTACAATTGTGCCACGTGTAGGTTCTATTGCGCCAGTCAACATTTTAATTAAGGTAGACTTGCCTGCACCATTTTCCCCGGCCAGTGCATGCACTTCTCCCTCTATAAAACCCACGGAAACATCATCCAGCGCCTTTACACCTGCATAGTACTTGCTAAGATTTTTTACTTCCAAGATGTAATCCTGCATTTTTATTTCCTCCGCTCTATACCGGGGCAATTGGCACCCGGAACAGATTTTATACAAAACATAGTTTCAAATCATGTACAATTTACGCCAACACAAACGCATTGTTTACGCGTTTTGCTTCGTAATTATGGGCACACCGGCACCCGAAGGTGCCGGTATTCCATAATTTTGCACACCATAGCAATGGAAAACCAGTTGCTATATAAAGTAAGTTACAATGTGCTTACGCACCCTGTGGGGTCCAGCCAGCCAGAACATCTGCCTGCCATACTGGATCCATGCGGAAATAAGAAACAGGTGCTTCTTCCGGAATGCCATTTGCTAGGAAGTCCTGCACAAAGGTTACGGCATCCAAACCAGTTTGGAAAGGAGCAAGGTCTACAGTAGCACGGTATACGCTGCCTTCTTCCTTCATTTTCTCAATGGCTTCGGGTGTAGCATCGCCACCGCCAATATAGAATTTGTCGTTGTTTCTGCCAGCTGCTTTTACAGCTTCGTATGCGCCCAATGGGCCAGCATCGTTGTTACCTGTTATTACATTCAGGTCGGGGTACTGCTGTAGATAATCTTCTGCAATCTGCATGCCTTTTTCCGGGTTGTCACCAGCCTGGCGGCCTACAATTTTTGCATCGGGGCACAATTTTTCAATTGTTTCCTGTATGCCGTTTCCTCTTTGTACCACTGCTTCTACATTATCCTGAGAAATAATCAGTACTTCAGCTTTGCCATCCAGTTCGTCGTTGATCCATTTTGCGGCATTTTCGCCAATGGCCACACCATACTTGTACTCATCCAGTGTTAGTATGGCATCTGCATTGTCGATAACCTGCGCGAAGGAAATAACCATAATGTCCTTCTCGTGCAGTTGATCTACCACAGGCAGCAATGCGTTGGAGTCTATGGGGCATGCAATTACTGCATCTACGCCCTGGTTGCCAAAGTTTTCGAAATCGGAAACTTGTTTTGCAACATCGTAGCCAGCATCTACCACTGTCAGTGTGTAGCCCAGTTCATCGCACTTTGCCTGTACGCCGTTCATTACAGATACAAAGTAGGGGTTGGCCAGCTGAGGTATAGACATACCAATTGTGATGTCGCCTGCAGCAGGTGCTTCAGCAGCGGGTGCTTCAGTAGCGGCTGCATCAGCAGCAGGTGCTTCGGTTGCAGCGGGCGCTTCGGTTGCAGCATCTGCCGCGGGTGCTTCTGTTGCTGCGGGAGCCTCTGTTGCTGCGGGTGCGGGTGCGGCACAGGCCGCCAGCGCAAACACAACTAGAAGTGCCATAGCCAACAGTGCAATAGTTCTTTTTTTCATTTTCTATCCTCCTAAAGGGTTTATTATCTCAACGCAATAGCGTAATGAGTCTATATTTAGTATGTTTAGTTTGTCGTTTCCCTTATAATTAGCTTTGGCTGAATTAGGCACGGCTTTGGGCTTTGGGTAGGGGCTTTGGGTATACCATTTTGAATTTGGTGTTCCAAAATCTCCATTGTCTTTTTGCAAATTTGCTGCAAAGACTGCCGTACTGTAGTAACGGGCTTCTGTGCCAGCTCTGCAAACATGATATCATCAAAGCCTCCCAAAGCAATATCTTCGGGAATGCGTATTTGTCGCTCGTACATGCGCTTCATAATGCCAATTGTCATAAGGTCGTTAATGCAGGCAATGGCATCGGGCTTGCGTGCTAATATTTCATCGGCAGCAGCATAGGCGTTTTTAAAACGCACCCCCTGTAGAAAGAAAAGATTCTCTGGGTCAACAGGAATGCCTGCTTCTTCGAAGGCTTGATAATATCCCTCTAGCCTCAGCTTTGTAAATTGTACATCTAAATCTACATTTACGAAACATATTTTTTTGTGACCTCTGGATAACAAATACCGAACCATCTCGTATTCGCCCTGCTTAAAATCTGTCATCACACAGGGGATGTTATCTTTTTTGCCATAAGACCAATCGGGGTAGCTTTCCGTACAAAAAACCATGGGGATTTTAGCAATTTTCAAAATATTTAGGTAATCGGTATTGGTATAGTTGCGCAACATAGGCACAATAATTACGCCCAGAGCGTTGCGTGAAGCAAATGTTTCCACATAATTTTTTTCCTGCTGAGTTTTGTTGTTGGAAATACCCAGCAGCATGGTGTAGCCCCGTTCCTCAGCAAGGGTAGTCATACTATCCACAATGGCGCTGTAGAAAGGATTTACAATTTCCGGTATCATTAGGCCAATAAACTTGCTGTCGTTGGTTACCAGGCTTCTTGCGGAATAATTGGGAACATAGCAAAGCTGTTCGGCAACTTCCAGTATTTGCTTGCGGGTATGCTTGTTTACCCCTTGGCGGTTATTCAGTGCCATAGAAACAGTTCCTACAGACACATTGGCAGCTTTTGCAATATCCTTAATGGTGCTTTTCATGAAGCCATCCTTTTTTGTATTTGAAACGTTTCGAACAAGCATGCAATAAAACCTTGCTGAGCAGATATCTAGAAAAATTAGTTCGTATACAGATATATTAAGTAAGGTTTGAAACGTTTTAAATCTGATGCCTTGATTATAGCAACTGCTCGTGGCATAATACTAGCACAGGGTTACCTTTTATTAGCATAATTCTACTTTTGGGTAAGGAGAGGCTGTATGGCAATGCAAATAGATGAAGAAAAATTGCTGGCGTTCTTAAAGCATTTTTTTATCATATCGGGTGTGCGGGTGGTGGTGTTTGATACAGAGTTCCAGCATGTTCTTTCCTACCCGCAAAAGTCCAGTTTGTTTTGCCGGAAAATTAGGGAAACAGAGCAGGGGGATGCCCGTTGCTGCCAAAGTGACATTACGGCACGTCAGCGTTTGGATGAATCGGGGCTGCCCTATATTTTTTATACATGCCACGCAGGTTTGACAGATGCCATAGCCAGAATAGAGGAAAACGGCAGTGTGATAGGATATATGATGTTTGGGCAGTGCGTTTCGGCAGATATCCCTTTGGATGAAGCGTGGCAAGCGGCGGTGCAGTCGTGCGAAGCATTTAAAGACATTGCGGATCTGCGAAACGAGTTTTACACATTGCCGCGAAGATCTACCAGTCAGCTGGAGGCCTGCGCCCAAATGATGAACGCTGGTGCGCTTTATATCAGCTTGAAAAACTATGTGCAGCCTGCACACGACTATATTTTTGCTACAATCAATCACTATATCAACACACATTTGCATCAGGAGCTTTCTGTAGAAGTGTTGGGCAATGAATTGTTTTTACCGCGGAATGTAATTTACAGGGTGGTGAAGGACGAAACGGCGCTTTCGCCGGGGCAGTTTGTGCGAGAACGGCGCTTGAAATATGCAGAACATTTACTATGCAAAGAAGAACACAGCATTGCAGAAATTGCAGAGATGTGTGGCATTAGTGATTTCAATTATTTCTCCAGAGTCTTTAAAAAAGAATATGGAGTTTCTCCACGGGAATACAGAAGCCGTGCCATACCGAAAATAAAATAGGTTTGGCGCACGCCTCTCTGTATTAATCTTCGAACTTTATAGAAACATCCTTTTTTAATGCCAGACTACATTCCACTTCCATACATTTAATAATGCCGGATAGTACGGGGCATGCGGCATGAACCGGAAAATTCTCTTTTGCATATGCAAAAAAAGCGCCATCGCCTGGCTTTTTCAAACAAATCTCATAGGCGTCAAACGTATTGCCCAGCGCATCCATCATAGAACGAATGCTTTCGCAACCGGATTTTACAGTTACCTGAACATCCATCTGATCCTCTGAATGCGCTTCCACACTTGTTATAAATCCGCAAACTCCCGGATCAATCATTACCTTTGTCATATTAAACTCCTTTAATAGTATAATTAGTATAATTTTTTACATGCTCGTACTTAGTATAGCATATTTTTTTCGCCAGCCATTTTTTTACTTAAGCCATTTTTCACTTAAAATGACTTGCCAAAAAGTATGAATCAAGCGGATTTCGAATACAAATCCGTTTTACAGTCCTAATATAGTCAGCAATTCATCCGGCTTGTCAATAATGTATTCGGCTTTTTCCTGCTCGAAAACATCCCGGTCACGAAAGCCCCAGGTCACCGCAACACAAGGAATATCCGCGTTTCTTGCGGTCAGAACATCCACTTCGGAATCGCCTACATACACAGCATCTTGGGTTGCGGAGCCCAGCAGTTTCAAAGCCTCGTCCACAGCTTCGCGGGCAGGCTTACGTGGCACATCTGGCCGATCGCCAATTGCAATCTCTATATAGCCGTTAAACAAATTTTTTACCAATGCGGCGCACGGTGCATCCGGCTTATTGGAAACCACTGCCATTTTTACATTGTGTTGCCTAAGGGTATGCAGCAGCTCCATAATCCCTTCATATGGCCGCGTGTGGTTGTTCATATTTTGCTTGTATATGGGGCGATAAAATTCTAAGCAACGCTCTACTTCCTCGTCGCTAGTACCTTCTGGCAGCGCACTTTTTATTAGCATCATGGCGCCATGCCCTAAAAAAGAGCGAATTTCTTTTTCGCTGCGCTGAGGATAGCCGTTTTGCCGCAGCATTTCGTTTACGCTTTCCGCAAGGTCTTGAAGTGTGTCCAGAAGCGTACCATCCAAATCAAACACAACAGTATTGTAATTCATTTGTTTTGCCCCACCATTTCCGTTTGCTCTATCAATTTTCTTTCTATGTAACTGCATATATCCGCTACGGTCATAAAGGAGCGGATGTTGGCTTCATCTACTTCTATACCAAATTCTTCTTCAAATTCTACAATCACATTTATCACATCCAATGAATTTAAAAACAAGTCCGTTTGTAGGTTGGAATTTGGCTGTATGATGCCTTCCTCTATACAGGCATATTCTTGCAATATTTGCTTTACTTTATCGTACAATTTCAGTTGCCTCCATTCACTTCATATCATTTTGCAATTAGATTCCGCAATTAGATTCTACAACGAAAAGGTTTGCTGTTCTTCTATTGCGGATTGGTACTATACCGTATTATTTTTTTAGAGGTTGTTTTTTCAAATTCACTGTCCCGAAGCTTTATAGCAAAGATATGTTTGTAGCGGGGCAACCCTCTGTTGATATCATCAATCTGCTCTTGCAGTTCCTTTTGCACATCCGAAACGGCATTTTCCTCTGCATACTCTAAATCCGGAAATATTTCTGCAACAATACGAGCATCTTCTTCATATACTAGAACTTCGTTTACCAAAGGTAGATTTATAATATAGCCCTCCAGCTCTTCCGGGCTAACATTTTCCCCGCTATCTAAGATAATCAGGTTTTTTTTGCGCCCGGTGATATACAGGAAAACATCCATATCCAAATAGCCCAAATCACCTGTTTTAAACCATTCGCCGTCCATCGCTTCTTGCGTGGCCTGTGGGTCTTTGTAGTAGCCCAGCATTACGTTGTCGCCCTTTACCAGTACTTCGCCATCCTTTATTTTTACACGGCAGCCGGGAAGCACTGGCCCCACGGAATCGTCCTTGTAGAAGTTTTCACGGTTTACTGCCACCAAGGGGGAACATTCTGTAATGCCATAGCCCTGCAACATGGCAATGCCCAATTGACGGAATGCCTTTGTTACAATGGGGTTCATGGGCGCACCGCCCACAAATGATTTTTTATACCGGCCACCCAAAGCTTCGTACACCTCGCCAAACAGCTTGTCGGTAATATCTATGTTAAATCGCATTAAAAAATCACTGATCTTCATGCCTGTCTTCAGTTTTTTTAGTTTGCCGTTCCTTTGTGCCGTATCCATAATTTGTCGAAACAAGGTGTCGGCTATCAGTGGTACCAAGCTAATGCCAGTGGGGCGAAATAGTTTTAAATTGCTTAAAAACAGCTTCAAATTCTCATTGAAACAGATGACACAGCCATGATGTAGCAGTGCCAGTATGCCACAGTTGCTTTCGTAACAGTGATGCAGTGGCAGTACGCTTAGCACAACATCGTCATCTGTAAAAAGCACATGTTTGCATGCCCCATCAAAGCTTGCTACCATATTTTTTTGAGACAGCATTACGCCCTTGGGTTTGCCGCTGGTGCCGGAGGTAAAGTACAGCGCGGCCATTTGCTCCACATCCTGTTGCTGGGGGATGGCGCAATTGCCTGCACCAATCGCTTGCTGGCCATTTTCCATTAGCTGGGGCAAGCAGGCAAAGCTGCCACAGGGAGTCATACAAATAAAAGTCACATCCAACAGTCCAGCACCAATTGCTTGCATGGCTTTTTCATAGCTTTTGGAAAATACAATGGCAGAGGCGTCGCTAAATGCAATCAATTCTGCCAGCTTTTCTGGGGGAAGCTCTCTATCCAACGGCACTATTACCCCGCCGCTTAGAATAACGGCAAAGTAGGTAAGCAGCCATTCGTAGGAATTTTCTCCCACAACACAAATATGCTTGCCAGAAAGACCCAGTTGTTGCAGGCCGGCAGCAAGGGATTCTATTTCGTTACTGAATTGCAACCAAGATATGGCAAGGTAGTTTTCCTTGTCTACCCGAATGCGAAACGCATCTTTGTTGGGCGTGTTTTTTACTCTGTAGTCCACAATATCCCGGATGCATTGTACGTCTCTTGTTTTGTAATAAGGATAGGGTTTCAAGGCTGGCCCTCCAACAGAAAATAATACTCTTTCAAATTTGCGCCATTGGCACGGGGAATAAAATGCAAACTTGCATTCGGAACCCGCAAAGCTTTTACACAATCGCTGTTTTTTAAAAAGCAATAGAACAAAGTTCGTTGTTCTTTCTGCAAGGATTGTGTATTGACACCTATTATAACGTTCCAGAAAGCGAACTGTCAATTTGCATACAAAACAAACATATAAAAACTGCATTGTGCCAGCCAATGCAGTCATAGTATTGTATGTCTTTTGTGTATTTTTGTATCAACAGGTTTACTGCGGGTTACCCTTGGGCTTCACTTTCTGGTGGTGCCACATAGTCTATTGCACCTTCCACACCATGCTTTAATATATCTTTCAACTGTTGGTCTTTGGGGAATGCGGTGGTTACCTCGCACCACGTTCCCGGTGCACAGTTTTCATAGATCCAGCGGGCATCCGGCACCAGCATGCGAATGCAGCCATGCGAGCCGGGCTTTCCCAAACCTTTGTAGGAACTTTTGGAAAGAGTAGAGGCATCTCGCTCACTATAAAGAACAGAGTGAAAATAGAAACTGCCCGCCATCTGTGTCCAGTATTGAGCATAGCAATCGAAACTGGTGAAATAGCCAAACCGCTTGTAGTCATCATCCATGTGATAGGTGCCTTCGGGTGTCCAGTTGCCATTGCCACCAGTGGTGCAAATCATCACACGTTCCAGAACGGTATAGTTCCCATGCATATCTTGGGAATAAGCCCACACTGCCTGATTGTAGTAATCCACCACAATACGGTACGTATCGGGAGAGGGACGCACAATATCCTTTTCCTCTAAATAAATTCCGTTGTCACCTACTTGTTCCTCGAAAGAGGCGCAGGAACTGGGCGCATAACGCAGTGCCCACTCCATCGTGTATTTTTCTGGTGTAGGCAGTGGTGTGGGGCTGGGAGAGGGTGTGGGTGTCTGTTTTGGCGTGGGGCTGGGTTTTGGGCTGGGGGTAGGCTTTGGCTTTTTTGTGGCAATGGTTGCGTTGGCCTCCAGCTTGGTGGAGGCAGATTGTGTTGTCTGGGGCATTGGCGGTTTGGTTGGTGCAATGCCTATGCTTTCGAAAAAGGATTGTGCAGATTGCAATAATCCACTCCAAAAACCACCAGAGGAATCCGCTGCTCCACAGGAAAATAACATGGCAACTATTAAAACAATGCAAACGAATATTTTGCGCATACAAAACTCCAGAGTTATGATAGTGTACTTCTACTTATAGTATTTAAACAGGTAGGTTCATTTTATAACAAATTATAACAAATAATGCTAATTATATTCAAATATAAAGCAAATAAATGCAGGCTGTGTTTTAACAAAAAAACAGTTTGTTTAGGCAAAAGTTTTTTAGGGCAACACCGCACAAACCGCGCACGTCGTCATCACTAGTCTTTTTGCGTGACACTGCGTCCAAAATGCTCGAAATAGCGCTGCTATTCTTGCGCTTTTGTCCTTGTTTCACACAAAAATCCTTCGCGATGCCAACGACTCGATTTCTGTGCGGTATCGCCTTAGGCAATTTTGACAAATAGGCATAAGCATAGTATGATTTTTACATATTTAATATATAAAAAAACCAATAAGGGGAATGCATGTTGGGCAAAACGCAGGTAAAAAAAATTAAAGAGAAAAGATATGCATTGAATAAAAACCTGCTGGAGAAAATAAAAGAATCACTTACGTCGGTTTTGCCTATTACCGCCATTGTTTTGGTGTTGCATTTTACAATTGCGCCTATGCCGCTGGGCACACTGGCGCTTTTTTTAGTGGGTGCGTTGGCACTTATTGTAGGCATGGGTTTTTTCACGCTTGGGGCAGATTTATCCATGATGCCAATGGGGGAAACGGTTGGTTCACAGCTTACCCAATCGCGAAAATTATGGCTGCTGGTGGTAGTTGCATTCCTAATTGGCGTAATGATTACCATAGCCGAACCGGATCTACAAGTATTGGCAGGGCAAGTGCCCTCTGTGCCTAACATGACGCTAATACTGGCTGTTGCAGTGGGTGTGGGCGTGTTCCTTGTTATTGCGCTGTTACGCATTGTATTTCAAAAAAACCTTGCTGCGTTGCTGATTGTTTTTTATGCCATCATTTTTGTGCTGGCCATCTTCGTACCGGCAGATTATCTGGCTGTTGCATTTGATTCCGGCGGTGTTACCACTGGCCCAATGACGGTGCCCTTTATTTTAGCATTGGGAATTGGCGTGGCGGCTGTGCGTGGTGGCAAAAGTTCGCAAGACGATAGCTTTGGCCTAGTGGCACTCTGTTCTACCGGTCCAATATTGGCAGTTATGGTGTTGGGGCTTCTGTTCAACACCTCAGGCGGCACACATTCCGAAATTGGGACGGTAAATATTCAGTCTGTGGGTCAGCTTTTTGATACATTCGCCCGCAGTTTTCCAGAGTATTTTAAAGAAGTTGCCATTGCATTGTTGCCCATCATTGCGTTCTTTACGATATTCCAGATTGTATTTTTAAAACTGCCCAAAACGCAAATAATAAAGATGTGCATTGGTTTGGGGTACACATACCTAGGGTTGGTGTTGTTCCTAACGGGAGTAAACGTAGGGTTTATGCCGGTGGGAAACTATCTGGGGCAGATGATAGGTGCGCTGGACTATAGCTGGATACTAATACCGCTGGGTGCGGTAATGGGCTTTTTTGTGGTTCTGGCCGAGCCTGCGGTGCATGTTTTAAACACGCAGGTAGAGGAAATTACCGTAGGTGCAATTTCTAAAAAATCTATGTTGCTGAGTCTTTCCATTGGTGTGGCGGTATCTGTATCTTTGGCAATGATTCGCGTGGTAACGGGAATTTCTATTTGGTACTTTATATTGCCGGGGTATTTCATTGCACTAGCGCTTACCTTCTTTGTTCCCAAAGTATTCACGGCCATTGCCTTCGATTCGGGTGGTGTGGCCTCTGGCCCAATGACAGCAACCTTTCTGTTGCCCTTTGCCATGGGAGCCTGTGCCTCGGTGGGGGGCAACGTTTTAACAGATGCTTTTGGGATTGTGGCAATGGTGGCGATGACCCCGCTAATTACCATACAAATGCTGGGGCTGGTCTACAAGTTCAAGCTGAAAAGTGTTAGGAGAATGGCAGAAGTTGCAGAGCGCACAGAGGCCATGCGTGAATCTGAAGAGGAGATCATTGAGCTGTGATGGGGCAATGTGGTATAATATTTTAACTGAAAAATAGTTCGAAAAATATAGTATATAAAAACTTTAAAAAGATAAAGATTCGGATGCAAAAAATAGCAAGCAGTTTTACTGTGACAGGTAAATGCGAGGTGTAGAAATGGATAAAACCGAAATTGCCGGGCTGGGTGCAACACCCCCAAAAGCAGAACGCAAAAAAATAAAACTGCTTATTACTATTGTAGATAGGGGCAAGGGTGCCAAGATAATAGATTTGTGTGGCAAGGAATACAGCGCATATCACCTGTCTTTTATGGGGCGAGGCACTGCAAATTCAGATCTGATGGATTACTTGGGGATTGGTGAAACCAAGAAGGATATTATATTCAGTGTGGTTTTGGAAGAGCGCTTACCGCGTGTGATGCAAATGATAGACAGGGAAATGAAGTTGGGCGAAGCTGGTGGCGGTATTGCATTTACAGTGCCCATTGCCAGCGTGGGTGGCCCCATGACATTGCAGTTTATTTCGGGATTGTACGAGCTGTTTTGTGAGTATGCCCCAAAAAGGAGTGAAAACCTTGGATAGTAAGCAGAAGTTTGAGTTGATAGTAACTGTGGTAAACCGTGGCTTTGCAGATGAGGTGGTAGATTCTGCAAAGGCGGCGGGTGCGCACGGGGGCACGGTGCTGTATGCGCGAGGTACCGGCATGCACGAAGCAAAAAAGTTTTTTGGTATTACTGTGGAACCGGAAAAAGAAGTAGTGCTAATGCTGGTGGATGCAGACGAAAAAAAAGCGATAATGAAGGCCATATGCAAGGGCGCAGGGCTAACCACCGCAGGGCGTGGCATGTCTTTCACTCTGCCTGTGGATGATGTAATGGGTCTGGTTACCCTTATGAGAGATGGCGCAAGTGAATAACATTTTGTGTGATGCCCTGTACGAGCTGAATGCAGTGTATGATGTGGGATAGCATAAAACTACTAAACTGAAAACAATAACGGGAAAGAGGGATATGCAAATGGTGGAATTAAACATGATAGAATTTATAGCGGTAGATGGGGAGCGTGTTGGGGATATCAAGATGTTTGCCCTTTCTACCTGCGGTTGGTGTAAAAAAACAAAGGGCTTTTTTGCGGATAAGGGTATTGCCTATGAATATGTGGATGTAGATACGTTGCCCGACGAAGATGCGGATGAGGTGGTGGCAAGGCAGCGCCACTACAACGCAAGTGGTTCGTTCCCCACAATTGTGGTAAATGAAACGGATATTATAGTGGGGTATGATTTGGAAGCGCTGAAAAAGCTGACAGGAAACGAAAATGAATAAGGAACAAATTGCTGAAGCGTACAATGAAATACTTAAGGTGGCCACACAAGGTGGCTACAAAATGAACCCGGATGTTGCATTTTGCATGCAGCTTACCGAGGGCATTTTAAAGAACAAAGAGCGTTACGGTATAGAGGCTTGCCCTTGCAGGCTTGTAAGAGGCACTGCCGAGGAAAATTTGGATATTGTGTGCCCCTGTTATTATAGGGATGATGATATTGCGGAATATGGAGCGTGTTTTTGTGCGTTGTATGTGGGGGAGAATTACAACCCCGATTGCCAAATTCCCGAACGGCGCCCAACTAAAGAGCAGGAGCATGTGCAAAAAAAAGCCCAGCTAAAGCTGGCGGAAAATGGCCTTGCTTACCCTGTGTGGCGTTGCGAGGTCTGTGGCTACCTATGTGCCAAACAAAATCCGCCGGGCAAATGCCCCATATGCAAAGCGGATAGCAAACGCTTCACGCGTTTTTTATAGTTTGGTTGTCAAAAAATTCTGCTGCGCTAAATGCCCGGCCGTGTCCGGGCAAAATTGT
This sequence comes from uncultured Christensenella sp., assembly GCA_964592125.1. GTDB lineage: Bacteria > Bacillota > Clostridia > Christensenellales > Christensenellaceae > UBA5399. The sequence goes on from CAZQBV010000046.1 coordinate 18,017, forward strand.
TTGGGGTGCCAGCGTCTTTATTTTTTCCACGCTTTTCAGCATGGTTTCTTTCTCCTCGTACAGTCGGGCATAGGTGGGTTTCATAATGTTGAACATGGCATCCCCCACCAGCAACAAATCTCCTACAGAAACCGCCAGCGAACCCGCTGTGTGTCCGGGTAGGCTAGCCACTGTTGCTTCCACGCCAAATTCCGCAAGCGAATCCCCATCTGCAAAAAATCGGTTCACCTCAAATTCCGGTGCTTTGTATATATTTCGCTCCGAACCGCCCAGTATCATTCTGCCCAAAAAGGTATCTGCATATAGCTTGCGGGGTTTTGCGCTGTGTGCCAGTTCCACATCCGCCTGTGCCATGCCAATGGGGGCGCCCAGCTTTTGGGATAGATAGGCGGCGTTGCCCGTATGGTCTGTATGCCCATGTGTCAAGAATATCAGCTTTACATTCTGATGTTTCAAACGCTCCAGCAATTTATCCCTGTAGCGCAACACAGCGGTATCCACCAATACACTGCCGTTTTCCCCTTTGATTAGCCAACAGTTCACCATGCCGCAGGGGAGGCGCTCTACCTTTGTCATGCTACCTATCCTTTCTGTCGTGCCAGCTTTGTTGCTTTTCGCAGCAAGTCTGTTTTTGTTCTATCTGGAATTGGTATTAGCCCAATTTGCCACTTAACAGTGCTGCGACGGTTTGCTCCAAATGCATGCCACGCGAAGCCTTTACCAGAACGGTGTCGCCCGGCTGTATGTGATCCGCCAGTGCCTCTATCAGTTCGCTTTGTTTTTCATACCAAATGGCGTTGCCGCCTGCATTCAGTGTGCCGTGGTAGATCTCTTTGGAAAGCATGCCCACGCACAGCACCAAGTTTATGTGTCTCTTGGCGGCTGCAATGCCCATTTCCCTGTGAAATTGGTTGGACTTTTCGCCCAGCTCGTACATATCGCCCAGTATGGCAACTTTACGATCCTCCACATCGGCCAAAGTATCCAGCGCAAACAGCATGGATTGCGGGTTCGCATTGTAGCTGTCATCCAGAATGGTAAGGTTGTTTACCGTGCAAATGGCCATGCGACCACCCACCGGACGGTAGGCGGCAATTCCCTGTGCAATGCTGGCATCATCCATGCCAAACGCCAGCCCTGCCGCCGCTGCTGCCAAGGCATTCAGCACCATTTCCTCTCCGGGAGAGGGCACATGCACCGGTATACTGCTGTTGCTGTGGCACAGTGTAAAATTGGTGCCCTTCAAGCCCAAACTATGCAGGTCTTTTGCTACCACTTCATTTTTGCTGTTCAATCCAAACGATATTACGTTTCTGCGACGGCTGTGCAGTGGGTATAGCATCGGGTCATCTCCATACAGAATGATGCTGCCGCCCGGTTGCATATAGTCAAGCATTTCAGACTTGGCACGCAGTATGCCCTCTTGAGAGCCCAAGTGTTCTATATGTGCCATACCTATGTTGGTAAACAGGCAAATATCTGGTCGCACAATTTTCGCAAGGCTGGCTATTTCGCCAAAATGGTTGGTTCCCATTTCTATCACAGCCACCTGTGTGTCTTCTTCCATGCGAAACACAGTAAGTGGCACGCCGGTTTGGTTGTTTAAATTCCCCTCTGTTTTCAGCACGCGAAAGCTTTGGGAAAGTACACTTGCCACCATTTCCTTGGTGGTGGTTTTTCCCACGCTGCCAGTAATGCCCACTATTTTAGCGGGAAGCATAGCACAATAGGCTTCTGCCAAGGTTTGGAATGCCTGTAAAGTGGATTTTACCAATATATATGGATGGTTTGTATCCAGCATTTTTTCGCTAAGGCAACAAATGGCACCTGCTTCATAGGCGGCCTCTATAAAATCGTGGCCATCTAGGCGTTCGCCTTTGATGGGTACAAATAAAAAACCGGGATGAATGCGTCGGTTGTCTATCTCCACACCCTGAATAAAGCAGCTCAATGCTTCGGCATTGCCATAGTATTTGCCGCCCACTGCAAGCGCAGCCCACTTTAGTGTAAATTCTTTCATGTTGTCTTTCTCCGTCCCTTATTTCTGCGCCTTAAGTTCTGTGCTGTATTTTTCCAGAGACAGGGCAATCACCCGCTCGCACAGTTGTTCGTAAGAAATGCCAATGGCCTTGGCCTCCTGCGGCAACAGGCTGGTGGGCGTCATGCCGGGCAGTGTGTTTAGTTCCAAACACCACAAATTGCCATTCTTATCCAAAATAAACTCGCCCCTAGAATATACGTCTAGCCGCAGCGCATTGTGTGCTGCCAGTGCAAACTGTTGCATTTTGGAAGTGGTTTCCGCATCCAGCTCTGCTGGGCACACTTCTTTTGTCCAACCTGCTTGGTATTTGTGTGCGTAGTCGTAAAAGCCCTCCTTGGGTATAATTTCTATAGGAGGCAAAACTTCTTCCCCCAGCACGCCTACAGAAAATTCCCTTCCGGCAATATACTCCTCTATTAGCACCTCGTTTTCCAACTGAAACGCTTGCGCTATGGCGGCATCCAGTTCCTCTTTGTTCTGCGCGATGGAAACCCCCAGACTGCTGCCGCCCCCCACGGGTTTTACCACACAGGGGAAACCAAAGGAATCTGCACCGTGAAGGCTGCTGCCCTTTGCAAAGGATATGCCTTTGGGCGTTGGTATGCCTGCGTGAAAGAAAATTTGCTTGGCCACGGCTTTGTTCATTGCCAAAGCGCTGCCAAAGTAGCCCGAGCCTGTGTATTTTATGCCAAGCACATCCAAAAATGCCTGCATTCTTCCGTTCTCGCCATCGTCACCATGCAACCCCATGTACACAATATCTGCCATACGGCAAAGCTCTATTACATTTTTGCCAATGCTGCCATAGCCACTGTCCTCTCGCGAAGCTTTCAGTGCCTGTATATCCGGCATTTGTGTACCTACGGTGTAACCATTTGCGTGTTTGCGTTCAAATATTTCATTTATTTCTGCCGGCAGTTCCCCCGGGCCAAAAAACACATCTACCAGCACTGCGTTGTGCCCCAAACGGCGTAAAGCTGCACATACCAAAGAACCTGAAGACATAGATACTTCGCGCTCTACACTTAACCCGCCTGCCAAAACAACTATATTCATAAAAACTCTCCTGTTTCTATAATTTAAAAGGCGCATTTATTATAACATATGTGTGGAAGTGTGTTAATCCCTACTTTGACAGATGGATATTCTTGCTTAATGTAAAAATACGGTTTACAATATATTCATAAAACA
>CAZQBV010000047.1:0-20863 GCA_964592125.1 uncultured Christensenella sp.
TTTACCAGTTTAAAATTGTCCACATCAATCATCATAAATGCGCCTGCATTTTCTTTCTCGCCACTCAAATATTCTTCCACCATTCGCTGGAACGCATTTCTATTCCACAAGCCTGTCAGGCCGTCTGTTTCCGCTTCATGGGTTACGCTATGCAAACGCTGACGTATTAGCACCGTACCCAGCAATTCCGCAATTGCGTGAACCGTTTCCAAATCACTTTGCCCAAGGCGCGAAAAATAGGGTGGCTGCTCCACCAGCCGCCCTGTCATCAAAATTGCAGATACTTCGTCTTGTAAAACAATGGGCGATGAAATAAAGAACGGCAAATGAAATTCGGTGCGTAACTCCGCAAAACGCTGGACAGTATCTTCCGCATTTACAATCACAGGATGCAAGCCCAACAGCTCTTCCGGCATTTTAAAAGCGCGCCCGAAAAGCCGCTCCTTTTCCTGCTCGGTAAAGCCCTGCAACACTTTGGGAACAAAGCTTCCTGTTCCATCCGAAACCAAAACCAGCGTTTTTTGCATATTCAAAGTGGAATTGATACGCTGCGCCACCTCTACAAACATATCTTCATAGTCTTCCTCTTCTGTTTGCCGCAAGGAAACGGCCAGTTCGGAAAGAAGCTTGAAACCCCTGCGTTTCAATTCCAGTTCGTATCTAAGAACAATGGACTGAGTATCCAAAGAAATGATTTTTGCCGCATTCTGCTCGCACAATTTCAGCACAGCCTCAATGCTTATTTCCGAATCATCTTTGGGCTGCTGCGGTATCGTTGGGGCAGCTTTACAGGGCTTGCTTTCGGCACTCCCCCCCTGAGAAAACAAGGTGAACACACCCGTCCAATCCAAACCTCTGGGCTGTCCCGCAATAGAGGCAATTTCTACACCTGTATAAATGCCAAAAACGGGCACTCTTCCCGCAACCGTTTGCTGCAACACCAAGGCATCCTCCATATCCATGCCACCGTAGCCGGCACAGCGTCCCGCGCAATCAATATACATGGCAAACACAGGCTCCCTACCATCCAACTGCTGAAAGAGGGATTCAATTTTCGGCTTCATATAGTCCAATTCCAAAGAACGGAACATTAGCTGAAACTCCGTTCCCGCCACCATATCCGCTTCAAACATCACAATACCGCTATGTTCGGGGTCTATCCCCAAGCACAGGCGGCTTGCATAATTGTCTTCATTGTATTCGCCCCAGCGTTCCCCGCGGTTTATGCCAAACAGCAGAAAGAAGGGGTACTGCTCGGGCGCTATTGCAGGCCCCAGCAGTTCCTGCATAAACTCCAAGGCCGGCCTATGGTTTATTTCCAATATCACGGGGCCTTCCGCTTTTGTAACGGTATAGTAGGGCGAAGCCGGGCGGCAACCATGCATAATAACGCTGTCAACGCGAATGTTTTCATCAAACATAAAGGCCATTGCATAGTTTTCGCCTATCTCGTTTCCAACAAACTGGCTGCTAACATTTGCAGAGTGATCCGCAACCATGCCCGCACCCGTTATATCCGGCAAATACCCCAAAGACTTTTTCAAGCCCTCCAAAATCCAAGTAGCCATCAGCATACGCACCGCGCCCGATTCACTGCGATGTATGGAGTCATACAGAAGCATTACAGAGGAATCCGGCTGTACGCCCAGCTGTGCAAGCGACTGCCCCAGCCGAAAGCCCGTATCTTCTTCACTTGCCAAAAGGCCGCCATCCGTTAAAATATCGCAGTGCACGCCGTCTCTCCACACACACACAATGCCCACTTGATCGCCAGCGTATCCATAATAATCGTTTGTAATAATGCCTGCCGCACCACCACCATAAACAGGCACAGAGGCGCCAATGACAGCACGAACAGCCTCTCGCAAGATTTGCTGGTTTTGGCGTGCCGTGCAAAACAGCAATGCCATATCGCAAGCATCCTCCCTGCCCGATGCACTCAGTGCCATTTCAGCCGCTTGTTTGCCTGCAGCCGCACTATCTGGAATTTCACTGTATCCTATTCCTACTTGCATACACTACCACCCTTGCACTATTGCACTCATTATGCAGAATCAAAAAGAATTTTCTAGGTGCATTTCGGCAAAACCGAACAAGAAGCCACCCCCAAGGTATTGCTTTTCCATCAACAATTCATCATCTTCAATTCATATTATAACATTATAACAAATAATTACATAAAATGTATCAGAATTTATTATCCTAACCAAACATCACTTTTATTAAAATATGTTTGATGCCCAGCACTTTTCTATTGGCATCTGCAAGGGCAATTGGCGGAACAAACACAGCTACAGATTGCGCCGCCCCTCCATTGCCTTTGCAATGGTAATTTCATCCGAATATTCCAGCTCTGCACCAATGGGTATGCCATGCGCAATGCGGGACACCGTTACCCCCAGCGGGGCAATCAAGCGGGAAATATAGGCCGCGGTAGCCTCTCCCTGCACATCGGGGTTGGTAGCCAATATCACTTCCTTCACATCGGCAGTGATGCGCGAAATCAGCGGCTTTATGGCAATGTCATCCGGCCCAATCCCCTCCAATGGGGAGATGGTACCGCCCAGCACATGGTAAAGCCCGCGAAATTCCTGCGTTTTTTCTATCGCGTACACATCTCGCGCATCCTTCACCACACAAATGATGCTGGTGTCACGCCGCGTATCCGCACAAATATCGCAAATCTCGTTCTCCGAGAGATTGCCACATGTGGCACAATAGCGCACCTTTTGCCGCGCATGATACATGTCCTGCGCAAACAGTTTCACTTCCTCTGCGGGCTGGGTAATAATGTAGTATGCCAAGCGCTGTGCCGTTTTGGTACCTATTCCGGGCAGCTTTGCAAATTGCGCCACCAGCCGTTGCAGCGATTCAATCTGTTCCACTTACAGCAAACCACCCAAATTCAGGCCACCGGTTATTTTGCCCATCTCGCTTTGCATCATTTGCTCCGCTTTTTCCAGTGCCTCATTCACCGCAGCAATCACCAAGTCTTGCAGCATTTCTATATCATCCGGATCTACCACTTCTTCCGCGATTTCTATGCTTTTCACAATTTTTTTACCGGTAACAACCACCTTCACCACACCACCACCTGCAGTGGCTTCCACTTCCTTTTCTTCCAGTTCTTCTTGCATTTGCTGCATTTTCGCCTGCATTTGCTGTGCCTGCTTCATCATGTTTTGCATGTTCATGCCGCCACCCGGAAATCCGCCTTTTGCCATGTCTTTTTCCTCCGTTTATTATTAAAATATGTTTTTCTACTCTATCAGCTTATTGTTCTATTGCGCTATTCTTCCACAATCTCCACATTTTCCTCGCCAAACAGCGCCACCAGTTCCATTTGCAAATCGCCCGCTTCCTGTTCCTGCTGCTGCCCGCTGTATACAAAATTCATCATCATTTCCTGACCAAACACTTCCGCCATCACTTCCTGCACATCCTTGCGGTTGGACTCATCCGCCAGCATTTCCACCAGCGGCGCATCCTCTGGCGGGGCATACATCACCAGCCTGTTGCCCTGTAGTTCCACACGCTCCACAGCATTTACAGCAGGGTACAGCACCATGTTTTTTTGCAGTATAGCTGCCTTCAGCATTTCCAGCTTTTTGGCCAATTCGCCCTCTTTGCTGGGTGGGGGAATCACCGGCCCTGTCTTTTTGGGGGGCGTTGCTTCCTGCGCCTCCTCTTTGGGCGCCACTGGCATTTCCACTCTAGGGGCAGGCGCTTCTTCCCACGGGGGGCGGTCTTCCTCCTGCAACCTTTTGTGCGCGGGTGCTGCTTTTGGCTTTTCCGCAAACAACGGCGGGGCTGGGGCACTGCTTGCCGTTGCCCTGGGCATACCACCCTGTGCCAATTGCTCCACCCTTTTTTCCAGCTTTTTCAGCCGTAGTTCCATATCCTTTGTGTCCAAATCCACCGTGTTTACTGTGGCACGCACCACAGCCGCCAGCAGCACTGCCGCGGGCACGCTTGCATAGCGCAGGTTGGCCTGAACCGCTATCAACGCTTCTAGGCTGCGCAGCGCATTTGCACGGGCATAGCTGTCGTTCACGCTTTCTGCCAATTTTTTAGAAAGCGCGGAAATAAGATCACGCAGCAAATTGTGCGGCGAAATGCCCTCGTACAGCATTTGGTTTAGCAGCTGCACCGCCGCTGCCGGGTCTTCCGTTAAGATAGAATCGGTAAGCCTTTCCAGTGCGGCACTGGGGGCAACCCCCATGGTTTCCGCCACACTGTCCACCGTCAGCTCTTCGCTGGCGGCAATGCACTGATCCATAATAGACAGCGCATCACGCATCGCGCCCTCTGCCTGCTGGGCAATCAACGCCAGCGCTTCCTCTGTATATTTTGTGCCCGTTTCCTTTGCCACAAACTGCATGCGTGCAACAATGTCCTCATCCGTTATGCGACGAAAATCGTACTTCTGGCAGCGCGACAATATGGTGGCGGGCACCTTTCGTTGCTCTGTAGTGGCCAGAATAAACACCGCATGCGGCGGCGGCTCCTCCAGCGTTTTCAACAATGCGTTGAACGCGCCTATGGAAAGCATGTGTACCTCGTCTATAATATACACCTTGTACTTACCATTTGCGGGCAATAGGGATACCTTGTCCCTAATGTCGCGCACATTATCCACGCCATTGTTGGAGGCCGCATCTATTTCCACAATATCCACAAAGCTATCTTCCAAAAAGCTTTTGCACACCTCGCATTGGCCGCAGGGGTTTCCATTTTGCGGGTTGGTGCAGTTCAGCGCATTGGCCAGTATTTTTGCGGTGCTGGTTTTGCCCGTGCCCCGTGGCCCACAAAACAAATAGGCATGGGAAGCCTTGCTTGCCCCCACCTGTTTTTTTAGTATATCGGTAATATGTTCCTGCCCCACCACATCGTCAAAGGTTCTGGGCCTAAACACGCGGTACAGTGATTTATATGATGCCATCGTTTATCCTCTATTTTAAATAAAAAGTAGCCTTAGCCGGCAAACAAGCCGTCTATATCCCCCAGCGCCACATTGCTCCACACCAGGCCAGAATCTTCATCCTTCACCTGCTGGTAATACTCTGCAATGTTGTCGTTGGTTATTATATCATACCCGTCAATTTCGTACACATAGTTTTCACCGGGCAATGTTTTGCCCGCCGCCAAATTTTTGGCAAAGGTATACAACACATCGCCCACATTGCCCGGCGAGGTGGAGGCAAAGCCGCGGAACACGCCCTGTTCATCCGCCACAAACACCGTTTCCGGCTCGGGCGGTTGCTCTCCTTCCGGCAAATCCTCCGCCGCCGTTTCGGCCGGAAGCGCTACATCCAGCCCACCGTTTATCAGCGCATACCACGTTTTTATAAAAGCCACCGTGCCTATGCCCGCAACAGATTGCGGCACTGTCTCCCGTTGCAGCCAGCTGCGCAGCACATCATTTGCATTGTAGTCCAGCACAATGGCAGACTGCATAGGCTCTTCGCCTTCCAAAGAACTGCGTATCTGGTAAATCATATCCCACATATCCTCGTAGCTGCCCTTTACCTCTATGTTGCCCTTCATTGCCTGCAGCTGCGCGGGCGATGCCCCCAGTGTGTAGGTTGCGTTCTGCCCTGCCTCTTTCATCTTTTGCGAAAATTCCGCTGCTGGGTCTGCCATATTTTTTACATTCACAGCAAAGCCCATCGTTTCCTGCGTGTTGTACACAACTATTTTCACACCGTTGCTTTCTGCAATTTCGGAAATTTTACCAAAATTGTAGGCGCTGGCATCCACCACCACCACCACCGAAACGCCATTGTTTATCATGGTATAAATGTCCTGTAGCTGTTGATTTTCGCTACCCCATGCGTTGTACATGAAAAAATCATCCAACTGACCGGCTGCCACCGCGGCTGTGCCCAGCTTTTCCAGCCCCTGCAACACCGCTTTATCCCTTGCCGATTCCTTTATTGTTGTTACGCCTATTTTCACGCTGCCATCACCCGGCTTTTGCGGCTGCAATGCATCGCCTTCACCAGTAAGGCCTGCCAGCATATCCTTGTCGGTGGCAAGCTCCACATCCTGCACGGGCGCTTGTTCCGCCGGAAGCTGCTGTGTTTGCGCCGGAGGTACTGCAGTATCGGAAGCCTGTTTGCCTTTTTGCACCCCCGGCACCAGCACCAATATAATAAGCAACACAGCGGCAACCGCACCGATGCCCACCAGCAGCCAGCCTGCATTGCGTTTTATAAACCGCGTTACATCTCGTTTGGAACCACGCATGGCAAAGCGTCTCTTCATCTTTCGCTATCCCTTTTTTTATACTCGTGGAGGCTTCACAACGCTTTCGTGTACAGGGTGCTGTACACGGCGTTCCCTTACATAGCCAAGGAAACGCTCCAAATTCGCACTTAGCACCAATTCCTGCGGAAAAGCACAGTCTTCCAGTACTTTTTTGGCATTGTCAAATTCGCCTATGTGCTCGCAAAAGTGCGCATCCGACCCCACAACAATTCGCACAGAGTGCTTTTTGCAAAGCAGCAATAGCTCCGTGCAGTTCTCCCAGCTGCCCTTGCGGAAGCCAAACGAGTGGTTGTTTATTTCCAACAGTTTGCTCAGCTTGGCCACTTCCTTTACATAGCGTTCCTTATCTATAGGGTAATTTGCATTGCCGCTGTGGCCTATTACATCCACAAAGGGATTGTGAAGCGCACCCATCAGCGCATCCGTATTTTGTACCATACTGCCGCTTTTGCAGGTAACCTCGTGCAACGAAGCAATGGAAAACTCTGTATATTGCAAGTTCTTTTCGGGAATATCTATCGTTCCCTCGTAATCCAATATATTGCACTCTGCCCCTTTTATCACGCGCACGCCCTCTATATAGTCCGGCAAAAACCGCGTTACAGAGGAAAGCATATACGTGGGCGCGCAGCCCTCTATGGCCGGGCCGTGGTCCGAAAGCACAAACCCCTGCAAACCCTTGGCAAAAGCAGCCTGTGCATTTTCCTTCAGCGTGGAATACGCGTGCAAGCTGGCCACCGTGTGGGTGTGCGTATCTACCAATAAATTCATTTCCATACCTCTATCTAAAAAATTATCATACCGTTAAAAGTACAGTTAAAAGTATACAATAATTGTGCACTAAAAGAAAGCCTAACCCAGTTTGTTTTCTCGTGCATAATAGAACAGATATTGCTGTGCAATGCCCGCACACTCCCCAAATTTTTCTATTGCAAAGGCACAGGTTTCTTTCTCGTTCCCCTGAAAATTGTATAGCACGCGCAGCACGCGCTTAATCCACACATCTGCGGGGAAAGCCTCGGTTTTGGCATAGGAAAACAACAGCACACAATCTGCCACCTTTGGCCCCACGCCCGGCAGCTGCACCAGCTGCGCCTTGGCCTCCTTATAAGGCAGGTCAAACAGCTTCTCCAACGCAAATCCATCCGCCACTTTTTGGGCAGAGCCCAATATATACGGCGCACGGTAGCCACTGCCACATTCCTTTAACTGCGTTTCGGTAGCCGCGGCAAGCTGTGCAGGCATGGGGAAAGCATGGTACGTTTTTCCTTCATATAGGAAGGGCGTGCCATAGGCTTCGCAAATACGCTCCACAATTCCACGAATGCGCTTTAGATTGTTGTTGGCAGATATAATAAAAGAAATAAGCGTTTCGAAAGGCTGCTGGCGCAATACGCGAAGCCCCTGTGCATACTGCCTGCCCTCCTTCAGCGCAACATCCTTACAATCGGAAAACAAAGTGGCGTAGTCTCTACCCAAATCAAAATAATTGTACCAAATTTGCTGAAAATCCTGCTGCGATGCATTTAGCACTATCGTTCCGTCTTCCTGCTTTGCCACGCGCAGAAGCTTGCCAAAAGCCACCCCCTGATACACGCCATCCGCTGTGGGCAAAAAACGAAACGCCTGTCCGTTGTCAAAAATTTGCTGTGGACAAAAATGGGGTAGTCCCTTTATTGCAGTATATGATTTTTCAAAATTGATTTCCATAGGCTTAGTATAACATATCCCAAAGAGTGCGCCCCACTGCAACAGAAAAATTTACCTTTTGTTTCTGTTCTTAAAACTTTTCATGCTGGCAGAATTATGTATCTTGCATAACAAAAAACCTGTTTCTGGGCAGGTTTTTTGAGTAGTTCAGTGCATAAATTCCATCAAATATACATTTTAAATCGCTTTTTCTATGGAATTTATAGCTATTCTATTTTTTGCAAAGAGCACAATATTCATAAATCAGCAACAAATATTCACGTAGTTATCCCCGTTATCCACATATCTATACACAAAAACACGTAAAACAGGGGGTTGTGCGCCTTACTTATCCACATACTTCTTCAAACCGTCCACAATTATACATTTACGTCCAGAAAATAATTCACTCATAATTATTCACGTTTATGCATATTCTTTTTGCGCCAGATTGTCGTCTTCTTTGTCGTCCTCATCCGTTTCAAATGGAGGAACAAATGGCTATCACATAGTTCGGGTGTTACATTGCCGTTGCAAGCCTATCTGCAACCAGCGCTATGAATTCTCCATTGGTGGGTTTCATGTTTTTTAGATATACGTCGCAGCCAAAAATACTTTCCAAATTGTCCATTTTATTTCGCTGCCAAGTAACCTCTAACGTGTGCCGAATGGCCAGCTCTACTTTTGTAGGTGTAACGCCAAATGTTTTTGCAATTTCAGGATACAGGCGTTTGGTAATGCTGTATATAATAGTAGGGTCTGCTATTACCATTTTTACAGCTTCCCGCAAATAACGGTAACCCTTTAAATGTGGGGGCAGCCCTAGCGCAAGAAATATTTCCATAATTTTCTGATCCAAACTTACGTCGCTTGCAAATGGCTCTTCTTCCGCTATCGGGTCGTCTTCCAGCAAAAACATCATGCGATCATACAGTATTTCATTGTCGTAGGGTTTTAGCATATAGTACTTTACGCCCAAATCCATTGCTTTTTTTATGGCTCTATCGTGGCTGATGGCAGATGTTATTACAACATCGGGCAATTTTTCCAAGTTCATTTTGTTCAGAAGCTCTAAAAAGTAGTATCCATCGTTTGTGGGCAAAATAAGATCCATTACCACCAGATCCACTGGTTTTGTGCTTATATAGTCGCATGCTTGCGCTACAGAGGGCATCCATTCAGCCATTCCAATTTTTTCTTTGGTCTCCAAAAAGTTTTGCAAATCTCTTACGGTTTGGCTGTCGTCATCTACAATCAGTATGTTGGCTTTTTCATTCATTGTTTTTCTCCTTTATTTATGCTCTAGTATTTATACTTTACTTTTTTTACAAAAGCGACCCAGAACCAACATGAGCAACACCATTGCGTTATGCATATATACAACATGTTTCTATATTCTAAACATACATATAACGTTTTTTGGCTTATTATTTTATATATGTTTATATATGCACTCACATTACATAGTATTCCATAATTTTTACATTATTTACTTTTGCTGCAAAAATATTCATGAATAGTCCTTTCCTCTGCTATTCTTATACGAATAGGCCAGTATTTTCATTCGCAAATGCCCTACTATAAGTATATTTCTTTTTTCAGCGCAAACTATACCTATTTGGGTAGTAAAAATATTTTTTATTTAGTTATTTATGTATAATTAGTGTAAATTCGGCAAAAAAGAAAAAAACTCTTGCGGCCGCTTCCATTTGGAAGGATGCAAAAGCTTTTTTATTGCAATATGAATGCCCATCATATTTGCACAAGCATAAGCGACAACTTATGCCGTTGCACAAAATGACATGACCATAAAAAACTTAGCCCAGCGGCCAAATTTTCCTGTGAAACTCTCCATTGATTACCTGACCCATTGCAGAGTAAATAGCGCTGGCGCCGCAGAAAATACCAATTACGCCCGATACCGTAGTAATGGCAGCATTGCCGGTAAAATCGCCCAGCGCAAGGCCAAAGAACAGTATGGCCAGCGTAAGAAACACCACCTGTGTGGCACGGTTGTGTTTTAACGTTCCCACAAACATAAACAACGTGAAAATACCCCATAGCAGCAAATAGAAACCCATGCTTTGCTTATCTGCAGCGGCAATGGCACCGCCTGTAGGGTTAATCCAAATGAAAATAAGCGACCACCAGAAAAAGCCATAGGCTGTAAAGGCCGTGCCGCCAAATGTGTTCTTGTTCACAAATTCCAGTATGCCCGCCACCACCTGAGCAAGGCCGCCCAGCGCAAAGCCCATTGCCACAATTACCACGGAAAGCTCCAGCACCCCAGCATTGTGCAAGTTCAAAAGAATTGTTGTCATACCAAAGCCCAGCAGCCCCAAAGGACCCGGGTTGACTGTTTTTGTTTGCAATTCACTCATAAAATATACTCCCTTTTTTGTGTACTTGTACTGTAGTATTATAGCTGGCTACATTCATCTGTGCAACAAAAATTGCTTTTTGCCAAAGTTTCTTCCTAAAGATTGCTTGACAGCAAAACATTGTTATGCTAATCTCAATTTATAGAACATTGTTACATAAAGGGGGCTTTGCTTTGAAATTGCTATCTAAAAAAGAGTTGCTGAACAAAACAGGCATATCGTACGGGCAACTGTACCGCTGGAAACGACAAGGGCTAATACCCGAAGAATGGTTTATAAAGCAGGCAGTGCACACCGGTCAGGAAACCTTTTTCCCTGGGGAGCAAATATTGGCAAGGGTGAGTTCCATATTGGAACTGAAGGACACGCATTCTTTAAAAGAAATGTTGGCTGTTCTTTCCCCAGAGTTTTCCCAAACCAGCCTATCGCAGCAGGAACTTGCGGAGCTGGGTGTGGAAAAAGGGGTACTGCGGCGTATGGACAGTACGCCAGATACAAGCTATACATTTCAAGAGGCAGTGTATTTGCACATGCTAAGCAAGGCGGTGGAGCAAGATGCCTTGCCCGAATATGTGGCAGCAGGGCTGGCACGCAGCGGCCTTCCCGCCATGCAAGGGTTGCAGGGGGAAAATACATTGGTAACATTGTTTCGAGGCGGGGGCAGCTATCATGTGGTATTCACGCCAGATATACGCCCGCCCGTTTTCGACAACAATGTAGATATTATGGCACAGTACAGCACCGCCGCCATTGCGGAAACCCTAAAAGGGCGCTTTCACGCCATATTGGCCAAAAGAAACAAAGGAGAATAAAAATGCAATCTTTTCATTTAAAAGGGAACGCCAGCATGGATGGCGGGGAATACAGTACCTTGAAAGTATCGGGAATGGGCAAATGCACAGGAAATTTGAAGGCCATGTCTATTGATATAGACGGCTCTTTCACCTGCTTGGCACATGCCGAGGCAGGCACGGTGGTTTGCGATGGCCTAGCCAGATTCGAACAGGGGCTGCGCGTAGGCACGCTGGATGTAGATGGCTCTGTAACCATTGGCGGGGGCAAGCTGGAAGCAGACGAAATACTTTGCGACGGTATGATAAAGGCAGATGGAGAAGTATCGGCCGACAGCATTCGCGCCAGCGGGGCAATATTTGCAAAGGAAATTGTTGGCGACAAGATAATCATAGACTCTTTTGTAAATAAAATAGCCAAGTTTGTTCTACGAAAAAATTCGGAAATTGAGCTGATAGAGGCCACCACAATAACCATTTCCGGCGTGCAAGCCAAACAGGTGAACGGCATGATTGTAAAAATTGGGCCGGGCTGCAACATAGAAACTGTAGATTGTTCGGGCACATTGTCCATCCACAAAGATGCAAAGGTTGGCAATATTACCGGCAAATACACGCAGAATAAGTGGGTATAATACTCATCTCAAATAAAAAAGCGGAAAAACCCCTTTTTTATTACCGCACTATGTGCGGTTTAAAAATTGAATACAATTTTTGTTGAGATAGTATTGAACCAAATCTCTACCGTGCAACACTAAAAAAGTGTTGCACGGCTTTCCAAACACCGCTATGCGCATCGGACAAATTAAAAACAATCCTTGTTTTTAATTAAGATTGGTATACTATAAAAATCAAACTCATACAAGCGGAGATTGCAATGATGTTTCATGAAATATGTATCTATGAAGCCAAGATAGACAAGCAAGATGAAATTGAACAACTGATGCGTGAAGTTGCCGCATTTTATAGACAACAAGAAGGTGTTTTTGACGTTACCTATGTGAAAAGAACACATCGCCAAAAAGATTTCAATGCCGTAAAAAACGGTGAGCCTCCGGTGGCGCTTACGCGATTTGTTGGCAAAGCAACCTATGTCCTTCACTGGACTTTGGCAAATAAGGAAACTCACGCACGTGTATCCAAGATGGGTTTAGAGCATTTTTACAAACGCTGGACACGCTGTCTGACAACTATGCCCAAAATTATACTTGGCGAAGAAGTAGAATAATTCGCCGCTCCATCAAAAAATCGTGATTTATGGCCGTTTTTTTGTATTACATCATAATATGGCGGCTCTTTTTAAATACAAAGAAGGATGCCACCAGCGATGCAGCCGCCACCACCCACCGCAGCGCAGCCATATCAATAGCCAAATATGCAAACAGCGCAACCCCTGCAGTGATACAAGCAGGAAGCAGCAACGCAGTGAATTTAATATGAAAGCCTTTTACAATAAACCGTGCAATGATGTAGTGGAACAAAAACAGCACAACATAGGAAATAAGCGTGGTAAGCGCTGCGCCCAACGCACCCCAACGGGGGATAAAATACAGGTTTAACACAATGTTGATTGCCGCGGCACACACTGTGCCAATGGCAATGAAAACCGTTTTGGCGCGATAGGTTTCGTAATTGATGGGGAAAGTGTACAGAAACATAAAAAAGCCGCCCAGCATAATCACAGGCGTAAGCCCCGCACCTGCGGCTACCACAGGGTCTTTGGCAAACAAGTGTACCAAATCCGGCCCCAGCAATATCATGGCAAAGGTAAACAAGGTAATAAATCCAGTATATTTTTGATACAAATCGCGAATTTCTGTTGTTTTTTCTTCCTTGGCTTTGTCGAAATACCACACCGTCCACGCATTATTGAATGCCAGCCATATGGCATTTGCAATGGAACCTATTCCATAGGCATAGGTGTATACACCCGCTTCCTCCACCCCCAGCATTTTATCCAGCATCAATCTATCGGCCTGCCCCAAAACCAAGGTGGAAAGCGTATGGAACACAATGGGGCCAGTAATTACCAAAGCATACTTCCAATACTTGCGGTTGCCCACTGCCCTGCCCTCTTTCAGCAGAAACACAACAGCCAGCACGCCCACAATGCCATAGGAAAGCAGCGAGCCAAACACATCGCCCAAATACTTGTTTTCCTGCAAACGGGATACGAACACAAGGCAAAGCCCCAGCCGCAGCAGCTGCGCCAAAGACGTCCACACCACAAACTGCACCGGCTTGTTCAACACCCTGCACTTTTGCGCAATTAACATGGTGCAGAACATAAAAAAGCCCTGCAACAAGGCAGAAAACAGCACCGGCAAGGGGAAGCCCATTGCGGGAACCAATATGCCCTGCAGCACTGCCAGCACCGCTGCAAATATGCCCAGCGTAACCAGCCCCAGCCCCAGCATAGAGGAGGTATAGCCCGGCAGTTTATCCGGCCCGTAGTGTATGCGTGCATTGTTGATAGAACTGGCGGCCTCCAGCCCCACTATGGCACCAAATACGGAAAACCATACGTAGTAGATGCCCACTTTCCCCAAAAATTCCGCATCTAAATATCCATATACAACCGAAGTAAGCAAAAATTGCGCCCCCAGCCCCAATACGGTGCCAAAGGTGAAAATAATGGCATTGCCAAAAAATGAATGTTTCTTTCCCATTGCTAACCTATGTGGTAGTGGGGGTAAAGCGCCGCATGTTGCCGCATCCACTTCCCAAGTTCCGCAAACATTTCTGGGTAATTGGGTATGGCATGGTTAAAATCCTTGCGTGTGTTCACTAGAGATTTATCAATTCGCGGCTCTTCCGCAGGAATGATATTCACATCGTTCTTGCCCAAAATTTCTTTGAACAACACCAGCATATCGTATTTGCTAATATTGTGGCTGGGCACATAATGGTATAGCCCGGTTACATTTTGCTTTACAGCGGCCACCATGCCACGCGCCAGTTGCAGTGTTGTGACACCCGTCCACAGTGCGTTTTTATAGCCGGTAACATTGCCCTTCTGCTTCATAAACCAGTTGAGCAGGCCAATGCCGTTTTCGTTGCTGTCCGGCCCCACAATAGAGGTTCTAAGCGTTAGGTCTTTTTTGTTTACCAGTTCACCCAGCGCCTTGGTTCGGTCGTAATACTTCCTGCCATCTGGTGGCGTATTTTCGTAATAGGGGCCTGTATTGCCCGCAAACACGCAATCTGTACCCGGCTGAATGACCTTGGTGCCCGTGTTTTTATAAAACTGCTGCAACCTGTGCGGCAAAAGAGCATTCAGCGCAATGGCCTGCGCGGGGTTTTGCTCTGCATATTCATTTAGCACACCCACACAATTGATCACCACGTCAAAAGGATTGATTTGCAAAAAGCGATCCAGCGCATAGGTAGCTACATCTATTGCAAACACCTTTTTGGCATCGCCCGAAAGCGCAATGCCCACAACATCATTGCCATTCTCTTCAAATATTTTACATACCACATGCCCCAGCATGCCATGTGCACCCAGCACCAGTACGCGTTTGTTCATAAGCCTCCGCTACCCCACAGGGGTACCAATACAGTTTCTGCTCTGGCACCTACACCAGCCCTTTTTCCTCTTCTTCCCCTGCCAGCTGATACTTGATATAATCGATAGACAGCAACAGCTCTCGGGTTTCCTCTACATTCAGCCGTCGTGTGTTTTCGGATGTATATTCATATTCGCCATTTGGCGCCTTGCCACTGGCCGCCTGTGCATCCACAGGAATGCGGTAATACTCCGCAAGATCCTCCGCACGGGAAAATTCCTCCCGCGTTAGCAGCGTTTCGTGTCGCTTTTCACCCGGGCGCGTGCCAATATATTCTATGTTACTTTTGGAATCAAACAATGTTACAATGGCCTGCGCAAGCACATCCACCGTACAGGCGGGCGCTTTTTGCACAAAGCTTTCGCCCTGCCCACCGTTCAAAAAGGCATACAGCACCAAATCCACAGCATCGGTTAAGGACATCATAAACCGTGTCATCAAGGGATCGGTAATGGTGATAGGCTCGCCGCGCTTTGCCTGATTTACAAACAGCGGAATTACACTGCCGCGGGATGCCATCACATTGCCATAGCGGGTTATATTCAGTATGGTATTGCCTTGCACATTGCGGGAAGCAGCGCGCACCACCTTCTCGGCCATGGCCTTGCTCATTCCCATTGCATTGATGGGGTACACTGCCTTATCTGTAGAAAGCAGCACAAACTTCTCTATATTATGCTCCATTGCAGAACGCACCGTGTTGTCGCTGCCCTCCACATTGGTTTTGTAGGCCTGCATGGGGAAAAACTCGCAAGACGGCACCTGCTTCAGCGCCGCCGCATGAAAGCAAAAATCCACGCCGCACATGGCTTCATCCACACTGGCTTTGTCCCTTACATCGCCTAAAAAATACCGCAGCTTGCTGTTGGGTATGGCATGGCGCATATCGTCCTGCTTTTTTTCGTCACGCGAAAAAATACGAATTTCCGCAATATCCGTATCTATAAACCGCTTTAACACCGCATTGCCAAACGACCCTGTGCCGCCGGTAATCAGCAATGTTTTGCCTGCAAACTTTCTATTGGCTTCCTCTATCATACCTGCCCTCTATCCCTAATTATTCAATTTATATTAGCACAATGGGGCAGTATGGTCAATGTGGGGGGGCATCACTGTATGGGATTTTGGAACATTTGATACAGCACGTCTTTATCTTTTTGGGATATGGTCAGTTTGTCTACTATTTGCTTGGCCTGCTCTGCATCCTTGGTTTGTTTCAGCAATGTGGTAAGCAGCTGTGCCCGTTGTTCTACCGTAAGTGCAATTTGTGGCGATGGGGCAGAAGCATCCATCTGCACACCAGTGGGCTCGCTTGCTGCGGGGCTATCGTTTTCTTCAGGTTCATAGACAGGGTCTTGCACAGCGGCCGTCTCTGTTGCTCCATCCTTTTCCTGTGTAGCATTTTCGGAGATAGTTGGAGCAGGCCTATCCACCCAGCTGTCCACTTTTTCTGCGGGGGTAACAACCACCGGGCGGAAGCCATAAATGGCATTCACCCGCTTGGAACGGAACATATACAGGCAAATGAATCCTTGTATTATAAACGAGACAATTGCCGTACCAAAAGCAACATCTAAATCGAAGTCAGAACCATTACCTAACATCACCAACAATGCCGCCGAAAAACCAATGAGCGCAAAACCTATAAAGCTGAGGCAAGTGCCGATGGTGAAGAGCAAAAGAAACGCTTTTTTTCTTTGAAGCGCAAATGTAATGATAAAGATATTCAATATCAACGATGGTATATACAAAATCAGCTGTAGTGGGTTGGTAGCAGCCGCTTGTATCAGGCTAAATGCCAAACCCAGTATTGTTAAAATGATATAGACTCTCAAAAATCCGCCTATGCCAAGATCGTTGTAGTATGCGTCATCAGATTCTGTCATATTTAGGGGCTTTTTGGGTAGTTTTACATAAAACCAAATTACCAAAAACATCAAGATTCCTGCAATAATCCATAGAAGAATTGCTTTTTGCATGGCTTCCTTTGCCGCGCTGCTAACATAATTCGCACTACTCCCACTGTTGGGAATGTTATTAATGTTTGTTTCACCAGTGCTACTGGATGTGTTTGAAGCGCTTCCCCTTTGAAATTACATCAACGGTTTATCTACCGACCATTCGCTTTGCGGGGTAAGCTCAATCGTATTTAAAATGGATTCAGCCCATGCCTGCGCTTCTATTTGTTCGCTTTGTGTACTGTCGTAGGGATATGATAAGATGAAACGCCAGCTGTTCCCTTCCTCAATCGTATAATAGGATGTTAAGCTGAAATATGCTTGTTTCGTAAAAGTAAGTTGATCAGTTTTAAATAATCCCCCCTTGGTTCCAGCGTCTTCGTCATGCAGCAATTTCCGCACTTCACTATCTGTCCTTTCCGAGAAATTATCCAAACTTGTTGGTTCGCTTTCAAGCATCATCCAATACTCTTTTTCCTCTTGCGCTATAAACAAAATGGTGCGCGCATCTATCATTCCTGCACTTGCGCCATATGGTTTTATGCTTTTTTCATTTACACCGCCGCCATAGAGAACAACATCCTCTTTGGGAGCCTCTATAGAAAAGACCACGTTTTCCACAGCAATATCGTAAACATTGCCTGTGCTTGCTTCTTCCTGCGGTTCTGCCGGTTCCAAGGCAGGCGTTACGCTTGGTTCCTGTTGCTCTAGGCTCTCTTCCATCTCTTGTGTGCCTGTGCTGCTGGGCTGAATAAGAATAGTGTCTACAATGCTTTCCACTTCGTCCAACGCTGTTTGATTCAGCATATTTTCTCTGTCAAATGAAGTTGCACTTAAAGTAATAAATTCATAACTCTCTATTGTTCCATACATCCACATACCATATTCAGAATTGTACAGCTTAAAATATCTGTAGTTGGGGGAATCATAAATTTTATGAATTTCCTGGCTGCTGAAATTTTCATCTATAAATTTTTCGAAAAGTTCATCCGGAACACCTGTAAAACTATCCACATCCATATTTTGATTCTTTGTTAGAAACAAAAAACTGTTTTGCTCCTTGTTGATAGCTATCAGAATAACAGCTTCATCAGCCTCCATTTCACGCTCTTTCAAATCAGCTTGAAGCGCAGCATCCTGCAGCGCATCCCCATAATATACATCAAATCCATCTGGAAACTCCATAGAAACCACTACATCATTTAAAGGCAGTTGCACCATTTCACCTGCACTTGAAACACAGGGGAAAATAGCAACAATTAATAAAGCAATGAGCAACAGAATCAAGCTTTTTTTCATAATAAAATAGTCTCCCGTTCGATGTATTAAATTTTTTAAAGGATTTTCTTGTTTTGTAATAGTATAGCAAATATTTTATTTGCAATCAATTGCTTTTTTCCCCCAATTGCCCTTTTCCTTAAAATTTGCTATAGTATTGCCTATGGAAAAACAAAAAATTCTGGTGGTGTGCCAGCACTACTGGCCCGAAACATTCAGAATAACAGATATATGCGAAGGTCTGGTGGAAAACGGATACGAGGTGGATGTGCTGTGTGGCATTCCCAACTACCCCAAGGGTCAGTTTTTCGATGGGTATTCCTATCGCAAAAATCGCAGACAGGAAAAGGAAGGCGTACACATTCGCCGCGCCTTCGAAATACCGCGTGGCAACAACAGTAATTTTCGCATTTTTGTGAACTTTGTTTCCTTTCCCTTGGCCTCGCTAATGCACCTGCCACGGCTGCTAAGAAAGAAATACGACCGTATATTGGTGTATCAGCTATCGCCCGTTTTTATGGCGTTTATGCCCATACTTTTGTCCAAAATGAAAAAAACGCCGCTGTATATTTACATCTGCGATTTTTGGCCGCACAGCTTGTTTTCCATTATGCCCATCAAAAACAAGTGGCTTCGCAAAAGGATTACCAACTTTTCCTACTGGCACTACAGGCAGGCCACCGGCCTAATGGGTGTGTTCGAGGGCATTGCCGAGCGGCTGCACACACTGGTGGGCATTCCTGAAAAGAAAATTATGTATATACCGCAAGTATGCGAAAAGCTATACGAGCAAAAAATATATGATGAAGCATTGATGGCACGGTTTTGCGATGGAAAGTTTAACATTGTGTTTGCGGGCAATATCAACCCCGCGCAGGATTTTGAAACCGTAACCGCTGCGGCAAAAATAGTGAAAGACGCGGGCTACACCAACATACGCTATATTATATTGGGCGAGGGAATGAGCAAGCCCTGGCTGATGGAGCAGGTGCAGCAATTGGGCATGGGGGAGGACTGGGTGTTTGAAGGACTGGTGCCCGTGGAAGATGTGCCCCGCTACCAAACGCTGGCAGATGCCCTGCTGGTGGCACTTACCCAAAGCGATTTGTTTGAATATGGCATACCCGCGAAGGTGCAAAGCTACATGGCGGCGGGCAAGCCCATACTTTCAGCAATGGATGGCGCAGGCTACGATTTGATTATGGATAGTGGCAGCGGCATTTCTGTAAAAAGTGGCGATACCGAAGGATTGGCGGCTATCATACAGCGCATGGTGGATATGCCAGCACAGCAGCGGGAGCAACTGGGCGAAAACGGCAGACGCTACCACTTTGCAAATTTTGAACGCAATGCCAACTTAAAAAAGTTGATCCAGTTTGTATTTGAAGAAAACAAAGAATAGTGCCCACCCCGTATTCAAACAGAAAAAACACTTTGTTGCACGAAAAAAACAATGTTTTCTTGCATTATAACTACATCGCTTGACATTTATGTAAATTGTTGCTAGTATGTGGCCAAAGTATAAAGTATTGTTTTGCTATATACATTGCTTCCTCAATATTTTTATTATCATACCTCTCTTGGCACGATGCAGAAGGAACATAAGTAAAAAAGAGGTTTCTCCGCCAGAGTTACCTCTTTTTTATTTGAAATTGATACTATCTTTTTCTTGCTGGGAAATCTATAATATTTTCATTTTTTCCGCAACACTTACGGTAGATTTTGCCGCTACCACACGGGCAAAGCGACCCTCTATCCGGCCGTGCCTTGGGCAATATTTCCTTCCATTGCGGCTTCTGCTTTGTAAAACCATTTATTTGCAACATTTCTTTGGGAGTATGGCCGTTGTTGTGCCACAGGCGTGTGTTGTCCATCATGTCGTACAGCAGCTGTGCAAACCGCTCTACATTTTCTTTCGTGTGGAAGGATATGTCGCTTTCCGCCAGCAAATCCAGCGCATACTGCAATTGATTTCCCACCACATCCGCACTGCACAGGCCATGCAGTTCAATTAACAGCACATCCGCTTCCTGCCGCTCCACATCCAAGTCCCCCTTCAAATATTGCAGCATCGCTTCTGTAGCTGCATTTGTTTCAAAGTAGAAAGGATCGGCATACTTTAGAAAAACTTCCTTTTCAGGAATGTATCTGGGCTTGCTTTCCGAGCGTTGTAGCAAATCGTGTACTCCTTCAAACTCCTCTTCTTCAAACATTTCGTGAACCAAATAATTGCTCCAAAATGCAAAGCTGGCTATCTCGTGCAAATCCAAATCCAACAACAGGTCAAAAATCATATCCACAGCTAAATTTTCCTCAAACATACTGTTGAATAGCTGTGCAAAATCCTGAAGATCGATAGCTCCGTACAAATGAACCGCCGCCATAGCCGCAAAAAAAACATCACTGGCCTGCTTTCTTATTTGCTCCAGTTGTTTCCATTCTTTGGATTCCAGCAGTTGCTTTATCTCCAAAGGCATCACCAGCCAATTGCCGTCCTCCATCTCTTTTTCATAAAGATACCCCAAGTCCAAAAATGTGGAAAAGAAAAAAGGAATATCCTCTTCTTCCTCATACAACAAGGGCGCTTTTTTTATTTCTAAAAATTGCTTCCACTGCTCTTCGCTCAAAACCACAGCTTCGTCAAAAAGCTGATCTGGATCTTGCACCCGTTTGACAATGCCCGAAATAGCTCGCTTTCTCATTGCAGATTTTTTATTCCACAATATTCCATAGAACTCTGTTAGCCAAGCAAAGTCTTCACCACTTAGCTCCATCAAAAGTTGTTCCAGTGTATATTCCTGCATCTATTTCCTTTCTTTGCGCCGCATTACCCACACCGCGCACCCAAATGAATTTCGCTAAATTTATCTTTGGCGATACCGCACAGAAATCGAGTCGTTGGCATCGCGAAGGATTTTTGTGTGAAA
>CAZQBV010000048.1:0-20786 GCA_964592125.1 uncultured Christensenella sp.
CGCCAATTACAGCAACACCGCCGGCCAGTTTTGCAAGTCTTTCCTGAAGTTTTTCTTTGTCATAATCCGAAGTGGTTTCTTCTATCTGTGCCTTTATGGAAGCAATGCGGGCTTTGATATCTTCCGATTTACCCATGCCTTCCACAATGGTTGTATTGTCTTTGTCCACTTTAATCTGTTTGGCATTGCCCAACATTTCCATTTTGGCATCTTTCAGTTCTATACCAACTTCTTCGGAAATCACTGTAGCACCTGTTAGGATAGCAATATCCTGCAGCATAGCCTTACGTCTGTCGCCAAAGCCAGGTGCTTTTACTGCAACACAGGTGAATGTGCCACGAAGCTTGTTTACCACCAATGTAGCAAGGGCTTCTCCTTCAACATCTTCTGCTATGATAAACAATTTTTTACCCAACTGTACAATCTGCTCCAAAATGGGCAGCAAATCTTGAATGTTGGTTATCTTTTTGTCTGTAATCAGCACAAGCGGATCATCCAAAGTGGCTTCCATCTTGTCTGTATCTGTTACCATATAGGCCGAAGCATAACCACGGTCAAACTGCATACCTTCCACTACGTTCAGTTCTGTTTGCATGGTTTTGGCTTCTTCTACAGTAATAACGCCATCGTTACCAACTTTTTTCATTGCTTCGGAAATCAGTTCGCCAATTTTTTCGTCTGCTGCGGAAATGCTGGCAACCTGCTCTATAGATTTGCTGTCTGCAATGGGTTTACTTAATGCCTGCAGGCCTTTCACAACCGCTTCAGATGCTTTCAAAATACCTTTTCTTATGCTCATGGGGTTTGCGCCCGCTGCAACATTTTTTAGTCCTTCACGAATAATCGCCTGTGCCAAAAGGGTAGCGGTTGTTGTACCATCGCCAGCTACGTCATTTGTTTTTGTAGCAACTTCTTTCACAAGCTGTGCGCCCATATTTTCAAAGGGGTCATCTAGCTCAATCTCTTTTGCAATGGTTACGCCATCGTTGGTGATAAGAGGTGAACCAAATTTCTTGTCCAATACCACGTTTCTGCCACGTGGCCCCAAGGTTACCTTTACTGTATTCGCAAGCTGGTTTACACCGCTTTCCAGTGCGCGCCGCGCTTCTTCACCGTACTTGATTTGTTTTGCCATAATCTAACTTATCCTCCTGAGTTATTTTACAATTGCTAAAATATCGGACTGACGAACAATTACATACTCCGTACCATCCAGTTTTATGTCTGTACCGGCATACTTGGAATAGATTACTTTGTCGCCTTGTTTCACTTCCATTTTTACTTCTTTGCCATCTACCATGCCGCCGGGGCCAACCTCTACAACCTCAGCCATTTGGGGTTTTTCTTGTGCTGTACCAGGCAGAACAATGCCGCTCTTTGTAGTTTCTTCCGCTTCAACAGATTTTATAACAACTCTGTCGCCTAAGGGTTTTATCGTCATATTTAAGCCTCCTCAAAAATTAATTTGTTTTGTTAGCACTCGTTCTGGTTGAGTGCTAATAGTTATTTATAATAATATATGCATACTGATAATAAATCAAATAATACAATTGGCTGAAAATAATCATAATTTAGATTATAGTAAAAATATAGATATATATATGCTATATACTTCTTAATACAAGCTAATGCTGTGTTTATTACAACGAATAGAAGTTGATAAAAATAGTAAAATGTTTTGTATATATGTAATGAAAGTGGCGACGCACTGATATGGAGGGAGACTATATGGATAAATGGGATAAACGTTTTATGGATTTGGCGTGTGAGATTGCCAAATGGTCCAGCTGCTATAAACCAAACAGAAATATTGGTGCGTTAATTGTGCACAATAAGCGTATATTAACCACGGGGTACAATGGCGCACCTGCAGGTATGTCCAGTTGCAAAGAACGAGGAGAGTGCATTCGCAATAATATGGGAATTGCTTCGGGGGAACGCCACGAACTGTGCTATGCAATCCATGCGGAGCAGAATGCCATTATTCAAGCAGCGAAAATGGGAATCTCCATAGAGGGCGCTACCATATATTGTACGCATCAACCCTGTGCAATCTGTGCTAAGATGATTGTGAATTCGGGCATTGCACGTGTGGTGTATCTAAATGCCTATCCCGACGATTTTGCCAAGAAAATATTCGATAGCGTTGATATTGTTGTGGAGAAGTACAATACAGAGATAAAATAGCGGAATAGTAACAGGATGGATTGATAAGTTTGTGTTAACAATGTTCCGTTTATTGCATAAAGCAGATATACTATTATAAAAAGGATACTATCTTCAGGAGGAAACACTTTGAAAAGAGCGAAACTATTGGAACTGCTGGGAGGACGCACAATTTGTGGGGATCACATGCCAGACAACGAAATTTTGTGTGCTTGTGGTGCAGATATGATGAGCGATGTTTTGGCATTTACAAAACACGATGCCATACTATTGACTGGTTTGGTCAACAACCATGTGTTGCGCACAGCAGAAATGTTGGATATACAATATATTATGTTTGTACGGGGAAAAGTGCCATCGGATGAGATTGTGGAAATGGCCAAAGAAATGGATTTGGTATTGATGACAACGGAGCTTCCCATGTTTACAGCCTGCGGTATCCTGTATAGTGAGGGTATACAAGGCGGAATGCGGGAGGGCTAATATATGATATATACCCGTGATTATGAAGTGGAGAAAGATGATTTTGCAGCAGCCGGTGAAGTATCGGCACG
Source organism: uncultured Christensenella sp. (assembly GCA_964592125.1). Classification (GTDB taxonomy): domain Bacteria; phylum Bacillota; class Clostridia; order Christensenellales; family Christensenellaceae; genus UBA5399. Next base: position 2,721 of record CAZQBV010000048.1, read on the forward strand.
CATAAAAAGAAAACTAAAGCAAATAGGGATAGAGCCTGTTTTAATAAGAAAAATTGCTATTGCCTCCTATGAAGCGGAAATTAATATGATCATTCATAGCTTGGGCGGCGTTATGTCTATTGAAATAGATGAAAATACGATTAGAATCATGTGCAAAGATGTTGGCCCGGGCATTCCCGATATAGAGCTTGCAATGAAAGAAGGATATTCCACAGCGCCCCAAAGCATACGCGAAATGGGTTTTGGTGCAGGCATGGGTCTGGCGAACATAAATAAAAACAGCGATGAAATGAATATCACCTCCAGCCCAGAGGGCACAACGGTAACAATGACATTTTCATTTTGCTGATTAAGGATCAATCATGGAGAAATACTTTCATTCAGTTACATTGAATAAAGACAAATGTTCCGGCTGTACCAATTGCATAAAACGTTGCCCTACAGAGGCTATTCGTGTGCAACATGGCAAGGCAAAAATATTGGCAGAGCGCTGCATAGATTGTGGTGAGTGTATTCGGGTGTGCCCATACCATGCAAAAAGTGCAGTGACAGATTCACTTTCCAGTATCAACGCTTTTAAATATAAAATTGCATTGCCACCGCCTTCGCTTTATGGGCAGTTTAAGGCACTGGATAGTGTGGAAAAACTGTTGGCCGGTTTGAAAATGATGGGATTTGACGATGTATTTGAAGTGGCTCGTGGTGCGGAAATATGTTCTGCCGCAGTGGCGGAAAGAATGAGAACGGCAAGCGTAAAGCCGCTGATATCTTCGGCATGCCCAGCCGTAGCGCGGCTGATACAGGTGCGTTTTCCAGAGCTGCTGGAGCATATTGTGGATGTGGATACGCCCATGGAAATTGCCGCAAAAATAGCCAAGAAAGAATTTGCAGAAAAAAACAATGTGGACATCAGTGAAATTGGCGCGTATTTTATTACGCCGTGTCCGGCCAAAATGACAAGCATAAAATCGCCATTGGCCAAGGAAAAAAGCTATGTAGATGGCGCCATTTCCATGTTGGAGATATATGGGCTTTTAGCAGGGCAATTAAAAGGCGAAACAAAACCCTTTGAAGAGGAACGCGCTGGTGCAATAGGCATAGGATGGGCAAATAGTGGTGGGGAAGTGTCTGCTGTTGGCCGTGTAAATGCGTTGGCGGTGGATGGCATAAATAATGTTTTAAAAGCGCTGGAAGATATAGAAAATGGCAAACTTTCGGATATAGATTTTTTTGAGGGTTTGGCATGTACTGGCGGGTGTGTGGGTGGTCCTTTGGTATTTGAAAGCTCTTTTGTGGCGCAGGCACGCATAAAACACATTTGTGATACATTGGGTGATGACTTTGAAAAAATAGATAAAATTCAAGCTTATGCGCATGATGGCGGTGCGGATATTACCCGCCCGATAGAGCCGCTGGATGTAATGAAGCTGGATGATAACCGCATGGTGGCAATGCAAAAGGTGCAACAAATAGAAGAACTGCTAAAAAAACTGCCGGGGATGGATTGTGGCAGTTGTGGCGCGCCCAGTTGCCGGGCGTTGGCTGAAGATATTGTGCGGGGCAATGCAACTGAAATGGATTGTATCTTTATTTTAAAAGAAAAGGTGCGCTTTCTAGCAGAAGAAATGGTGGATATTGCCAGCAAAAGCAAGGATACGGAAATAGAGAGAGGATAAAAACTATGACAACGGTAGAACAATTGGCACAAAAACTAGAACTGAAACAGCTGACTGCTATAGATCAGCTGAACGGAGAAGTTTCGGATGGATGTGTATGCGATCTTTTAAGTTGGGTGATGGCGCGCGGAGAAGAAGGAATGGCTTGGATTACAGTGCAAACACATTTAAATGTGGTGGCTGTGGCATGTTTGCATGATTTTGCGTGCATCATTGTTCCTGAAGAGATTGAAGTACCTCAGCCCACGATAGACAAAGCGAACGAAGAGGGGATGGTCATTTTTTCCTCTGGAAAAACTTCTTATAAGCTAAGTTGTGAAATGTGTGCACTGGATATTGGCGGGTACGGCTGCTGCGCAAATTGATATGAAAGCGTTTTACGATCTGCATATTCATTCGGTGTTATCCCCTTGTGCGGAGCAGGATATGACACCCAACAACATAGTGAATATGGCAATGCTAATAGGATTGGATGTAATTGCTGTTACCGATCATAACAGTGCAGATAACACGCCAGCAGTGGCAAAGCTGGCAAAGGATGCTGGTTTGTGCTTTATTCCCGGTATTGAAGTTACCACTGCGGAAGAAGTGCATATGATTGGCCTGTTTGCAGAGGTGGATTCCGCTTTGCGGTTTGGTGAGTTGGTGTATGCTGCATTACCCAATATAAAAAATAAGCCGGAATTTTTTGGTGCACAGCAGATTATGGACGAGCATGATGCCGTGATTGGAGAAAAAGAAAAGCTATTGATATCTGCAACGCACTACGGCATAGAGGAATGTTGTACTTTGATTCAAGAGCATGGGGGGATATATATACCTGCTCATGTAAACAAAGAGGCAAATTCTATCTTGGCAAACCTTGGCTTTTTTCCACCGCAAATTCATTTTCCCACAATAGAAGTGTGGCGCGGGGGGATGCCTGTAGAAACTGAGTTATACAGAGTGCTACACAACTCGGATGCGCATATGTTGGAACAAATTTCAGAAAAAGAAAATTTTCTGGAAGTGGAGAAATTGCAGTGCAAGGCTATATGGGAAGAATTAAGTCGATAAATTGTTGATGCAAAAGATTACTATGTGTGATAAAATAGACAATGTCTATAGAATAAAGATTTAAAAAATGGAGGCAACAAGATGGAAAACACGCAGGAAACGAAGGTAAAGTACGACGAATTGAGTGCGTATATTAGTGAGATGGTACATAAACCCGGCCCGTTGATGCCGATTATGCAAAAAGCACAAGAGTTATTTGGTTTTTTGCCTTTTGATGTGCAAGAGTTTATTGCTGCACAAATGAATATTCCCATGTCTGATGTATATGGTGTGGCTACTTTTTATTCTCAGTTTTCACTGGAAGCCAAAGGTAAGCACATTATTGGTGTTTGCATGGGTACGGCTTGCTACGTAAAAAAATCTGAAGGCATATTAAACGCATTGGCGGATGAGTTGCAAACAAGCCCAGGCCTTACCACACAGGATAGACTGTTCACTTTGGAAGCAACACGCTGCCTTGGATGCTGCGGATTGGCTCCTGTTATTATGATAGACGATCAGGTATATGGCAGGTTGGTACCCGAAGATATTCATGATATCTTAGACAAGTACAAACAGGCACAAACTGCTTCCTAATGAAGGAAATTTCTTTGCACATTATGGATATTGTGCAAAATTCTATCAGTGCAGATGCCACTTTAATTGAAGTGAGTCTGGAAATATCCATGCAAAATAATAGAATTGCTGTAGTGATACGCGACAATGGCCGTGGTATGGATAAAGCCATGCTGGAAAGTGTTACCAGCCCATTCACAACAACACGTACTACCAGAAGGGTGGGGTTGGGTATACCTCTTTTTAAGGCAGGGGCTGAAGCCACTGGTGGCAGTTTTTGTATAGATTCTAAGCCCGGCGAAGGAACGGTGTTGGAAGCGGACTATGTGTTGGATCATATAGACCGCCCACCTATTGGGGATTTTGCGGGCACAATGCATATGTTGATTGTGTGCAACCCCAATATAGACTTTGTGGTGGACTTATGCTATGAAGGCGAGAATGATACGCTGGATACGCAGCAAGTGAGGCAGGTTTTGGGGGAAGATGTACCACTGAATACACCGGATGTATCCATATGGCTGAAGGATAATCTGGATGAATTGTTCAAACCGGAATATGCTAAAATATAGGAACTGTAGAGCCGGAATGCTTACCGGCTCTTTTCATAAATAGGGGGATAGAAATGAATATTCTGATTACAAATGACGATGGCATACATGCTATGGGAATTATTGCGCTTGCTCAACGGTTGAAAATAGAACATAAGGTGTTTGTTGTAGCGCCAGAAGTAGAGCGCAGTGGAAGCAGCCATTCCCTAACGCTCTCGCAGCCATTGGTAGTAAAACGGGTAGAATATTCTGAATATGATGGAATTGAGGCGTTCAGTGTGGGCGGCACACCAGCCGATTGTGTTATTTTGGGTTCCCGAAATTTGGTGGAAGAAAAAATAGACTTGGTGTTGTCTGGCATCAATTTGGGTTCTAATGTAGGTACGAACATTGCCTATTCGGGTACTGTAAACGCTGCTTTGGAAGGCCTAATATGCGGTTATCCTTCGATTGCGCTTTCTCAAACGGTAGAGCATCAGGCAAGCCCTGCCAAGTTCCCCGCATACTTTAAAACGGCGGCAGATTTAACAGCGAAAATAATTCGGGAACTGGAGGTTACCTCTTTAAAAACACATATTTTGAATATTAACTTTCCCGCACAAGACAGTAACAACATAAAAGGCATAAAGGCTTGCGAGCAGGGGGTAAATGTATATGATACGGCCTACCGAAAGGATATGGATCCGTTTGGCAGAGAAATATACTGGTTGCTAGTGGAAAAAAACAACGAAACATACAATGAAGAAAATAGAACAGATGTGAAATGGGTAAGGGAAGGATACATTACAGTAACCCCACTTACATGGAACAATTCGTATGATTTGGCAATGAAGGATGTAAAATGCAAGATAGAGAATTTGAAATTGCATTTCTAAGCCTTTTGTGTTAAAATAATCCATAAAATTTGTTTGAATTGTGGAGATGGATTATGTGGAGCGGAAATTTGCTGGATCGTTTGAATCTGGAATACGACAATCTTTCTAAAGGACAAAAGAGGATTGCCAACTATGTGATGCAAAACTACGATAAAGCTGCCTTTATGACTGCTGCTGTGTTAAGTGAAACGGTGGGAGTTAGTGAATCGACAATTGTGCGCTTTGCCTATGCGCTGAATTATGAAGGATATCCACAGTTGCAAAAAGATTTGCAGGATGTGATACAAAATAAAATGACTACCATTCAGCGCTTAAGCCTGATGGATGGCCTAAGCTCTCAGGAAATTATAAATGCATCCTTCAAAACAGACATTAACAACCTACGCGTAACAAAAGAACGAAATAGTTCTGAAAAATTTGACACGGTCGCAGAGATACTGAATAGCGCACGTTGGGTATACATTTTAGGCACTCGTTCGTCCGGTCCACTTGCAGAGTTTATGCAATACTATATGAGCTATATGATGGATAATGTTCGGTTGATCCGTTTTGATGGAAGCGATGTGTATAGCCAGTTTTTGAATGCCAACGAACAGGATGCTGTGATTACAATCAGTTTTCCGCGTTACTCTACACGTACTATAGAAATTATGGAATCCTTTAAAGACAAGGGGTGTAAGATGATTGCCATTACCGATAATGACCATTCGCCACCTGCGCGGCTTGCAGATTATTCACTTACAGCGAAAAGCTACCTCAATTCTTTTGTAGATTCTTTTGTGGCACCGTTGTCTATTATTAATGTACTAATTATTTTATTGGGTTTGAAAAACAAGGATATATTGACGGAAAATTTTGAGAAGCTGGAGCAGCTTTGGCGTATGAATGAAGTATACACACGTAATAGCACCGTAAAGAATGATGACAATGAATGAAGTAGTGGTCATTGGCGGTGGCCCAGCAGGAATGATGGCTGCCTATACAGCGGCCAGTAGTCAAAACAAGGTTGTATTGCTGGACAAAAATGATAGATTGGGTAAGAAACTCTTCATAACGGGAAAAGGCCGATGCAATATTACCAACAATTGCGATACTGCTGATTTTTTTAAGGAAGTGGTGCGTAACCCTAAATTTCTCATGAGTGCGGTATATGGTTTTTCCAGTGAGAACTTAATCCAAATATTGAATGAAAATGGTGTGCCAACCAAAATAGAGCGAGGGGGCAGGGTGTTTCCCATTAGTGATAAGTCGAACGATGTGCTAAAGGCGCTGGAGCGCATGCTGCACAAGGCGCAGGTGGATGTGCGGCTGAATACAACAGTATTGGGTATTCAAAAACAAGGCGATTTATTTACTGTTGAAACGGATAGAGGGTCAGTGGCGGCAAAAAATATAATCTTAGCAACTGGCGGTGTTTCCTATCCGTTGACTGGCTCCACTGGGGATGGCTATGTCTGGGCTGAAAAGTTGGGGCACAGGCTGGTACCGGCATCGCCAGCATTGATACCACTGGAGGATGAACATAATATTTGTGCAAAAATGCAAGGTCTTGCACTCAAAAACGTAACATTTACTTTGTATCAGAACAATAAATGTATTTATACCGAACAAGGTGAACTGTTGTTCACTCATTTCGGCATTTCTGGACCGGTGGTGCTTTCTGCCAGTAGCTATATTAATTACAGTAAGAATACGGATGATTTGTATTGCACAATAGATTTGAAACCTGCACTGAGCAAAGAAAAGCTGGAGGCACGGCTGCTAAGGGATTTTGCAGAACACAAAAACAAGCAGTTGAAAACCTATATGTCTGAACTGATGCCTTCGAAACTGATACATCCTTTTTTAGCTGAAACAAGGCTGGATGGGCAAATGCAAATCAATGAGATTACCAAGGAGACGCGTAAAAAACTGGTAGATGCATTAAAAGCATTTCGCATAAAAATAGCAGGGGCACGCCCCATTGGTGAGGCAATTGTAACTGCAGGTGGTGTAGCGGTAAAGGACATCAATCCATCCACTATGGAAAGCAAAGTGATACCGGGATTGTATTTTGCAGGAGAACTGGTGGATGTATCTGCCCAAACTGGCGGGTACAATTTGCAAATTGCATTTTCCACAGGATATTTGGCGGGTTCTTCGGTGCATGAATTTTAGATTAGAGCTTTTAGAAAAGCCGTGATAGATGAATTGACTTTTGATGTAAAAAGAATTACAATCTTATTAGGTATTTGTAATATATTATAGAGCAATTTACCATAAATGCGAATAATCGTAAAAAAATTGAAGAATGGAGGTGGGTTTGCTAAGTGGGAGAAGTGCTTATTCCTATCCTCGTTGGCGTAGGCTGCCTAATTGGAGGGTTACTGGCTGGTTACAATTACAGACGGAACATTGCAGAGGGCAAGATAGGTCGCGCCGAAGACTCCGTAAAAAAGTTGATTGAGGATGCCCAGCAAAGGGCGGAAGTAATCAAAAAAGAAACGGTACTTGAAGCACAGGAAGAAGTTCACAAACTGCGTAGCGAATTCGACAAAGAAACAAGAGAAAGACGTAATGAAATTACCAAAATCGAGAAGAGGCTGGTACAAAAAGAAGACCAACTGGACAAAAAAAATGATAACATAAGCCAAAAAGAAGAGCAGCTCGACAAAAAGACCAAGGAAATTACCAAAATAAAAGATGACCTTTCCATGGTTCATGAAAGGGAGCTTCAGCAGTTGGAGCGCGTTTCAGGAATGACCATTGATGAGGCAAAAGGTTTGCTGCTTGAGAAGGTGGAACATGAAGCGCGGCACGACATGGCTGTGATGCTTCGGGAATTTGAACAAAGAGCAAAAGACGAAGCAGATAAAAAGGCCAGAAATATATTATCGTTAGCAATACAGAAATGTGCAGCCGACCATGTGGCAGAAACCACAGTATCGGTTGTTCACTTGCCCAATGATGAAATGAAGGGCAGGATAATAGGCAGAGAAGGAAGAAACATCAGAACATTAGAGACTGCAACAGGGATAGACTTAATTATAGATGATACGCCTGAAGCGGTAATTCTTTCGGGATTTGACCCCGTAAGAAGAGAAGTGGCAAGAATTGCACTGGAAAAACTAATTGTAGATGGTAGAATTCATCCTGCGCGTATTGAAGAAATGGTAAACAAGGCGCAAAAAGAAGTTGACGCGCAGATAAAAGAAGCAGGGGAACAGGCTGCATTCGATGTGGGGATTCATTCGCTGCACCCAGAGCTGGTAAGGCTTTTGGGAAGGTTGAAATTCCGCTCGAGTTATGGCCAGAATGTTTTGAAACATTCTTTGGAGGTAGCGCATTTATCGGCATTAATGGCAGCTGAAATAGGGGCGAATATTAAACTAGCAAAACGCGCCGGTCTGTTGCATGATATTGGTAAAGCGGTAGACCACGAAGTAGAAGGCCCGCACATACAGATAGGTGCAGACCTTGCTAAAAAATACAAAGAATCTGCAGATGTTATAAACGCAATAGCGGCTCACCATGGTGATGTGGAGCCCAAAACAACGGAGGCCGTACTTGTCCAGGCGGCTGATGCAGTTTCCGCCGCAAGGCCGGGAGCGCGAAGGGAATCTTTGGAAAATTATATCAAACGTCTTGAAAATCTTGAAGAAATTGCGAATTCATTTAACGGTGTAGAAAGATCCTATGCCATACAGGCAGGCAGAGAAGTGAGGATTATAGTAAAACCGGAAGATATAGATGACGCAGGAACAAACTTAATTGCAAGAGATATCGTAAAGAAAATTGAAGACGAACTGGATTACCCAGGACAGATAAAAGTAAGTGTGATAAGGGAAACCCGAGCCGTCGATTATGCAAAATAACAAATGAAGGAGCAGAAATGCTCCTTTTTTATGTCTATAAAAGAATGTCAAGTGGTTTCATAAATTATGAAAAATTTTCTAGACAAAAATTATAAATTTTTATCTACTCAGTAGAAACATCAGAAAGATTACCCGAAAACACTTGTATTTTGCTTTTAAAATTGATATGCTTGGAAAGCAACTATTTTGTCTCACAGTACATTCGTTTTTTAGTAAAAAATAAATGTAATAAACTGTTGACAAATACATATATTTCTGTTTATATAATTACATAACAAATTTAATAGTTCTCTAAACGATAAACATCACACAATTTCATTGATAGTCTTAGTTCAAACTCGCAGGTAAATTAGGTCGTGAAAAGCTATATTAAGTAATAACTCCTTTGGTATCTCTCTCAGTATATATAGTTCCATTTACTATCACAAAATGAATTAGGAGGAAAAAAACAATGGGATTGGCAACGCTTTCATACTGCCAAAAAAAAGACTTTGAAACAATGTGTGATGAACTAAACGAGGGTGTATTGGTAATTGACAAAACAGATGGGAAAATATTGTTTTCGGATAAGCATTTAAGCGATAATTTAGCAATCCCAATGGATCAAATTATTGAAAAACAATATACAGATGTGTTTTGGCCAGAGTTTACAAGCTTGGTAAAAGAAATGCTAGAGGTTTGTGAGGACGGAAATTCACATACAAATGTTTATTTTTGGCCAATTCAAAATTCATGGAAGCAAATATCTGGAAGACTAACATCGTGGTTAGATAGACGCATATGCCTTCTTATTACAGTAAAAGGCATGGCAGAAAACAATGAAGAAAAATCTGAATACAGGCAAAAAGTGTATTACGACTCTCTTTTGAAATTACCCAATGGCTGCAAATTGGAAAAAGACATAACAGGAATTGAAACCTTTCAGCAAACTGCATTGATACATTTTGATATCAACCAATTCTCGAATGTGAACGAACTATATGGCTGGGATGTTGGCGATTGGCTGCTAAAGCAAATAAGAGACTTTTTGCTAAGTATCCTTTGTAGCAATAGTAATTTGTACAGGGTAAATGATGATGAGTTTTGCTTACTCATTAATAGCATTTCTATGGAAGATGCAAAAAAGAAAGTAGAAGAAATTTTGGATCGCTTTACAAAACCATGGAAAATGAAAAACGAGACTGGTTTTGTAAATGTATATTGTACGGTTGCTATGGGACTGGTTTATGGCAGAAGCATAAAGGGCGAAATGCGAAACTTGTTGTACCGTACAATAAATTCCAGTGAATATAATAATCCTCAGGGATATTTTATATACAATGAACAAGTGGATGTGCATATAAAAAAACGCCTTCGTATGAGGCAGGTATTAATAGAGTGTATTCAACAGGGGATGCAAGGATTTGAAGTGCATTATCAGCCTATTATTAATGCGAAAACACGCCAATGGGAAGGTGCCGAGGCTTTGTGTAGGTGGACAATGCCAGATGGCACAAGCGTATCACCACTTCAGTTTATTGAAGAAGTAGAGCGGTTGGGTATGATACATAAGCTGGATAGCTGGGTACGATATACGGCAATGAAACAATGCAAAGAATGGGGCGTAACAGAAAAACAATTTTTTTTGGATGTGAATCTTTCTCCGATGCAAGCTGTTGATCAAGATTTTTTTACTAAGTTTCTTGAAACAATTGATGAGCTAAAGTATCCAAAAGAAAAATTGAACCTAGAAATTACAGAAACAGGTAAAATGAACTTTTCGGCTTTGGGTTTAGAAAATCTTCACAAGTTAAGAGATGAAGGAATAAAAATTTCGTTAGATGATTTTGGTACAGGATATTCTTCTTTTGAATCATTGGTAAATTTTCCGGCAGAAGCCTTAAAAACAGAAAAAGCTTTTATTCAAAATTTAGAAGAAGATGAATACTTGCAATATCTGTTAAAAGTGATGGTAGATATGGCTCATGTTGTGGGAATGAAACTGATTGCAGAAGGTGTTGAAACACAAGGACAAATGGAGAAGCTGTGTGCGTATAATGTAGATTATATGCAAGGGTATCTGTTTAGCAAACCACTTTCGGCAAACGAGTTTGAACAGCAACTGGGGAAGTATGGGTCAACCACCAGCCCGGAATATCCATTAAAAAGTGCAGCCAGAATAGCAAAGCCGGCAGTATATTCGTATTGCAATGTATAGGATAAGGATATAAAAAATGGGGATTACCTAAAGTTTGATAGCACTATAAAATATGTATTATTACTGATTATTACTTTTTTACATATTTTAGAAGTTAAGTTTGAAATCCTGCTATGTTTGTAGTAAAATAAGGTTGAAGGTTGAAGAATAAAACATTTGCAGGTGTGCGTATGGATACTGTATATTGGACTTCAGAAAATCAACTTAGATGCGGAGATATCTTATATATTCATGTTGCGAATATACGCTTGGCCATATATGTAGAACAAGTAGAGGATGACATAATATGGACAAATGATTTTTTAAGAGAACTGCGTAGTTTTGAAGGGCAAAATGGTGTATTTAATATTACATATGAAAAAAATACTCGTAATTTTGCTTTTTCGGTAGAACTGCAAGACCAGATAACAATAAAGCACAGAAACTATGTCCGTTTACGGGTTTTAGCCAAACCACAAGAACTGCAACGGCGGGAAAGTTATCGTCTATCGCATAGTTTTGATGTGCTGTTACGAAGTTTTATGCTTTCTAACGATGCAGACTTCACACATTGCCAAGCCTATTTAGAGAACGGGATTCAATGTAAGGGCTTAGATATCTCGGAGAAGGGCGTGGGTGTAAGCTCCTGTTTTGATTGGGAAATGGGTGACGAAGTGGAATGTGCATTTGAAATAAGGGATGAACCATTTGCCTTCGAAGCAACGATTGTAAGAAAATTATTGCGTGTAAATGAAGAAAGAACTTCCGACCCATATATCTACAGGCTTGGCATTCGATTTGAGAATGAAGATGATAAAATGCTTAAAAAAATACGGCAATTTATTTACAAGCAGCAAATTGCTAAAATGAAATAAAACAAAATAAAGGCAGGAACTAAATGAGAGACCAATACGAAAATCCATTGATTACAAGATACGCCAGTAAAGATATGTCGTATCTTTTTTCTGATGACAAAAAATTCAAAACTTGGAGAAGATTGTGGATAGCGCTTGCGGAAGCAGAGTACGAAATGGGTCTGCCAGTAACGGCTGACCAAGTAGAGGAATTAAAGACGTATGCAGAAGATATTAATTATGATGTGGCGGAAGCACGAGAAAGGGAAGTGCGACATGATGTGATGTCGCATGTGTATGCCTATGGCGTGCAGTGCCCAAATGCCAAGGGAATCGTTCACCTTGGTGCTACCAGCTGCTATGTGGGGGATAATACAGATATTATTGTAATAGACGAAGCGCTGAAACTTCTGGAAATTAAGCTGGTAAATGTGCTTCACATGTTAAAGCGGTTTGCCGAGGAATACAAAGAGCAACCAACGTTGGGGTTTACGCATTATCAGCCTGCACAGCTTACCACTGTAGGGAAGCGCGCCACACTGTGGATGCAGGATTTATTGATGGATTTTGAACAGTTGAAATTTGTTCAAGGGCAGATAAAGCTGCGTGGGGTAAAGGGCACAACAGGAACGCAAGCCAGTTTTTTAACGTTATTTGAGGGCGATGCAAAAAAAGTGCTAGAACTGGAGCAGCGAGTAACAGAGAAGCTGGGCTACAGCAATGTATATGCGGTAACTGGGCAAACTTATCCCCGTAAGTTTGATAGCCTTGTTGTGGATTTATTATCTTCTATTGCACAGAGTGCATACAAATTTTCTGGAGATTTACGCCTTTTACAAAACTTAAAAGAGATGGAAGAACCATTCTCCAGCAAACAAATTGGCTCTTCTGCAATGGCATACAAACGTAACCCAATGCGCAGTGAGAGAATATCTTCCCTTGCAAGATATGTTATTTCACTGGCCTCCAGCCCGGCAATTACAGCATCTACACAGTGGTTGGAGCGTACTTTAGATGATAGTGCAAATAAACGGTTGGTCATTCCACAGGCGTTTTTGGCACTGGATGCTATATTAAACATCTATATGAATGTGACAGATGGGTTGGTGGTATATCCCAAGGTAATAGAAAAACGCATGCAGCAAGAACTGCCCTTTATGGCAACCGAAACCATTTTAATGAAAGCTGTACAGCGCGGTGGGGACAGGCAGGAGTTGCACGAAAGGATAAGAGAATATTCCATGCAGGCTTCGCATCGGGTAAAAGCAGAGGGGAAAGACAATAACTTAATTGACTTGATAAAAAAAGACCCTGCCTTTATGATGTCGTCAGGCGAAATTGATGAATTGATGCAGCCGGAAAATTTTATTGGTATGGCAAATGTACAAGTTTCACACTTCATTCAAGGCTGTGTGAATCCTATATTAGAAAATTACAAAGACAAATTAGGGATGCAAGGAGAGGTAACCGTTTAAAGTATGTTTGTCTCGAGGCGATATTGTTTATTGTAAATATATAGTATTAGCATTCATTTGAATACTTTAATGCAAAACTCCTTTTGTGAAGTACTCTCAATATAAGTAGGTACGGAAAAATTTGTATTATTTATTCAAAGAATAATTGCAAAAACAATATTAAGAATGGAGATTCTGAGTATGAAAGAGTTAAAAGGAACTAAAACGGAAAAGTGTCTGCAAGATGCCTATGCTGGCGAATCTATGGCCAGTATGAAGTATCGCTACTATTCTGCTCAAGCCAAAAGAGAAGGATTTGTACAAATTGGAAATATTTTTCAAGAAACTTCGGACAATGAAAAAGAGCACGCAAAGCTTTGGTTTAAATGGCTGCATGGTAATAAAATACCCGATACCATTGCCAATTTAAAAGACGCAGCGGCGGGCGAGCATTATGAAACAACAGATATGTACCCTTCCTTTGCAAAAATTGCCAAGGAAGAAGGCTTTGATGAAATAGCCGAGGCCTTTGAAGGCGTTGGTAAAGTAGAGTCGGCCCACGAGGCAAGATACATTCAGTTGCGTGAAAATGTAGAATCGAAGAAAGTATTTGAGAGGGAAGAAGCTGTTGTTTGGCAATGTATTAATTGTGGACACCTTCAAAATACCAAAACAGCACCGGATAAATGCCCAGTTTGCAACCATGCAAAGGCTTATTTCCAACTCATAGATAACAACTATTAATTCTTTTTCACAATATAACTCAATAACCCAAGAAAGGCGGCATCTGTACGGCTCGCCTTTTTTTTGTTATAATAATAGCGTTCGTACTTCGAAAGGATTTGTAGATAATGATAGATATCCTGCTGGCTACATACAATGGGGAAAAGTATTTGGAAGAACAAATAGTATCTTTATTTCTTCAAACCAACCAGAAATTTAAGATTATTGCAAGGGATGATGGCTCTACAGATGGTACAGTAAAAATATTGGAAAAATATCATGAGAGGTATAAAGATCGTTTTTTGCTGTTAACTGGCAACCCGACCGGAAGTGCAAAAAGTAACTTTTTTGAGTTGCTTGACCATAGTACGGCAGAATATAGTGCGTTTTGTGACCAAGATGATATTTGGAGTAACCAGAAACTGGAACGAACACTGGGCTGCTTGCAAGATGCGGAAGAAGAGTATGGGAAAGAAAAACCATTGTTGGTTCATTCCGATTTGGCAGTGGCGGATGAGAACTTAAAAATAACCAATCGTTCGCTGATGCGCATGCAAAAGTTAAACCCAAGCTATCATACGCTAAATCGTTTGCTTTCTCAAAATAATGTTACAGGATGTGCTTTGCTTATGAACTGTGCATTGCGGCAAAAGGTGCAAGCCAATAAGGCTGCACTGATGCATGACTGGTGGATAGCGCTTACTGCGGCTGCTTTTGGGCAGATACTGTATTACCCAAGCCCCACGGTGGTATACCGACAGCATGGCAGAAACTCTGTGGGCGCGAAGAATGTTGCAGATAGGGAATATTTGAAAGATAAGCTAAATGATAAAGCTGGTATAAGAGCTTCCATTCAGGCAACTTATAGTCAGGCAAAGGCATTTTTGGATGTGCATATGGCAGAGCTATCTTCAGAAAATAAAACAAAGCTGCAAGAGTATGTACAGTTGGGAAGCTGTGGCATGATGCACCGCTTTGTAAAATTGCAAAGATACCACTTTTTTAAAAGTGGTTTGTATAGAAAAATTGCTCAGATAGTATATGGATAAAGGGAGAATAAATGAAAGCAGAAATACTGTGTGTTGGAACTGAATTATTATTGGGAGATATTGTGAATACAAATGCTGCCTATATTGCAAAAGAACTGGCGAATATAGGCATAGATGTATTTTACCAAAGTGTAGTGGGGGACAATGACGGCAGATTGCAGGGCAGTTTGGATTTGGCTTTTTCCCGCGCGGATATTGTGGTAATGACGGGAGGGCTGGGACCAACCTACGATGATTTGACGAAGGAAACGGTGGCCAAGTACTTCAATGCCCCCATGGTGATGGATGATGCATCTTTGCAAAGCATTACAAGTTTCTTTCAATCTATAGGCAAGCCAATGACAGAAAACAATAAAAAGCAGGCACTGATGCCTAAGGGTGCCACCATTTTTTCGAATCAATGGGGAACGGCACCCGGTTTGGCAATTACAGATGGCAAACACACAGCCATTTTGCTGCCCGGCCCCCCGAAGGAAATGCGCCCTATGTTTGAGAACAAAGCAATTCCTTACTTAATGAAGTTTACGGATAGCGTGTTGGTTTCAAAGAATATTCGCTTATTTGGTATAGGCGAATCCGATTTGGAAACTCGATTATACGACATGATGAAAAATGCGCAAAACCCAACCATAGCGCCCTATGCTAAAACAGGTGAAGTTTCTTTGCGCATTACAGCATCTGCAAAAAATAGGGCAGAAGGCATTGCTATGATAGATCCTGTGATCGAGCAAATATCTGGCGTGGTAGGAAAATACATCTATGGTATAGATGTACCCGATTTACAGCATGCATTGGTAGATCAACTAAAAAAACAGAATCTAAAAATTGCGGTGGCAGAAAGCTGCACAGGCGGTTTGCTTTCGCAGCAGATTACACAAATCCCTGGTGTAAGCGAAGTGTTTGAATGTGGTGTATGTACCTATGCAGACAGCATAAAAAGAAAGCTGTTGGGCGTGTCGGCAGATACTCTGGAAAAGTATGGTGCAGTTTCAGAGCAAACAGCTATAGAAATGGCAGAAGGCGTGCGCAAGCTTTCTGGTGCAGATATCGCAATTTCTACCACAGGCATAGCAGGGCCGGGGGGTGGCAGCGCGCAGAAGCCTGTAGGTACTGTGTTTGTGGGAATTAGCAGCAAAAAACACACTGAAGTTCTATGTCTGCAGCTTTCGGGAAGGCGCTCGGATGACGAACGTCAAAACATTCGCTTTAGAACAGCGCAGTTCGCTTTTGACAAGGCGCTAAAGGTAATTAGAAGTTGGGAATAAAAAATGGAAACAATAGATCTGGTTCAGAAATTAAAATATAATCATACATTAGAAGATGCCGAATTTATTCAATTGATTGAATGTACGGATAGCACTGTAGCCAAACACTTGCAAAAACTGGCGCGCGAGACGGCGCTTCATTATTTTGGTAATGCTATCTTTATTCGTGGATTAATAGAATTTACCAACTACTGCAAAAACGACTGCTATTATTGCGGTATTCGAAGAAGCAATAGAGAGGCAGTACGCTACAGGCTAACACAGCAGCAGGCACTGGATTGCTGCGAGGTGGGCTACAAATTGGGGTTTCGCACATTTGTGCTGCAGGGCGGGGAAGACCCCGGCTATTCTGACAATAGCATTGTGGAACTCTTGCAAACCATAAAAAGTCAACATGCGGATTGTGCAATCACACTTTCGTTTGGGGAGAAGAGCAAGCAGGCATACAAACGCTTTAAAGAAGCGGGTGCGGATAGGTATTTGTTACGCCATGAAACAGCAGATGCAGAGCATTACAGCCATCTGCACCCAGCTGCGCTTTCGCTGGAAAATCGTAAAAAATGCCTATATGATTTGAAGGAACTGGGTTTTCAGGTTGGTACAGGTTTCATGGTGGGCTCTCCGCATCAAACATCCCAAACTTTGTTAAAAGATTTGCGCTTTATAGAGGAATTGGAGCCTGAAATGATAGGCATAGGCCCATATTTACCACATAAAGATACGCCTTTTTGCAATATGCCAAAGGGATCGTTAGAGTTAACTTTGAATTTGCTTTCTATACTTCGTCTAATGCGTCCCAATGCACTGTTGCCCTCTACCACAGCTTTGGGTACCATAGATGTATCTGGAAGGGAAATGGGTATTCTAGCGGGAGCAAATGTTGTTATGCCCAATTTATCACCGGTGGATGTACGTAGTAAATATACTCTTTATAATGATAAAATTGCCACTGGGGAAGAAGCGGCGGAAAGCAAACACAAGTTGGAAGCCAAAATGAATGCTATCGGTTACCAGCTGGTGGTAGATCGTGGTGATTATACATCAATTCATAATGCTAAAAAGGATTGACGAGAGAGAGGGTTTATACTATAATAAAATCTGTCGCTTGGATTTTAAGAGTGACGTAGGGGAGTAGCTCAGTTGGTAGAGCGACGGTCTCCAAAACCGTAGGCCGCAGGTTCGAGGCCTGTCTCCCCTGCCAAAGAAAACCCGCTATAATAGCGGGTTTTTTGTGTTTTGTGAAAGTGGGACATCCCACTTTATTTAGATAAATAGCACCATTTTGTATCAAAATTAGTATACGCCGTTCGCATTATCCTCTTTTGGTGATGGTTGAATATCTTTTTCACGCTTTTTCTTGAATGCAAATATTAGAAGCAGCGTCTGTATCGCAGCAATCACAACCATCAGCCAAGACCAGCGGTCAAATAGTACCATCAGATTGCGCATATCTTCAGTTAGTAAGAAAGTAATTAAGGAGACCACCCCCGCTAAAACGCTAAGCCATTTTAGAAGAAGCTTTTTCTTTCGTACATCCTCTTGCTCTTGCGTATCATGGGCAGTTGTGTTTTGATCACTGTCTGCTTCCTTTTTTTGTTTTAATGTTTTCAAGAGAATGAACACTACAACTACAGCAGAAGCAACCACACCTGCAATGGTCATAATCAGATTAAAAAGTGACCAAATGGCAGCCTCACGGCCACCAAATAGGGGAACTTGGTTTCCCCCAATGCTTAACATGGGTACACCTTCTTCTTCCAACTGCTGCAGTGTTTGCGCACGCACTTCTTCTGTAGAGGGAGGCGCTCCGCCTTCGTTGCCACCATCATCTATATTGTTATTTGCCGGCGCGACCGTAGCTTGCGTTGGCTCTGGTGTGGCGGTTGGCGCGGTTGTAACAGTAGCAGAGGGTGATGCACTGGGCGTTGGTACAGGTGTAACTGTGGGAGTTGGCGTGGGCGCAACTGTGGGAGTTGGC
>CAZQBV010000049.1:0-11604 GCA_964592125.1 uncultured Christensenella sp.
ACGTGCGCGGTTTGTGCGGTGTTGCCTTAGGTTTTTCTATCAGTGTTTCGTATTATAATGAGGCTCGCTGCGATCAAAAGCTGCAACGAACCTCATTGGGAAAGTGCTTACCACTCAGGATATTCAAAGTCGTTTATGTTATCTTTTGTAACAACATCCAGCGCTACATAATTGATTTCATCGAAGGCTTCCTTATTCAATGCTTTTTTCGCTACTTCAAGGCTTGTTTTTGTCATGTTGGTAAAGTTCTGCATAATGCATACGGCTTGCGTTCCGGCCTCTACCTGATCAAATCCAGCGCGGCAACCGTCTACAGCTACTACATATACATCATTCATATTAGCTGCTTTTAGTGCTTCAATAACGCCTGTTGCGCCATTATCCCAATGACAGAACACGCCCTGTATGTCATCGCCATATTTTACAATAAAGTCTTCCGTAATTGCCATTGCATCGGAAGTAGACCATGCAGCGCAGCTTTGGCTATCAATTACGTTTATGTTGCTACCCTCAATTACGGATGCAAACCCGTCGTGCCTTTTTATTTGTGCATCGTGACCCGCCTGCCCGCCAACTTCTACAATTTTTGCGCCATCCGGGAAATGACTGATAAATTCATTGGCAGCTTCTTCGCCCGCCATGTTATCATTTACACCTACAAAGAAATCGCGACTTTCGGCAAATTCCTCCGTAAGGTCGGAAGAGAACATACCAACAACAATGCCCGCCGCTTTTGCTTCCATCAGGCTGGGCACCACGCCGTTAATATCATTCGGGTTGATGAATATGGCATCCATCTTCTGGGCAATGCAGTTTCTTACTGTCTGCGCCTGAACCTGCGCATCGGCCTTGCCATCCAGAATTGTTACTTCAAACCCATACTCGGGGCCGTATTTTTCGAACTGTTTTGCAGAATATGCTTGTGATTCATTTGCCATATCTCCGGGAAGAAATGCAATTTTCATTTTTGTACCATCGGCACTTGGTGCATCGGTCGTTTCGTCTGCTGCGGCAACCTCTGCCGGAGCTTCTGCTGTCGAAGCTTTGGTAGAGGCTTCTGGGGCGGCACCGTTTGCGCAACCAGAAAACAGACTGATTGCAAGAACCATCACCAAAACAAGACATAAAGTTTTTTTCATCATTTTTTCTTTTCCTCCTTGTAATAATCTACAGGTTTAACCTGTTGAATACATTTCATATCAGTCGCTGCATTCCATTCAATCAGTTGTTCATACAGTGTGATTTTAAAAAAGGATGGTCTCAAAATAAGCACAAGCACATATTTTACTATGAAATATTATTTAGTTTCCAACACAATTGTTTTTGATTGTTTTAGTAATGTCGATATGTTGATTATACAGCCGAATAAGTTTTATGTCAATACAAAATTCTTTCGAACGTAAGTAAAAATATTTTATAACAAGTACAACGTGCTTTTTTACGTTAAAACAACACAGCAAGACAGTATTCTGCCAGCTGTGTTATACTATGCCAAAATAGCGTTTTTGGAAAATGAAAATTTGCAATCTTTTGTATCTGAAATTCGTACTGCTAAGCTTTTATTAATTGAATGCCTTGTTCTATAAGATAGTCTTCTTTCGTTGAATTGATTTCGCTGTCTGTAATAACAGTGCTGATCTTTTCAAGTGGAAGCAGAGAGACAACACCTTGATGGCTAAACTTGGAGGAATCCGTAAGCACAATTACATGTTTAGATTTGCCGGCCATAGTTTGAACGGCTTCTGCACGGGGTAGATCCTTTCCGGTAAACCCTGATTGTTCAGAAAAGCCATCCGTACCAATGAACATTTTGTCTACAAAAAACCCTTCTATGCATTTGGATACCAGAGAACCGACCATAACTTGTGATTCGTTTTGATATTCGCCACCCAACAGTATTACCTTTGCATAGGGTTTGTTTTTAATATACCCTGCAATAAAAGCGGAATTTGTAATGATCTTTACATTTTGTTTGCTAGAGGCCAGTAGCTCGGCAAGCAACGCGCAACTGGAGCCTGATTCAATAATGATGGTTTCGCCGCTTTGCACTAGGTCTGCTGCTGCTTTTGCAATTCTTTGTTTTACAACATAGTTTATTGCCAAACGATTGTTAATGTCGTCCTTTGAGCTTGCAATCGCATAGCCATGCTCCCTTAAAATCAAACCTTTGCTTTCTAAAACATCCAGCGCTTTGCGAATGGTTACCGGCGATACTTTAAGCATTTCAGCCAATTGTGCAACTTCAATTTTTTCACTCTTTGTAACAATATTTAATATTTCTACTTCGCGTTGATTCATAATTGGACACCTTTTCATTCATGTTGTTTTTTCTATTCTAACACAATAGAATTTTATTTTCAACAAAAGTGGTATATTGGAAAAACTCAATTTATACTAATTCTTGGTTAAAAACGTTATAATACTGATCCCTGATAAAAATATCGCAAAAGCGATATTTCTATCACTGCCATACGGCAGTTCCAAAACGCTCTGCATTTTGGATGGAATCACTATTGAACGACATTCCCGCTCGAAAAATAAAAAACTATTTTTCGAGTCGCGCATATTGCGCGTGATTTGAAACAAATGTTTCAAATCGGAATTGGTATAAAATACATAGGAGAATACAGATGGAACAGTTAAGCAGAATTGACCCAGCCACACAGCAGACGGCGGCAGGCTTTCCCGATATCAAAACGATGGGCAGTTCATTTTTGTTTACACCCAACGAAACAGAGCGTTTGCGTGCGCTGGCATCCCGCGTGGCAGAAATAGCTGCCCTGCCCATACAAAAGCAAAAGGCAGAGCTGTGGACGCGCCACAACGACCTGAAAACATCGCAACCCTTGGTTTTTATAGACCCGGAGAATGGCTGGAACGAGTGCATACCCGCTTCTTCGCTATTGTGTGAAGACCCCTTGGCGCGTGTGTGGGAAATGTATTTGCTGAAACAGATCTATTGGTTTGAAGTGATGAAGGACGACAAAGTGATAGACAGTTATTTTGATGTGCCATTTTGCTATAGCGATACTGGCTGGGGCGTTCCCTTGGGCAAGGAAGGGGGGGAGCACAACGGAGCCTACAAAGTGAAGCAGGCTGTGCATGACTACGAAACAGACTTTCCTAAGCTGCATTTTCCGCAGATTGTAGTGGATGAAGGTGAATCGGCAACCCTTTTGGCACTGGCACACCAAATCTTTGATGGCATATTGCAAGTGCGCCGAAAAGCTACATGGTGGTGGACTTTGGGAATGACTTGGGACTACATCAACCTGCGTGGTCTAGAGGATTTTATGTGTGACTTTCTGGTGGAACCGGAATGGGTACACACTACGATGAACTTCCTATGCGATGGATTGTTGCAGCGTTTGGATGCACTGCAGGCAGCCGGCATGCTGCCGCTGAATACGGGCAATAGCTATGTGGGTTCGGGCGGATTTGGATATACCCAAGAACTGCCTGCCGAAAAAGCGCAGGTTACCACAATGGATATGTGGGGCTTTGTGGAAAGCCAAGAAACCAGTGCCGTATCGCCTGCTCTCTATGGTGAGTTTATCTTTCCGTATCACAAAAAAATTGCAGAGCGCTTTGGTCTGAACTGCTATGGTTGCTGCGAGGCATTCGACCCGCGTTGGGAATACATTCGCCAGCTGCCCCGCCTGCGCAGGGTGTCTTGCTCGCCTTGGGCGGATTGGGGAAAAATACAGGATTTGCTGGGGCGGCAATACATTGCTTCTATAAAGCCCAGCCCCACACCGCTGGCTGCTACCAATATGGACGAGCAGGTGGTTCGTGCCGATATAAAAAGAGCAGTGGAGGCCTCCCAAGGCTGTATTCCCGAATTTATTATGAAGGACAACAATACGCTGGGGAACAACCCCCAAAATGCTGCACGTTGGGTAGAAATTGTGCGGGAAGAAACCGGAGCATAATAGCTACGCCATAAAGTAACAAGCGCTTTGCAACAGATGTTGCAAAGCGCTTTGTTATGGTGACCCCACGGGGAATCGAACCCCGGTTTCAGCCGTGAGAGGGCTACGTCTTGACCGCTTGACCATGGGGCCATTTCTATAGTGCAATAATTATTCTAAGGTAGCCCCCCTCATTTGTCAAGTAAAGTGGCAAACATTATTCTATACTTTGGCATAACTTTGGCATAAAATAAAAATGAATATGCCAATTAGCCCTTGCACAACTATTTCGTAGTAAAAATAGTGGGGGTCGCATGCGCAACAAGAACTTTGGGAAATTAAGGAAATATTATTTGAAAAAGGATGACATTATGGGGTTGGAGTAGTATAATTTAGTTAAGTTTCACTAAGAAACATGAAAAAGCTGCTGAAGCAACAAGGTTGCTATTTTATATCAGGTAAAGGAAGATCGGACATAATGAGTAGTTCTTTGTACAAAGGGGTATCTTCGCCGCAAAACCTAGAATATACATTGGAAAGACCCCAAATAGATCAGTTGCTTCAAAAGGCAACTGAAAAGCCACTGGTTACTGTAGTGGCTGGCGCTGGATTTGGAAAAACCAATGCTGTTTCAGCCTACATAAAAAACTTTGTAGAGGAGCCCGTATGGCTGAAACTGGTGGCTACCGATAACTTAATTCTAAGATTTTGGGAGCATCTGGTATATGCTTTGTCGCTACACAAGGCGGAGTTTTCTTTGGAGTTTTCCATTATTGGTTTTCCCGAAACAGATGTGCTGTTCAATGCTGTATTGCAGGGCATTGTGAATGAAATTGAAAAAAAAGGGGAAATGCTCATTGTATTGGATGATTTCTATCAAATTCACGAGCCAAGTATTCTAAGATTTGTAGAAAAACTGGTGGATGCAAACATTCAGGGGCTTACACTGATATTAATATCCCGAACAGACCCAGCTATTAACACAGCGGGGCTAATATCCAAAAATTTGTTGACCCAAATAACGCAAGATGATTTGTGCTTTCAGAAAGAGGAGATTACGAAGTATTTTGCCATGAGAAATATTGCTTTTTCCGAAAAAGCGTTAGAAGAGCTTTGTCGTGTTTCGGATGGCTGGATTTTTGCCATTTACTTAATTGGTCTTACTTTGGAACAGGGAAAACGCTATCAGGAAATTCCTATGTTGGCTATGAAATTGGATGTGTTTAAAATAATGGAGGCAGAACTTTTTTCAAATGCATCAGCAGAGATTCAGGATATACTGATTACGCTATCGTTTCTGGATTATATGCCTACAATGCTTTTGCGAGAGCTTTGCATGGGCATAGATAGTATGCTGCTAATGCAGGAATTGGAGAAGGCAAATGCCTTTATACGGTTCGATTCGTTTTCCAATTCGTACCAAATGCACAATTTGTTTCATGAATTTTTGCAGTCAAAACAAATGCAATTCTCCCAGGAAAAACAAAACCAAATTCACAAGCGGGTGGCTGAATGGTACTTTCAAAACAACTTCAAAATTGAGGCGGTGGCTCATTACGAGAAAGCGGGCTGTTATACAGAGCTCATTCGTACATTATCCACCTTTGTTTTTTGTACATATGAAATTGCAGCGCTGGCTTTGGAGTATTTGGACAGGATACCCACACACCTATACGACGAAATGCCCATTGCACATACCATCCGTGCAGGCTTTCTAACCATGCTTTTTAGGATAGATGAGGCAAACGCCCAGCTGTATTGGGTAAAGGAAAGGTATGAAAAACTGCCATTGGGCAAAGAAAATACAGAATTGCTGGGCGAAACCTATACCATGCTTGGTTTTATCAGCTTTATCAGCAGTTTTACAGATAGGAAGTTTGAATTTGTAGAGTGGTTTCAAAAAGCGGATGCATACCTGCCAGATGGAAGCAAGCTTTTTCACAACGATTATCATTTGAACAAAGGCACATATGCCTGCATGGTGCACGCAATGCATTATGAAAAGGGTTCTGTGGACAAGCTGCTGAACGCAATGTCGGCGGCAACGCCCTGTGCATCCAAAGTGATGAATGGCTGCGGGTATGGAATTCAGTATCTTACCCAAACGGAAGCGGCATATTATAGAAAAGACTATAAAAATGCGCAAAAGTATGCACAGCAGGCCATTTATGCATCACAGCAGCAAAACCAGTATGATATAGAAAACATGGCTATTTTCTATTTGATGCGTACTCATATTGCGCTTTGCAATTATGTGGAGGTTGTAGAGCTTCTGGAAAGAATCAAACAGATAGCGGAAAAATTCCCCAATGCGGATTGCTATGGCATGTTGCATATTGTGCAGGGCTGGTTTTACACGGTGGTAGGGCAGCCCCAATTGATAGAGCCGTGGATTATGGACAAAGCGGACGATTATAAAGAAGTATCCAATGTGGCGTTCTGCCTGCATCGCCTTGTGCGTGCCAGAAGCTATTTGGTACAGAAGGACTATTACGAACTTTTGGCTTTTTTAGAGCAAAACAACGGACAGTATGGATTGGAAAACTTTTTGATGGGAGCAATAGAGCTGAAGGTAATGAAGGCCATTGCTTTGTATCGTTTGAATGAAAAAGCGGAAGCTTTTGCAGTTTTGGAAAAAGCATATGCTTTGGCCGAGCCCAATGGTTTAATTATGCCTTTTATAGAGCAGGGCAATGCTATGCGCACACTTGCCAATGCAGCAATGAATGATGAAAGCACTGTTATACCCGCACAGTGGTTGCAGGATATCTCTTTCAAGGCGTCTACCTATGCGAAAAAGGTAAAGTATATTGTTGTGGCACATCGGCAAACGCAGGGCGAACAAGAAGTGCCCGAAATGACAACAAGAGAAAAGCAAGTATTGTCGTACCTATGCCATGGATTAACACAAAAGGAAATTGCAGATGAATGCGATCTTTCGGTAAATACCATAAAAATAGTTTTGCAAAATATTTACAAAAAATTAGGGGCGTTCAATAGCTACAATGCCGTTGCCATTGCCACAAAGTTGAATCTTAATTTATAGGACGAAGGAGATTTCTAACAATAGGCAATATCATTTATATGCGGAAAAAAATCTTTCGCTATTCGCTGGTTTTTATGAATAAGTGGAAACCGTTGCAGGGGGTTGAAATTGCTTTTTAGACAGGTTAGTAAAAAAATAGTGATATTTCGGTATAAAAATCTAGCAAATTATAGTATTATTTTACATTAATGTGATTTTACTATTGATTTTTGGAAAAATTTATGTATACTAAAATTAGAACAAATAAAAGCCCAACATTTCTGGGAAATGCTGGGGGTAACTCAAAATTTAAGTGTTTGCTATATTAGCATAGTTTGCCCTGACTGATCCAGTTTATGTCGAGGTCGCTGATGTCCGTTACTGTAAGACTAATGTTTGCTATGACAATTATAAATACAGTATTAATAGGGTGCGTCAGGGCAAGCTAATTGCTGTTTTTTATTTCTGCTATAGATTCGTGCCTATTGCAGCTATTGCGGCCAACAAGTGCATTTCTGCAACGTGTGGCTTTCTACCAAAATCACTTATTATGAATATATTCTTTTCTATTACTTTATCGAAACATCGCTACAATGTAAAGGGTTTATACATAAACGATGGTTTTGGGGTCATATTCTTGTTTTAACTGAATGTAATGCCTTTTGAGAGAGGTTTAATGAATGTCGTTTTTACCGTAAATCAAATGTAAGGTTGGAATAATGCGACTTTATATAAATAAAATGGCCATTATTTGTATAATGGCCATTTTTGTGGTAAACTTTTCTTGTCCCGCTGTACAATTTACTTTTGTAAATCTTTCAGCTTTTCGGGTACTGGAGCTTCGTGCATCTTATACATTGTCAGCAAACTGGCAAAATAAATTGCGCTGCTTGTCAGTACCTTTTCTGCCATCTTAGAGAGTGATTTCTCGGTTTTCTTTTGAGTATGCATACGAACAATCCCCCTTTTTCATAGATTCTTGTTATCATTACTCTAGCAAATCCTGACAGATTGTAAAGTGATTGTACACAAACGATGGTTTTGGGGACATGTTCCTCCCGGTTTTGAAAAATAGTACAAAAATAGTATATAATGGGGAGAAGGAGTGGGTGCTATGTGGAATTTTATAGAAATTGCATTTAATATAATTGAAACACTGTTGCTGTTTTATTTGCTGGCTAAGCGTCTTGGTATCCGTAAGGGTAAAAAGCATCTTTTGTTTTTTGGGTTTGTAGGTTTTGTTCTTTTTGTTTTTGTAAAAGATTATCTTACCTTAGATATTGTTCTAGCAACTCCGTTAATTGCATTGATAATTTTTATATGCTCGCTTTGGGGATTTAATGGGAATGTTTCATTAAAGCTGTACTGGTCTTTAGTGGCCATTCTTGTTCCAATACTAGTCCAATATGTAGTGTTTTTGATTTTCAGAATTTTCCCAATAATTGATATTGAAAAAGTTTTTGAATCAAGTTACGATAGATTTGTACTTTTAGTTTCCTATATTGTCGTTCTTTTTATTGTTATATTAATAATCGCAAATGTCAGAATAAAAAAGCTTCAAAATATATATTATTCAGTTCCATCAAGAATATTTACAGTTGTATTGGTTATTCTTGGAATTATTTCCGGTGACTATTTAACGGATATACTACTTACGGCAAAATCGCATGACATTGTGGAATTGGTAAATCCTATTACCAGATTTACAGTGCTTTACGCTGTTTTGTTGATTAGTATGATTGTAATTGTGGCTATCCTAGGCATACTTTCCAAAAGAGATTTGGACAACAAGTTGCAAGCAAACAGAATGAGCTATCAAAATTCCTATGTAAAGGCAATAGAGTCTTCGTACAAAACCCTAAGAAAACAAAGACACGATATGAAAGACCAAATCAGCATTATGTCCATTTTGCTCAGCGAAAAAAACTATGCGGAGCTGGATGAATTCTTTCGGCAATTGGATGAGAAATACAACGAAATTGATATTGTGATGCCCACAAATAACAGTGCAATCAATGCTTGCCTATCTGTAAAGGCTAACGAGGCCAAGCAGAATGGCATAGAGTTTCATTGCTTGGCAAATTTTTCGGGAACCATTCCCCTTCCGGATATAGATTCCTGCACGCTGCTGGCAAACCTTCTGAACAATGCAATAGAGGCCTGCCTTTTGGTGGACAAAGCGTACCCCAGAAAAATACAGGTTGACATATTTGAAAAAAATAGTATGTTTGGAATACGTGTTGCCAATACCTACACAGGTACCTATAATATGATTAACGGAGAATTTAAAACTTTGAAAAAAAGTGGCGACCATGGAATAGGAATTCCGGAGATGCGCGAAATTGTGGAGGGGCACAACGGCTTCATTCAATTTGACGCGCAAGAGGAATGGTTTACTGCCACCGCTATTATACCTATGAAAGGAAATGCAAATGCTTAAAGTCGTTGTTGTAGAGGATCAAGAGGTATACTCGCAGCATATCATAGAGTTGATAAA
Organism: uncultured Christensenella sp.; assembly: GCA_964592125.1. Taxonomy (GTDB): domain Bacteria; phylum Bacillota; class Clostridia; order Christensenellales; family Christensenellaceae; genus UBA5399. Next base: position 9,434 of record CAZQBV010000049.1, read on the forward strand.
GAAATGGGCGAAAGAACGCGAGTGCGACCTTCCCAATATAGCGTTGTCAAGAAGTGGAGACAAACTTGTAAAACTTGTACAAAATGGAAATAAATATGATATCATGTTTATAGATATTGAGCTGAAAGATTCTAAAAATGGTGTGGATTTGGCGCATTTGCTACGGAAAAGCGGCTACAAAAACCTGATTGTGTTCACCACAAACCACGAAGAATTTTGGCCGGAGGGCTTTTCGGTGGAGGCGTACAGGTATTTTACAAAGCCAATAAAATACGAAAATGTAAAAGTGGTTATGGACAAAGCCATGGAAAACTACCATGGCAGCTTTTATCAGTATACGTTTCGGGATGTGTACCACAATATTCCGTACAAGGATATTTTGTATATTTCCAGTTGGGGGCATGTTATTACCATACATACCAAAACCACCACACACCAAAATAAGATATCGCTAAAAAAACTGCAGGAAGAATTGCCAAATAATTTTGTGCGTTGCCAAAGGTCTTATATTGTAAACGTGAACTATGTGGACAGGCTGGTAAAGAACCGTATTTATTTAACAGACGATACCATGATAGATGTGGGGGCGGGGCATCTGGAACTTGTGCGTAATGTAATCAGCGAAAAAATAAACGCATAATTGCTATTCCAGATAGCATTGTCATGGCCATACGGTAGCTTTCAAGCACAAAGTATTTTGATGAGAAGGAGCGTTGTATGGAGAAGATTGCGGGTAAAATTGCAGATTGGGTAATAGACACCGGGGGCGACCCGGAATACAGGGAAGTGTATATCTACGGCGCGGTGGCGCTGCTGGGCGAAATCATTTCGGATATTTTGCTGGTAACGGTGTCTATATTCTTGGGCTTTCCGCTGGAAATGATGCTGTGGATTGCCTTTTTCACACCGCTACATGCAAAGGTGGGCAGCTGGCATGCACATGGCCCTGTGGCCTGTATTATTACATCCACGGTATTGGGGCTGGCATCTGCGTTTGTATCCACATTGCTGGTGCAATATCCCATCGTTCTTTTGGTAGAAATAGTGGTAAGCGTGGTAATTGTGCTGGCGTTTGCGCCCGTTATTCACAAGCACAAGCCGCAAACGAAGGAACGCATTGCCCTAGCTAGGGAGCAAGCCATTTGGATTACCGCCATTTCCTGCGCAATTATTTTGCAGTTGTTGTCTATGGGGGCTATGTGGGCAGCGCAGGCAGCGGGCATGGGCATGCTGTGCGCAGTGGCGCTGTGCTTCATGGGCAAGTTTCTGAACAAAGCGCCGGCAGAGTAAATCAGGGAAAATTCCGCAAAAATAAGCCACTGGCATTCCCTTTGCTGGTGGCTTTTGTGATGTTTCTATCGGGTATTGGTATCACTTAAATTTTAGCCCCTGCATGCCGGTCATTTTCTTTTTCGCCAAATCATCTGCGAATAAAAAAATGTGCTCGTCCGGTGTAAATGGTGTCGCTCCATCATATTGCAGCGCAATAAAGCTGGCGCATTGTTCTCTTTGCATTGTTGCCAAAGTTTCGCCCGTTTTAAAGCACTTGGGCAATTCTTCGTCTCGCAGCAACAGCCCGCAATCTTTGCAATTTATTTCTGGCATAGTATCACTCCTGTACTTTGGTGGTGTTTTTATTCGGCATTGGTATGGGCATTACTGCAAAGCGCGCAGCAGCTTTTCTTTTAGTTCCGTATACTCTTGTTCCTGTAATATGGGGCAATCGTCAATCTCCGCATCCAGTTTATTCAGTTTTGCAGCAAAGGCCATGCATGCGGATTCGCCGCATTTTCCACAGTTTGTTTTGGGCAGCATGCCATAAATTTTTAGCGCGGGTACAATTTTGCGGCTTTCGTAATTGGGTACAATTTCCGCCTTGCTTTCGTAGGTGTCATTTATCAAATCCTTCACCCAGTCCAGCAGTTCGTAAAGCTCGGTGGTGTTGGCAAAGCGCGTAATGTTTATTTCGTCATTTTTCAACGTGAACCCCACAATGCCTATTTTAAAAACCAAAGAGGAAGAGTGTTCCTGATAGTTGGGGTTGTCCACCACGCTGTTGATGTAGGGCAATAGCTCGGTTAGGTCTACAGATGCTTTGTTAACGGCTTTGAACAGGCCTTCTTCTGCAAGGCAGGGGGAAGTTTCCACCACCACAATAGATTCTAAAAACA
>CAZQBV010000049.1:11704-20580 GCA_964592125.1 uncultured Christensenella sp.
CCTTTACGTTAAACGAAACCAGCCCCAAACGCTGCTGCGCTTGCCGTGGGCCGTAATAGATTACTTCGGGCATCTCCTCTAGCCCCTCCAGAAGCTGCGTAATCAATCCTTGCTCGTGCTTGCGTACATTCTCCACCCCGGTGCTAAAAAGGTAACTGGCGGCCGCGTACAGCCCCGAAATGCCAAACACATTCAGTGTGCCCGCCTCGAAGCGGTCGGGGGGTAGCTGGGGCGGGTAGGGCGATTTTGCCATGCTGCCGGTGCCGCCCTCTTTCAGGGTTTGCAGTTGCAGCCCCGGCTTCATGTAAAAACCGCCTGTGCCCGTGGGTGCCAGCAGGCTTTTGTGGCCGGTGAAGGCAAAAAAATCTATGCCCAGCTCTTCCACCTGTATGGGCAGGGCGCCTGCCGTTTGTGCGGAATCCACCAGCACGGGCACGTTGTGCTCGTGGGCAAGGGCAACCAGCTCGGCAAGGGGCAAAATGTTGCCCAGCACGTTGCTGCCATGTGTAAAAACAAGCAGCTTTACATTCTGGGAAAGCAGCCCGCGCACTTCGTCCAAATCCACTTCGCCTTGCGGTGTGCAGTGGAAGTAGCGAATCTCCACCTCACGCTCCTGCTCCAGCCAGTTCAAAGGCCGCCACACGGCGTTGTGCTCTATGTTGGAGGTAAGCACGGCATCCCCCCGTTGCAAAAACCCTTTCAGGATTGTATTGATGGCCTCGGTAATGTTGGAAGTAAACACAATACTGCCCGGTTTTTGAATGCCAAATAGCTTGCACAGCATTTTTCGGGTGGCATACACCAGTTGCTCTGCTTGCATGGCCTTGGCATAGTTGCCGCGCCCGGGGCTGGTGCCGTTTTGCCGCATATATTCATTTACCGCTTCGTACACGCATTCCGGCTTGGGGTAGGATGTTGCGCCGTTGTCCAAATATACTTCCATGGTTGCTTCCTCCTGCACAAACAAAGTGTTGTGGTGTGAATGTTATCTCATAATATCAATTTCGATTTATAACCTCTGTTTCATCGCCCTAAAAAAACAAACAAATGAAGCGATATACTTCGCAATAAATCACGCGCAGCATTACGCAGTTTCACCAGCTCATTTTTTGGTTTGCGTCACAGGGCTGTGCCAGCTCTTCCACCGCGCCGAATTGGCAATAGCGCAAGCACTTCATACAGCCGCGGCATTTGTAAAAATCCAGCCAAGGTTTATCGCTGGCTTGTTCACGTATTACCACATCCTCTTTGCAAAGCAGGGTAATTTGACATTGTTCACAATTCTGGCATTTGTCTGGGTTAATAATGGCTCGTCTCATAGGCTGGCTCCTTATACTACTGTTCGTATTTTTGAAAAAGCAGACGGTTCTAGCAGCAGTCGCTGCCGCCAGAGCAGTCGCAGCTGGGCTCGCTGCCGGTTAGCCAGCCCCGAATCACTGCCGAGGCACAGCCCACGCCTTGATGCACTGTTAGGGCAGTGGTGGGGCAGTTTAGGGCGCAGGCGCCGCATTCCATGCAGCTATCTTTGTCCAGTATGTGCGCTTTTCCACTCTCTATGGCAAACACAGCATGGGGGCAAACCTCGGCGCATCTTCCACAGCCAATGCACGCTTCCGGAGATAGGTGCAATGTAGATACATTTTTTAAATAACGATGTTTCATGTGATACTCCTTATACGGTTCACTCATTAAAACACCCCGTGCTTTAATGCCGCCAGTGTTTCGTATTATAACCCAGACAAATTCTTAATCAGCACCAATACAATTCCCGCTGCAATGGTGCTAAGAATAAAGGGTATGGCAGCCTTCATTTCCTTCATCACGCCCGAATAGGAGGTGTAGGTGGAAGAGCCGGTAAAGTTCATTGCCCAATACGCGCTTAGGGAGGGCAGTGCCAGCAAATAGCCAATGGCCAAAAGCAGGTTTTCCATTGCAAACCAACCATTCAGCCACACCACAATGGCTGTTGCAACAAACCCCAAAATCCATCCCTTTAGCGCAAAGGGTTTCACTGGTACAAAGGGAAGCAGCAGGGGTGTAGCCACTGTGCCCGCCAGCAGTGCCACGGTATACGCAATAAAATCCGGTAGGCCAAACGGCCGTGCGGAAAATAAATTCAGCAGGAACATCACGCCAAATACCAGCAGGGATGCTTTTGCCGCAGGAATGAATTCCATGGGCGTTAAAACCAGCCTGTCCCGCATGGTAAAGTTTATCCTGCGCATGTTTTCCGTTGCCCGGCACCCCAGTGCAAGGTATTCCTTTAGGTCGCTTGCCTGCACGGGGCCGTATTCCACCGCAAAACCAGACTGTTTTTTCACCTCGTGCGCGCTGATGCCCACCGCGCCCAGTTGTGGTAGTATCAGCTTTCTGTGGGAAACAATTTCGGTTAGATGGCTTTGCGCAATTTGCCGCAGCAGTTCGCCAGTGCCAAAGGTGCCTTTGCCTGCGGCGCACCACACGTTCACTCCTTTGGTGTCCAGTGTCAGCAGCCAGAAGTCCAGCCCGGTTAGCTGTTTGCGCAGCGCGTCAAAAGTTAGTTTGTAGTTTGCGCTTACCAACACGGGGGATTGATCGTTTGGCATGCCCACTGCGTACAAACCTGGGGTCACTTTATAATTCATCCGGCCAATGCCAAAACGCACCTTGCACATACCCCAAGTATCCTTGGAGGTAAGCGTGGTGGAAACCACTGGTACATTGCCGAATGGGGTAGAAAGTTCGCCCACAACCCAGTGGTCATCTGCCCCATAGGGCGTTAGTATAGTGTCGCAGCAGCTTGGCTCTGCCGGGCAGCAGCAGGCGGTTTGCGCACCGCAGCAGTTTTCTTCATTCATCAGCAGCACCTCTCGCTCGCTGTGGCGTTTTCTATATGTGCGGCGTGTGTGGCGGTTATTTGCTTCATCAGTTTTATTGCATAGTCTGCGCCTGCTTGATTCAGGGAATAATAAGTCCACTTGCCATTTTTGCGTGGTGTAACAATGCCGCTTTCCACCAATAGCTTCATGTGATGGGACAGTGTGGATTGCCCCACGCTTACCTTCTGTAGTAGCACACAGGCACACTTCTCTCCTGTTTGCAATAGTTCCAACACCTGTAGCCTGGTTTCATCGCAAAAGGCTTTGAAAACTTTTGCGTTCTCTGCATAGATATTTGTCATCAAAAACACCTCATATCGAAATAGTTAGATGTGAATTCATTGTACGCTTCACATCGAAATTTGTCAATGCGAACATGCAAATTGTTGTACGGTTTTGCCCTAGGCAAAGGCTTGCACAAAGCGCCTGTAGGCAAGCTGCAGGGTTTCGCGGGGGCAGGCAATGTTAAAGCGCTGGAAGCCCTCGCCACCCGCGCCAAACAGCGGGCCATCGTTCAGCCACAGCTTCGCCTTGTTCACAATTGTGTCATTCAGCTCGGCATCGCCCAGCCCCAGCGCACGGCAGTCCAGCCACATCAAATAGGTGCCTTCCAGCGGTACAGGCCGTACCTGTGGCATATGTTGCTGAAAGTAGTTCTGTGTGAAATCCATATTTTGTTGTAAATACACCAAAAGCTGCTCTAGCCAGCTTTCTCCATAGGTGTATGCCGCCTGACAGGCCACAATGCCCATGATGTTGGGCTCTCCATAGCCGCATTGGTGCATTTCGCTACGCATCTTTTGCCGCATGTCTCGATTGGGAATAAAGGCATTGGAAATTTGCAGCCCCGCCAAATTGAAGGTTTTGCTGGGGGCGGTGCAGGTAACTGTTTGCTGGGCAAATTCTGGCCGCAGGTTCATAAAAACATGGTGTTTGTGGCCAGAGTGTATAAAATCCGCGTGAATTTCATCTGCAACCACAATTACGTTGTGTCGCATGCAAATATCGCCCATCTGCGTTAGTTCCTCTGCCGTCCACACTCTGCCCACCGGGTTGTGCGGGCTGCACAGCAGAAACATGCGCACGCCGTTCTCTTGTATTTTGCGCTCGAAATCGTCAAAATCTATGCTGTATTTGCCATTGCTGTATTGCAGCTCGTTTACTATCAGCTTGCGACCATTGCTTTGCACTACAGTGGAAAATGGGTAGTACACAGGTTGCTGAATCAGTATGGCATCGCCCGGCAAAGTAAGCGCCCGCACTGCTGTGCTAAGTGCATACACCACGCCGGGTGATTTCAGTAGCCAATCGGGCTGAACCTGCCAGCCCAGCCTGCGTGAAAACCAGCCGTGCAGTGCGGCGAAGTAGTCATCATTCGTATCGCTATAGCCAAAAATGCCGTGGCGGCTTTTTTCCTCCAGCGCGTGTAGCACCTCTTTTGGCGCTTGAAAGTCCATATCCGCAACCCACAGGGGCAGTGTGCCCTCTGGTTTTTCGTTGCAATTATATTTTACGGAATTGGTGTTTCGTCTGTCGTGCACAATGTCAAAATTGTATTTCAAAGCTTTGGTCTCCTGTGCTGTTTTGTTTTTTCCAGTATAGCACAGCAATGGCCTGAATAAAATATGGGCTGCGCTTTTATGCGGATGTTGAAAGTGATACAATAATATAAGCAATATAAAAAAGATAGGTGGGGGAAAACAAAGTGGGAAATACAATGGAGCTGTGTGCAGACCCGAAGTATTACATAGGAAAAGAGTTTGAATGCGATTGTGGAAAGCGCCACAGTGCAGCGCTGGAGGACATTGCCATAGGCAGTGGCGCGGTGGGACAGCTTGCGGGTATTTTGCAGCGCCATGGTTTTCAAAAACCACTGGTGGTTTCGGATGTGAATACAGAGCGTGTGTTTGGTGGCGTGGTGAAAGAGTGTTTGGGCGCGGCGGGCATATCCTTTGGCGAATTTGTATTTCCCGATGAGGAATTGGTAGCCGATGCGGATTCCATAGGCAGGCTGCTGATAGAGGCACACAGCGGTTACGACCTGCTGCTGGGTGTGGGCGCGGGAACTATAAATGACCTGTGCAAATATGTGGGCTGCCGCACACGCAGGCCGTCTATGATTGTGGCAACCGCAGCTTCTATGGACGGTTTCGACACCAGTGTGGCAATTCTGCTGCTGAACAAGCTGAAAACAACGGTAGAAGCGCAAATGCCGGTGGCTGTGTTGGGTGATGTGGATGTGATACGCAATGCGCCAATGGAAATGCTGGCTGCCGGCGTGGGCGATATGCTGGGCAAGTATGTTTCGTTGCTGGACTGGAAAATTGCTTCTATGGTAACAGGAGACTACTATTGCCAGTATTCTGCGGATATTGTGGAGGTGGCCGCCAAAAGAGTGGTGGATTGTGCAGGGGGAATTGCCAGCCGAGATGCGGATGTGGTGGGCGCTGTGATGAATGGGTTGGTGCTTTCCGGCTTTGCCATGGCATACAATGGAAGCTCTCAGCCCGGATCGGGCGCAGAGCACCAGCTTGCGCATTTTTGGGATGTGCGCTTTGCAGAGCTGGGTAGAAAGGCGCTGCTGCATGGTACGAAGGTGGGCATAGGCTCTGTGGTGGCTACGCGGCTGTTTGAACTTCTGGCAGAGTATCCGGTGGATTTTGATGCGGCCAGAAGGCAGGCAAAAAGCTACAACAGTGCGGTTTGGCAGCGGGAAATACACCGTGCCTATGGAACGCCAGCCGGGGCGGTGTTGCAGCTGGAGCAAACGGCAAAGAAAAACGACCCGCAGCAGGTGCTGGCTAGGCTGGATGTATTGCAGCGGCACTGGGCACAGCTAATGGAACTGGCAAAAAAACTGCCTTCCTCGGGCAAGCTTGCCGCCTTGCTGCAATCTATGGATGCGCCATACAGCCCTGTGCAGGTGGGCATAGATAGGCAAATGTTTTTGGATTGCGTATATTACGCCAAGGACATGCGCCATCGCTATGGTCTGCTGCAAATATTGTTTGACCTAGGGCTGCAACAACAACTGGGAAATATGCTGGCAGATGAACTGTATTGACAAAGAAAATAGATCGGTATGAAAAAAAGGCTTCGCTGCTGCGAGGCCTTTTTGAGTAGCTTTGTTGGTTTGGGCTGCGCCCTCAATCCGCTTTTCGGAAGTAGGTAAGTGCCAGTGCAATGGCCAGCACAGCGCCCTTCACAATATCCATAGAGTAGTAGGGTACGCCTATCATATTCAAGCCGTTGTCCAATATACCCACCAGCGCGGCACCCACCAGTGTGCCAATGGCATTGGCCTTGCCCGCGCCAGCCACGGAAAAGCCAATATAGGCCGCCGCTACAGAGGGCATTAGGTGCATGCCGCCACCGTCCGGCTGTGCAGAGCCAACGCGTGCCGTTATCATAACGCCGCCCAGCGCCGCAAATGCGGAGGACAGAAAGTATGCCAATATTTTGTATTTGGAAACAGGAATACCCGAAAGGCGTGCTGCCTCTGGGTTGCCACCCACTGCATACATATAGCGGCCGTGCTTGGTATAGGTTAGAAAGAAGAATGCAAACAGCACAACAACCAGCATTACTATAATAATCAGCGGTTCTGAACCTAGGCTTTTAAATGCCGCAGGTACCGACCCTTGGGAGGTAATGCCATCTGGTGTTGTCATATTCTCCGTAATAACGCCGCCACGCTGCACGGTGGAAGCCACACCTTTAAATGCAAACATCATGGAAAGTGCCGCTATCATATCCGGTATTTTCAGCCCAACAATTAAGATGGAGTTGAAAACCGCCACAATCAGGCAAATGATGATGGTTAGTATAATTGCGGGCGCAATGGCCATTTGCTGCCATATAAAGAAGGTCATTATTATGCTGCCTGCAAACGATGCTGTGGAACCAATGGAAAGATCCATACCATTTACAGAAAGAGAAAAGGTTAACCCTATGGCAATTACCGTGGTAATGGAAATGGCGCGTGCAATGGTAATCCAGTTTGGTAAAGTAAACCACATGCTGGCGCCGGTGCTCTCATTCCAGTTCCCAAAGGTAAATACAACCACCAATACCACCATGGTAAGAAGTGTTCCCCACTTTTGGAAAAAAGCTCCTGCGGTCATTTTCTTTGCGCCAGTTTTTAGTTGAGCTGCATTTGGGTTCATATCAGTTTCCTCCTGTAGAATAGTAGAGTAATTTTTGTTCGTCGGCCTCGTCTCGGCTTAGCTCTACAGCTATTTTGCTGTCATACATTACATAAATGCGATCTGCAATGGCCAAAATTTCATCAAATTCGCAGGATGCGTAAATAATGCCCTTGCCCTGCTGTACCAAACCTTCAATCAGTTGAAAAATATCGCGTTTTGCTCCCACATCCACACCCTTTGTGGGCTCATCAAAAATGTAAATATCAGAGTCGGAATTCAGCCATTTTGCAACCGCTACTTTTTGCTGGTTTCCGCCAGACAGCAGCGCTACTTTTTGGTTTTCAGAAGGTGTTTTTATGCCCAAATCCTGTATCATCCTTCGGGCATCGGCTTTTTCCGCCTTTTTGTTCACAACGGAAAATGCACCGGTATATTTAGCCAGCGAAGCAATGGTAATGTTGGAGTACACGGGGTCGGTAATCAATACACCCTCTTTGCGGCGCTCCTCGGGCACCAGCGCCAGCCCCTGCCGCACAGCGGTGGTGGGGGAAGTAATGCGCAGCAGCTTTCCATCCAAGGAAATGGTGCCGGAGGCAATTTTCATTGCGCCAAACAGCGTTTTGCACAGTTCGGTTTTGCCAGCGCCCACCAGCCCTGCAATGGCAACTATTTCGCCCTTTCGCACTTCTAAAGATACATCTTCCACTTCGTTTTTTCTATCGCTCAAATGCTCTACTTTTAGCAGCACATCCCCAATGGGAACTTCTTTTTTTGGGTAGGTTTCGTCAAACTTGCGCCCCAACATATACTCCACAATCTGGTTGATGGAAAGCTCGTCATTCAGTGGCAGGTTGGTAACCACCCGGCCATCCTTCATAATGGTAATGGTGGTGCAAATTTCGTATAGCTCTGCCAAGCGATGCGTAATAAATACAACGCCCACACCATCAGCCGCTAGGTCGCGAACCACACGGAAAAGCTCTTGAGTTTCCGTACCGGAAAGTGGCGCGGTGGGCTCGTCCAAAATTAAAAATTTTGCCTTTTCCACTACGCAACGGGCAATCAGCACCATTTGCTTTTCGGCAAGCGTCAGGCTGGATACCAGGCGGTTCACGTTCAAGTCTACATTCAGCAGCTTCAGTGTCTCTTTGGCTCTTTTGCGAACATCTTTCCAGTCCACCACCTGTTTTTTTCCCATTTTGTTCACCATGCTGGAAAACATTACATTTTCCGCAACGGTAAGGTAGGGGATCAGCGCGGTATCCACCTCTTGGTACACAATTTCTATGCTTTGGTTTTTCGCATCCCTAGGCGAGCGAATTTCCACAGGTTTTCCATTAATGCTAATTTGGCCGGTATAGTGCGTGTTTGCACCTGCCAAAATTTTCATTAGGGTAGATTTGCCTGCACCGTTTGCACCCACAAGAGCATGAATTTTGCCGCACTCCATATCAAAATCCACATCGGTAAGTGCCTTTACGCCTGGAAATTCTATGGAGATTTTTCGCATTTCAAGTTTTGTTTTGTCCATACTACATTCTCCTCATTTGGATTTACAGCAATCAAAATAAACGATCAGATATAATTATACCAAACAATACACGGTTTGATGAGTCTTTTTTATAAAAAATAAACAAGAATGATAAATGATGTATAAAATAATTGTAATACTAATCTCTAATAGAAATCGTTGCAAAAGCAATGATTTCTATAGCCGCAGCAGTAGCTTCCTGCCAATCGCGCCATTGCGCTCTTGGGGAAGCCTTGCATGGGTGATACCAGCGGCGCGCAGGCTTGCCGGGTATCGCCGCATATGATGCGGCATCCAAACAGCTCGCTGTTTGGAAAGATCAGTATTGAACGGCTTTCT
>CAZQBV010000050.1:0-20571 GCA_964592125.1 uncultured Christensenella sp.
GTTATGCTTCCACTTCCGGATTTACAATATCAGCATCAACCGTTACAGTTATGTTCTTATATTCAGTTATTTCTTCTGCTATATGTTCGGGGCATTCCAGCTTGCTGAGCCCATCTGTTTTGGGTTTTGTCTCATTCTCTTTATTGGAGGCATTCGCTTCGACATTGGAAGGCATTTTTTCAGCTTCTGTCAAATCCCTATTTTGTGTGTAAGATTCATTGCGTCTCCCAACAATCACTTCTTGCTTCGGCGTGCGCTGACAAGCTGTGAATAGAAACAGGGAGATGAACAATCCAACGAATAAAAGCATGTATTTCATGCAATTTCTCATAAACTTCCCCAATGCAATTGTTTCCTATGGCGTTTGTTGTTGTGTTACGCCAAATACCCTTTTTTCCCAAGCTCCGCTTCTATCAAGTCCAGCTCTTCTTCCGTTTCTGCCTGCACCAAGTGACCATGTTCCCCACTCATGGTAATTTCCTTCAGTGGCTTTGCTTTCGCTTTCTGTATTTTTTGCATAAAATCCTGCACACTCTTGCGGGAGCGCAACACCAAATCCACGGTAATCATGCCATAAATCTCGTGCTCCACAATTACATTGCGCACAATGCCTCCATTATCCACAATGCTATTCAACTCGTCCTGTAGCTGCTCATTGGTATGCCGCACCCAATACACCCGCTCGCAAAGAACCTCCCCACGCTGCAGCAAATAGCCACGATGGGTGGAAAGAATGTTCGACATTTTGCTTTTTATCAGCGCAATATCCTGCACAATCACCTGCCTGCTTACGCCAAACTGTTTTGCCAGTTGCGTTCCAGATATGGGTGTTTGCGTTCTTTTCAGCAACTCTATAATCGCCTGTCGCCGCTCGTCTCCATGCATGGCTTGCCCTCCTTGCTCAAATGGGTTTCATGTTTTTTAGAGATAAATCCAAAATACCCACAGAATGTGTGAGTGCCCCACAGGAAACAAAATCTACCCCAGTGGCAGCTATTTCCTTCAGTCTATCCACCGTTACATTGCCCGAGCATTCCGTTTGCGCCCTGCCCGCCACCAGCGCTACCGCCTGTTTCATGGTGGGCAAATCCATATTGTCCAGCATAATAATATCAGCACCCGCATCCAGCGCCTGCTGCACCTGATCCAGCGTTTCGGTCTCCACCTCTATTTTTCGAACAAACGGAGCATAGTCTTTTGCCATTTTCACAGCATTGGCTATTCCGCCCGCCGCACCAATGTGGTTGTCCTTCAGCAATATGCCATCCGAAAGATTAAAGCGATGGTTGTGCCCGCCGCCCACCTTCACCGCATATTTTTCCAGCACACGAAGCCCGGGCGTGGTTTTGCGCGTGTCCAGCAGCTTTGTATGGCTGCCCCGCAGCGCCAGTGCATAGTCTCGTGTCATCGTGGCTATACCGCTCATACGTTGCAAATAGTTCAATGCTGTGCGTTCCCCACTTAGCAACACACGCATGTCTCCGGTCAGTATACCTATCAATGCGCCATTTTCCACCCTGTCTCCATCGCTGTATGTGGTTTCAAATGTCACGCTTTCGTCCAACAACTGAAACACCCGAGCAAAGATGCCCAGGCCTGCCAAAATACCCGTTTGCTTGGCAACCAACTGCACACTGCCCGGTGTATTGTTTCGCAAGATAGCCTCTGTGGAAACATCCTCGCAGGTGATATCCTCCCGCAGGGCATTCCATAAAATGTTGTCTACATTTATTTTAAAACTTGCACTGTGATTCATACTCTATTTTGCCTTTCCATTTGTCTGCATGCTCCTCTACACAAAGCATTCTGTCATCCGGTCTTTTCTATGCTCCCGTTTCAATTCTGCCAGCACCAGCTTTTTATATTCGCTTTGCAATGCGTCTCTATCCATATAAGGCGACAATTCGCAAGGGGTGGGCACCAATCTTGTTTTAGGCAGCATTTGGGCAATGCACCTTGCTGATCGCTTTGCAAATACCAAGCTTTCCAGCAGGGAATTGCTGGCAAGGCGATTTTTGCCATGCACGCCATTGCATGCCGTTTCTCCCGCCGCATACAGCCCAGGCAGCGAGGTTCTCCCATCCAAATCCACCGCCACGCCACCCATGTAGTAGTGCTGCGCAGGAGTTACGGGTATGGGTTCTATTGTAATATCATACCCTTCCTTAAAGCAATAGTCATATATATTGGGAAAACGTTGTTTTATCTTTTTTTCACCCAAATGCGTTACAGACAACCATACATAGGGCTTCTTGCTCTGCTCCATCTGTTTGTGGATTGCGGCAGTTAGAATATCCCGTGGCAGCAGCTCGTCTACAAAGCGTTTGCCCCAATGGTTCAGCAGCCACGCCCCCTCGCCCCGCATAGACTCGGAAAGCAAAAAGCGCCGTCCTTTTTTCTTGCTATACAGCGTAGTGGGGTGTATCTGCACATAGTTTGCATCCCTGCGTGCTATGCCATGCTTTATGGCAATTGCCACAGCATCCCCCGTAAGATGCGCATAGTTTGTACTGCTTTCAAACAGGCCACCCACTCCGCCCGTTGCCAGCACCACCGCCCGTGCATACACCACACAAATGCCGCCATTGGGCTGCCAAAGCACCGCACCGGTACACTTTCCACCATCACTTAGAATATCCAGCATGGTGGTGTGTTCGTGCATCGTAATATTGGGTCGTTTTTTTGCCTGTTTCAGCAATTGCGAGGTAATTTCTTTTCCTGTAATATCCTTGTGGTGCAGGATACGCGGTGCAGAATGTGCCCCTTCGCAGGTATAGTGCAGTCCCTTTTCATCATAGTCAAATGCCACACCGCAGCGTTGCAATTCCTCCGCTACTTCCGCGGAACCACGTATCATGGCATCCACAGCCATTGGGTTGTTTTCGTAATGCCCCGCCTTCATAGTATCTTCAAAATAGGATGGATAGTCTGCCTCTTCACGCAACACACACATACCACCCTGCGCCAGAAAGGAATCGCTTTCCTCCAGCCCTTGCTTCGTTACCATGCACACATTGGTGGTTTGGGGCAGGTGCAACGCGCAGAACAGGCCTGCAACACCCGTGCCCACAACCAAAACATCTGTAAATTGATTCACTGTTTGGCTACCGCCATTTCATGCATCTTTTGCAGTGCACGCAAAGCTTTTTTCTCATGCTCTTCCACTATTTCTACTTGCGGTGCCATGGCCTGTAAACACTGCATTACTTTTTCCACTGTAATTCGCTTCATATTCTGGCACACCGGCACTGGCTGCACAAAGTCAAACACCTTGTCCGGGCAAGTTTGTTCCAGTTCATATGCCACACCTTCTTCGGTACAAATAACAAACACATCCGCAGTGCTTTCCCTTGCAAATTCTATAATACCAGAGGTACTTCCCACATAATCGGCCAAGGCCAATACCTCTGCTGTACATTCCGGATGAGCCAGCACCAGCGCAGCCGCATGGCCGGCTTTGGCCTGCCGTACATCCTCCGGCGTAATATTGTGATGTACACAGCAAAATCCACTGTGATACAAAAAGTTCTTTTCGGGCAATTGTTCTGCAATATAATGTGCCAAGTTCTGGTCTGGTATAAAGTAAATATTCTTTTGTGGCAATGCAGCAACAATTCGTTTTGCATTAGAAGATGTGACACATACATCACTGGCTGCTTTTAGTTCTGCTGTGGAATTGATATAACACACCACTGCCAGATCGCTATGGCGTTCACGCATCCTTGCTATTTGATTCACATCCGCCATATGCGCCATGGGGCAATCTGCCTTCTCGTCCGGCATCAAAATTGTTTTTCCGGGGTTCATTATTTTGGCGCTTTCACCCATAAAACGCACACCGCAAAACACAATTACTTGATTGGGTATGCGGTTTGCCACTTGGCTAAGATAGTACGAATCGCCAACATAGTCTGCTATGGCCTGCACCTGTGGCTCTACATAGTAATGTGCCAGTATGGCTGCATCACGTTCGCTCTTCAATCGATTCAACTCATCAAAAATCATGGCTATTTCTCCCGCAACAGTATAGCACAGCATTTTCTTCATTGTCAATTCATATGACAAGACAGTTTCGGGCGGCAATAATACTGATTCCAGATAGAAATAACGCAAAAGCGATATTTCTATCACTGCCATACGGCAGTTCCAAAACGCTGCGCATTTCGGACGAAATCACTATTGCACGACATTCCCACTCGAAAAACAAAAAAATATTTTTCGAGTCGCGCATATTGCGCGCGATTTATTATGAAGTATATCGCTTCATTTATTTATCTTTTAAGGCGATGAAACAGATGTTTTAAATCGGAATTGGTATAAATTATAAAAAACCTCTCGCGAGGTTTTTTATTGCGCTTTATTTAAAGTATTGTTTTTCTATTTTTACTATGCAAATATAGTACTAGCTTGCAGATAAAATGCCATCGTTTATTTGCACAATACGTTGGCTTTGCTTCGCTACATTAATGTCGTGGCTTATCATTACAATGGTATTGCCATCGTTGTTCAGTTGTTGAAACAAGGTCAGTATTTCTTTACCGGTGGTAGAATCCAGCGCACCGGTGGGTTCGTCTGCCAGAAGCAATGCAGGCTTTGTAACCAAAGCGCGTGCTATTGCCACACGCTGTTGCTGCCCGCCGGAAAGCTCGTTGGGCTTGTGCTGAAGCCTATCCCCCAGCCCCACCAGCTCTATGCTATCCTGCGCCTGCTTCAGCGCCTGCGCCCGAGACATCCCCCGCAACAATAATGGCATAATTACATTTTGCAATGCCGTATACTGCGGAATAAGATGATACTTTTGAAAAATGAATCCCACTTTTTTGTTGCGTATCCATGTCAGTTGTTCGTCATTGCACTCGTGTACTGCAAGATCTTCAAACTGATATTTTCCGCTATCTAGGTTGTCCATGCAACCCAGTATGTTCATCAAAGTGGATTTTCCGGAACCGGAAGGGCCAAGTATGGTTAAATACTCGCCCTTCTCCACCTCCAGATTCACATCTTTCAGTACATGCAGCTTCTCGGTGCCCATAACATAGCTTTTATTCACATCAGTTAACGTAAATAGATGTTCCATTGCTTACTCCATAATAGTTATATTGGAAGCTGTTGCCGGGTTTGCCTTTGCATCTTTTACCACTAGCATAAGCACAGAACCTTTTTTAATCGCATCCAGCTTGCCTTCGCCGCCCAACATACTCAGTATTTCCACACCTGCAGGTACTGTTATATTCATTGTTTCTCCTGTATATTCCAGCTCCATTTTCTTTCCGTTCGGCCCACCATATTCTGTTATATTTCCATTTTCATCCACCATCGCAAACGCTGCACCGCTATCAGCCGCTTCTCCCGAGCTTTCCTCTCCCATTCCTTCTGGGGCTTCCATGCTAAATGTTTGCGTTGTTCCACCACCTGCTCCGGCAGCGGCTGCACCTTCCGCAGCTCCAGACTCTGCACCCATATCACCAAACGGGGGTTTTGCAACCTCCAGCTCTATCTCATTTCCCACAATGCTCTTCACTTTTCCAAATACGCTATCTCCCTGAATTTGCTGCGGCTCTGCACCTTCCGGAAGCGCTTCCCCGGCAGCAGTTTCCTGCGTTGCAGGAGTTGCCGCTTCTTCTGCGGGTTGCTCTGCAGATTGCGTTGCTGGCGCTTCGCTCTTTGCTGCCTCCGAAGCCTTGGGCACTGCATTTGCAGAGCACCCCACTGCCATTGCCATTGTTAATACTGCCATTGCTGTTACTAATATTTTTTTCATATCTTTCGTTCCTTTCTTTTTTACATTTTTTTGTTTTGTTTTATAGTTTTGTTTTATATAAGAGAGTATAATACTCTTTTATTCCACATTTGGGTCAATACCTTCTGCCTATTGTACCCAGCATCATTTATTCGTAGTTCAGCGCATCTATTGGTTTTAGTCTAGAAGCCTTGTAGGCGGGGTAAAAACCAAACACCGTACCTGTTAGTATAGAGAAGAACAGTGCCGCCAAAACGCCCTCCATAGAGTTCAAAACCGGAATATCGGTATATTGCATCAGCGGAAGCAATGCATAGCTTAACAATATGCCTGCCAGCCCACCAAACAAGCTAATCATTACAGATTCCAACAAAAACTGTAGCAATATATCCCGTTTGGAA
The DNA here is from genome assembly GCA_964592125.1 of uncultured Christensenella sp. Taxonomy (GTDB): domain Bacteria; phylum Bacillota; class Clostridia; order Christensenellales; family Christensenellaceae; genus UBA5399. The sequence goes on from CAZQBV010000050.1 coordinate 6,142, forward strand.
CTGCCCAAAGCCTTTAAAATACCAATTTCTTTGGTACGCTCCTTTACCGATACAAACAGCACATTCATAATGCCGATACCGCCTACCACGAACACAATTACCGCTACCGATAACAACAACATTTTCATTGTGCGTGCAGATTCTGTAGCTGCCTCTATACGGCTTCCTGCATCCTCTACTGTATATAGGCTACTATCGTCCAGTACATACTCCAAAGTGCTTTTGATACGGCTAATTGCTTTGTCTACATTGGCAATATCGCCCACCAGGCCAATCAGTTGGGGAACATCATAGTCTCCAATTACGCCCCCCTTTTCCGCAGCGGTATAGGGTATAAAGATGGATTCGTCCGGGTTCATACTTTGTATGGCATCCCCCTTGCGCTCCAGAACACCCTGTATATAGTATGTCTGATTTTTCAATTTCAGTGTTTTTCCCACTGCATTTTCCGCATTGCCAAAATATTTTTTTGCAAGCTTGTCGCCAATCACTGCCACTCTGGAGGCATTTTCCATATCATCCTCCACTATATTGCTTCCGTAGGCAATGTGTAGGTTGGAGATGGTTTCGTATGCTGGCGATACAGCCGCTATATTCATATACTCCTTTTCACTGTTCATTTTCACTTCTTGCATGGTATAAACCACCCGCATCATATCTTCCAGATACGGGTTTTCTTCCCGTATCTGTTCCACGTTTTCCTCTGTTAGTTTTGGTAGCTTTGTCATATCCATGCCACCCATCATAATTTTGGAATAATCCGGGCTGACATAAACTGTACCTGCGGATAAATCTCCAAACTGTCCGGCAATTTCCGCCTCCCCACCTTTACCAATGGCAATTACCATAACAATTGTTACTGCCCCAACAATAATGCCCAGCGAGGTAAGAATCACCTTGAATTTGTTTTCCATCAGATTGATCCAGATGATCCGAAGCGTCTCAACAAAGTTCATGCTTAGCCCTCCACATACACAATATCGCCATCTTTTAATCCGGAAAGTATTTCACTGGTTTTTCCATCCGAAAATCCCGTTTCTACTTTCTGCTCGTATAGGTTGCCTTCCGCATCCTTCAGTTTTACTACCTGATCCCCGCTTTCCGAAAGACCAATTGCCTTGTTGGAAAGTATTAGCACATCCTTTACCTGTTTTATAATAAACTGTGCAGAGCAAGTCATTCCAGTAAACAAGTCTTCGCCTTCTGTATCTACCGATGCATTTACATTGTAGGCCACAGGGTTGCTGTCTTTTATAGGCAAGGGCAGTTTTCTTGTAACTTTCCCCTTAAATTTGCGTTCCGGATAGGCATCAAACTGCAGCTCTACAATCTGATCCTGTTCTATACTGCCAATGTCTGTTTGCGTTACCTGCAGCTGTGCATAAAGATCCTCTAGCGAACCAATGGTAAACGCTGCCTTGTCTGCGGTTGTTTCCATTCCTTCCGAAAAACCTACATCCAGTATCATGCCATCTTGCTGTGCATAAAGGTACACTTCCTTCTGCGCAGCCTGAACCTCTTTCATTTGCCTTTCTATGTCTGCCAGCTCCACCTCCGCTGTTCGAATAGAATTTGCATAGCCGTTCATTTTCAAAGAGTTGGTGCTGTTTTCTTTTGCACGCTGGCGTTTTGCCAAGTCCACTTGTTGGGCGCGTGCGCTATCCATAGTTTGCAGCTCTGCATTTATGCTTTGCAGAGTGTTTTGCGCCTCTGTCAGCTTTGGCCCTATTCCATCATGCTCTGCACAATAGGCATCGTGCTCTTTGGCCAGCGCTTTCCTCTCCGCTTGCAATGTTTTCTTTTTCGGGTCGTCATCTGGCAGTGCCGCAATTTCCGCATCCAGTTTGCCTATACGCTGGCTTAGGTCTGCAATCAAGCCCTCCAGCTCCTTGGCACGCGCATTCATTGCATCTATGCTCTGTTGCGTTTCGGTTGCCGTGGCCTGCGTTTGTGCGCGCTGCATTTGATATTCGGCACTGCCCGCTTCTTCAGGGCTATCTACCTGACGCATTTCAGATGCCCCTACATTTTTATTGTTACCGGCATCTTCCACGGCAATTTCCGCTTTTTTGCGTAGCGTTTCCAGTTCGTCCAATTTTGTTTGAAGCGCTTCTTCCGAAATTTTTGCCAGCTTATCGCCTTTCTTTACTGTGTCACCCCGTTTTACATAAATCTTTTCTAGCTTTACAAGGTGCTGAAAGTTTTGTGGTGTTCCATCCAAAACCAGCGAACCTCCGCCATCTATACCCGCCGTAATATCCCCACGGGATACAGGATATTCACGCAGAAGAGACTCTTCCTCCTCTGGCTTTGCAGCATTTGCTGTTGCAAAATACCCCACCAAAAGCATTGCTGCCACAACCACCGCAACTACTATAACAATCTTTTTTTTCGATGATTTTTTTTGTTCAAATTGCTCCATTACTTCTGCCTCCGTTTTCTTTTTCATGCCCAGCATAACAAAACCAAGGTTAAGGCAAGGTTAAGGCGAAAAAAATTTATATTCAAAAAACCTTTACCAAAGCTTAACCAATTTTGTGGTAGAATAAGGAAAAAGAACGGGGAATTTATACTGATGAAGTTACTTATAATAGAAGATGAGCAGGATATACTGCGTGCACTGGTGAACGGCTTTCAAAAGCGCGGCTACATTGTAACAGGCGTTGCCGATGGCGAGGAAGGGCTGGAGCTGGCGCAGGTTGGCAATTACGACCTGATTGTGTTGGATTTAAACCTGCCCGGTATGGATGGCATTGATATTTTAAAAGAAATACGCAACAGCGACAAGATGCAGAAGATTCTTATTTTATCGGCACGAACAGACTATGCAGAGCGTGTGGTGGGGCTGGACTTGGGTGCAAACGACTATCTGGTAAAGCCTTTCGATTTTGGCGAACTGGAGGCGCGGGTGCGGGGCTTGCTGCGGCGGAATTTCGTGCAACATGATGTGGTGCTGCAATGCGGCAAACTGCGTGTAGATACAGCCTCCCACAGGGTTTACACACAGGAGGAGACACCCATAGAGCTTTCCCCCAAGGAGTATGGCATTTTGGAGTATCTTTTGCTAAAACGTGGCACAGCCGTGCCTGCGGAAGAGCTGATAGAACACCTATGGATGGAAGATGAAGGTTTGTTTTCCAATGCGGTAAAGGTACACATTAGCCAGCTGCGCAAAAAACTATTGCCCTATGTTGGGGAAGATTTTATTACCAACAGGAGGGGCGCAGGCTACCTAATAGAAAGGTGACACATTGAAAAAGTTAAAAGTGTATAAAATGTCTCTACGATTGCGGCTGACACTGGTTACAGCGGCAGTTATCACAACAATTGCAGTGATGCTTACGCTGGTTTCCATCAATCGAACAGGAACTATTGTACTTGATTCTGTTGCTTATGTAACTACCGCCATGATATCTCCCCAAGCAGAAACCAGTGCATTGCCACCTTCAACTTCCAATGCTTCTGTCTCTCCCGGCGATATCATATACGGTTTGCGTACAGATCCTCCGGGCGCTTCCCTCACTGCAAGCTCCAACGAATCTATTTCTCCTTATGCAGATTATGAATCTAGGGGGATATCTATTGAACCCATAGACGAAAACACCGTAAAGGTGGATGCAAAAGCAGGCACAACAGGAATTGCCACAGATAAATTGGTAGAGGCCACCCCCCCTATGTCTTTTTTCCCTGGCGATCAAGTTCTTTACGAAGTACCCAGCTCCGTCCTTTCAGGTATGCAGAATTTCAACGACTTCAGCATACAATATATGCTAATTATTATTGGTGTAGGCACCGTGCTCACATGGTTTGCTTTGGGCAGGGCACTGAAACCCGTTAAAAAATTGAGTGAAGAAATTAGCGGCATTAGTGAAAATGACTTGAGTATACGCATAGAAAATTTTAAATCAGGAGACGAAATTAGCAAGCTTGCCACTTCCTTCAACCATATGCTGGAACGGCTGGAAGCGGCATTTGAAAGCCAGAAAGGATTTGCCACTGCAGCAGCGCACGAGCTAAAAACACCGCTGGCCGCCATAAAGGCCAATATAGACGTGCTGGAAATAGGCGGTTCCCCCACAATGGAAGAATATGCCGAAACCATAGAGGTTGCCAAGAACCAAACCAAGCGCATGATTTCACTGGTGGACGACTTGTTTGCCATGTCTGCAACGCGGGAATATGACTTTAAGGACGAAGTGGAAATGGGCAATTTGCTGGAAAGCATTGTGACAGATTTGGATCACGCGATAAAGGCAAAGGACGTGCATGTATCTATACAAGGAGATACCAAAGAAGTGGTAACGGCCAACGCCGCCATGTTGCAACGCGCCTTTTCCAATTTAATAGAAAATGCCGTGAAATACAACAACAAGGGCGGCAGTGTGGAGGTGGATGTGCAAGGGCAAAGCCATGCGGTTCGCGTGCAAATAAAGGATACCGGCATTGGCATTGGCAGCGAGCACACCAATAAAATATTTGCGCCCTTCTACCGTGTAGATACTTCCCGCTCCCGAAAAATTGCCGGCGCAGGGCTGGGGCTGGCCATTGCCATGCAAATGATTGTGCGACATGGCGGCACCATTGAAGTGGCAGAAAACGAAAAAGGCGGCAGTATATTTACTGTTACATTGCCCAGAATACTGTAAAACCGAACCAGCAGAATTGTTTTTCCGACCAAATTCAGCAGCAAATAGTCTTATGAATTTAAAAAAAATAAGAAAAATCTAAAATAACTCAGAAATAAGATTGATTGTTGTTCAAACCCGCTATATAATAAGGATACAAGGCATATAATATTTCGTTAAAATATAGCCTTATTGAATGAGGGTAAAACAACAACATGGGTGAGACACGCAAAAAAATTATGTTGGTGGATGACAACATTATTAATTTAGCAATAGGCAAAAGTGTACTAAGCGAGCAATATGATGTATACACCATTCCATCTGGCGAAAAGCTTTTTAAGGTACTGGAACGCATTGTGCCTGATCTTATTCTTCTGGATATAGAAATGCCAGAAATGAACGGCTATGATGTAATAAAAAAGTTAAAGAAACAGCCCACTACCAAAAACATACCTGTCATATTTTTAACTGCCAAGGATGATGACGGCAGCGAACTGGAAGGCCTGTCGTTGGGCGCTATTGATTATATTTCCAAGCCGTTTTCCCCTTTGCTATTGGCGAAGCGTATAGAGGTACACCTGCTGGTGGAAACCCAAAGGCGAGAGCTGGAAGACTACAACAACAATTTGCAAAAAATGGTGCGTGCCAAAACAGAAACCGTGCTAACGTTGCAAAACGCTGTGTTGCAGGCCGTTGCAGAGCTGGTGGAGTGTAGGGATGATATTACTGGCGGGCATATAGAGCGCACAGGGCTGTACCTGAAAATATTGATGCATGCCATGATGGAGCAGGGCGTTTATGTGGATCAAATAGAGGGCTGGGACAATGCGTTTTTCTACCAATCTGCACAGCTGCACGATGTAGGCAAAATTGCCATTCGGGATAGCGTGCTGCAAAAGCCTGGAAAACTAACCATTGAAGAATACAACGAAATGAAAAAACACACCACCTTTGGTGGCAAGGTTATAGATAAAATAGGCCAAAACACCCAGGAAAAAGATTTTTTAGAACATGCCAAGATATTTGCGGAAACCCATCACGAAAAATGGGATGGCAGCGGCTATCCCCATGGGATTTCGGGTTCCGCTATTCCACTGCAGGGGCGTATGATGGCAATTGTGGATGTGTATGACGCCCTAATTTCCGAGCGCCCCTATAAAAAAGCATTTACCCACGAAAATGCCGTAGGCATTATTTTGTCCGGCAGCGCGTCGCATTTCGACCCTGCTTTGGTTAAATTATTTTTAAAAGTAGAACATTTGTTTGAAAAAATAAAAGAAACCACTGGTATGGAAAATCCAGATACGCTTTCTGCAGATGCTATAGAGCTGAAACGCATTTTGAATTTGAACTAGCCCTACATTTCATTGCTTTTTTCTGCGTTTGCAAATAGAACAGCATCGCTATTCTTTATGCTATTCTCCACTAGCCTAATTGCGGCATACACGCGCATTGGCGCTGCCTTCCCCTTTAGCTGCAGCTCTCCCACAAATTCCGTTTCTATTCTGCCGGCAATGGCTTGGCACACCTGCTCACTAATCAATATCTCAGATTTTTTTGCACGGCTTTCCAGCCGAGAGGCCGTGTTCACAGTATCGCCTATTGCGGTGTAGTCTTTTCTAAAAGCTGGACCCAAATTCCCCACAATCGCTTCCCCACACTGAATGCCTACGCCAAAACCTACATCCACATTGTATTTTTCAAGTAATTTTTCATTCAGCGCTTCCGTGCCTTTCACAATATCCAAAGCCGCTCGCACCGCATGAAATACATAGTCATCCAGAGGGGCAAAACCGTTAAACAATGCCATTGTGGCATCTCCGATAAACTTATCTACACTGCCGCCATTTTTAAAGATACACTCAGACGTGTGTTCTAAGTATTCATTTAAAATTTCCACCACTTTACCCGGCTGATCTTTCAGCTCCTCGCCCATAGTGGTAAACCCTCTTATATCTACAAACAAAACGGCAATATCGCGTTTTGTACCCACTTCATTTCTTTGGGCATTCCCCATTTCTATCAGCTGATCCGCAAGTTTCGGGTCTACATATTTTTTCAGCGTATCTTTTATTTTTGCCTTTTCCACCACTTCTCTTAAATAGACGTAAATTGTTTGATAGATCAGCAAAACACCCAGTGTGAAAAGCGGATAAATAATTTCTATAATATGCCCTTGCTGAAACAAATACAGCGCCAAAAACAAAAACCCTACAGCTATACCAAAATAAACGATGGTCAAGATGCGTATATCCAGTAAAAAAGTGAATAAAACGCCCAGCAACAGTATGGTTAGGAAAATAAGAAAATTCACTTCTTCTGAAACACGATGCTTAAAATCTTTATCCAAAAGCATTTGCACCACATTTGCGTGTATTTCCACACCATACATTTGCTCTCCGGAACTAATGGGCGTATAGTACGAGTCCATCATTGCTGTGGCGTATGGGCCTATCAACACTATGCTATCCGCAAAAAAACCGGGGTCAAAATCCTCTTCAAAAATATCTGAAAAAGAATTGCCCCAGCTAAAATCACCGGGATAACCGCTATAGGAAATAAACAACTCGCTATCCTCTTTCAGCTCGGGTATAAACGCCTCGCCCGTGTACTGACGGTATATTTGATAAGCAAAGCTGGGAATTGCCTCTCCGTTAAAAGAAGTGTGTATCAATGCATTGCGCACAATGCCATCAGTCGCATCCATGTCACCGTTTGCCAGACCATATTGTGCTGCACTTGCAAGTGCGGGAAATGGGGTTTCAATGTTCTTCCATGTCTCCACCACTTTATTTCCGGAAAGCTCTTCCCCCTTCACGCCAATGGCCGCCACCACTACGTTTCCGCCATCTGCTGCGGCTTTCGCCAAATTGGCATCCGCCTTAGGGTCGTTGCTTTCTCCACCAAAAAGAATATCCACAGCAATCACAGCAGGTTTTCCATCCTCACTGCTGTTTAATATATTGATTGCATCTGCCATGGTTTGCCTGCTCCATTGCTGAAACCGACCCAGTTTTTCCTGTGAAGTTTCATCTATGCCAATTACAACAATGCGTTGGTCTGTTAGCCCCGGGCGTTGATACAATTTGTCTTGTAATTTATATTCCAAGTATCCGAATGGTTTTGCAAAAAAAAGCAGTACTAGGCAAATGCATACTATGAATTTGCTTAGCCAACCTGCTTTGGAAAATTTCTTAAAAAACAGCATTTACTATGCCTTCCCCTAAGTTTTTGCAGAGTAAAATAGCATACCTAAAACGGTTGCTGTACCCTTTTTGTAAATTAGAAAATTCTATTTCAAAGCCTATCTACTCAGCAGTTTGGTTTTTCAGGCAAAGCGCTTACCGTTCGCAATCCAAATGATCCAGCCCCGCTTCCATCCGGCTCTTAATAAACAGCTCTACTATATCTTTCGGCAATTTACCTTCCTCCACCATATCCAGCAATATTTTTATGGCAGCTTGCACACTAATCGATTTTTTATAGGGTCTATCTCTGGCTGTCAATGCTTCAAAAACGTCTACCATAGCTAGTATAGATTCCTCAACGCATATCTGCTCCCCATGCAGCCCATTCGGATAGCCCGAGCCATCCAAAAACTCATGATGGTTGCTGGCCCAAACCGGCACATCCTTGTAATATTCGTTAAATGCCATTTGCTCCAACAATCGTTGGGTTACGCAAACATGATCCTTCATGATTTGTCTTTCTTCTTCGGTTAATGTGCCCGAGCGGATGCTGAGATATTGAATATCCAAATCGCTAAAAAGACGCACCTCTTGCCCCGTTGCGTCCATATAGGTAACATTCGCCAAGTTTTTTGCAGCCTGTATATCCTCATCAGTCAAAAGTTTGGCTGTGTTGTTAAACTCCATGCGCGCTTCATCACACCGTACTTCTTCTATTTGTTTCTGGTACTCCTCTTTGTTCAGTTCACCTTTTAAATACTTATTTTCCAGCTGTTGCATTTTTAATTGAAGACTGAGCCGAAGAATTGGCAAACGCGGCCCCAGCCTCTCTGCCTTGTCCATCACGTCCAGTGGCGTAATTATTTTGCCTATATCATGCAAATACGCCGCCATCACCAGTTGTTCCCGACGATTGTCATCAAAGTGCAGCGGGTGTCCTTCTTCAAAGTGTTGCCCAAGATACTGCGCAAAGTCATCACAGTATTTCCCCACGTTGTTGGTATGATTTACACTATATTCAGAGCGCTCATCTATTGCCTTCGTCATCACCCGTACAAATGAAGCAAATAGTTTTTGTATTTCCTGCACATACAGAATATTTGCCAGTGCATTTGCCGAAATATTGGACAAGGCCGGCAGCACTGGCGGGTCGAAAATATCTCCAAACGAACGAACTTCTCCCGTTTGCGGGTCTATAGAATTGATAAGCTGAATTACGCCAATCACGCGGGGCAGCTTCAGCTTGTTGCTTCCCGTAGCCGTAAGCGGAAAAACCAGCATGGATTTGGCATGGTAGTCATTTTCCCGGTCAAACTTTTTTGGTCCCTCAAATAGAAATTCTTGATTGTTGTAAACGTCGTCTATAGAAACAATCTCGTTGTTCAGCGCAGCATATGCACTTATATTTTGTACATTTTTTCTGTCTAATAAAATAGAATCGAACTGTATTTTGTCCTTTGCTGTCAGATATATATTTTTGCTAAGGTTTCGCATTATACGAAATTCCAGCTTGCCTTCCTCCACTACATATAGTGTTCCGCCATCCGCATTGGTTATGTCCATCATTTTCGCTAAAATAGAATCCAGCAAATCAAAATAATCACGCTCTTTGTAAAATGCAATGATTACGTCAAATACTTTCTCGAAATCGCTTGCTCTATTTTCATTCATACGGAAATCTCCATTCCATCAAATGCAATCTTACAATTTATGTTTTCCTTGGCAAGCATAGCATCCACAGTTCTTAGTTCTTCATCCAAGTACCTTTGGCTTAAATGAGCCGCAATCATATTTTTAATGTTCGCTTGCTTTGCTAAATGAACGCCATGTTCGTATGTGGAGTGCCCCCAGCCTTTTTTCTTTGGATAATCCTGCGGCAGATAGCCCGCATCCAGCAATATTAAATCGGCATCCATACAGTGCTCCAGAAAGTCTGGTGTTTTCATCAAGTCATCCGTCATCTCACAGTCCAGCAGATAAACCAGCGTTTTGTTGCCTGTTATACGAAAGACTGTGGTGCCATCTTGATGGTTGCTTGCAAATGGCTTCACATGCAACCCGCCCCAAGAGGTAAAACCCGAATCGTCCATCTCTATTACGGATGCGCACAGCATCTCCGATAAATCCACAGGCCAGTATGGAGGGGCAAAAACACCCATCACCTGCTTTGCAAGGGGCATTTCGTTTCTGCTTTTGGTATAGATGCAAATATCGTTTTTAGAATCCCACAGCGGGCTAAATGTGGATAACCCAATAATATGATCCAAATGCAAGTGACTCAGCACTATTTCCAAGCGAATGATTCTACCTGCTCGTATATCCTGCTCTATATCTGCCAAATACTGCATTAATCCAGAGCCAGCATCCACAAGCAGTGTTTCGCCTTCATTGTCCACCCGCACACATGCTGTGTTGCCACCGTACTGCATGCTGTCTCGGCTAAAGAAGGGTATGCTACCCCTGCAGCCGTATATTTTTATGTTCAATCTATTGTACCGTCCTTGTTCTTGTTTTAAATGGATATACTCGCTTAAGTGGTTGTCATCTGCCACTTGTTACCCATCCATTTAAACGTTACTCCATCCAGCGAAATAATTTGTGACATGCCAGTTCCCCACGCATTGTAAAACAAATTGGTTCGCATATCCATAACCTGTACCGAAGTGAAGCTAAGGCTGGCAGATGAAGATGCTAAGCTGTTGGTGATTACGCCTTTAGGCCTTATCAATCCATCGAAAAATTTCATTTGACCTGTATTATCCACACTGCCCAGCGACAGAAAGTCACTTATACACGAGACCCCTTCAGCAGCATATATACCCGTATTATACAGGCATCCCGTATTTGTATATGTGCCTTTGTTCGTAATCAAGGCATGGTTGTAAACATTTCCGCCGGTGTTGGCAATTGTGGCACCCACTCCATTTATAATTGTTCCGCCATTGGTTAAATTGCCATTCGTATTTTTCAAGGTAACATTGTTGAAAAGATACCCTTCGTTTAAAAACGTTCCGCTGTTCTCTATGGTTTTATTATTCGTAATTCCCGGCATCGCAGAGGAAGTGTTATTCAACGAACCGCTGTTTTGCACCATTATTTTTCCCGAAGCCGTATTTAGCATGCTTGCGCTACCTGTATTTGTCAATTGTCCGCTTACACTTACAGTAGCGCTGTTTACAAAACCATTGGATGCCGCAGATCTGTTGTTCAATTGCCCGCCAAATGGGATATTGATAGAAGAGCTGTTGGCAACGGTAGCATTGTCTTTGATTTCCATTGTTCCCGTTACGTTCAAAGTGCCTTGGTTTTGCATAGTGCCCGTTCCATCAATGCTCAATACACTGGTGGCAGGTACAGATATAGCCGAGCCTGAAGCAACATTTAGTGTCCCCTCCAATATAAGCGTTTTACCTGCTTCTATCAATAGTTTAGCTCCGTTTGTTAACACTGCCGACTCTGCCGCGTCAATTTTACTATCCGCTATTACAGTAACATCTGCACCTGTCAAAATTGCATTATCAATGGCCTCTTTTACGGAACTATACTGATTGCCGTGTACTTCCGCCACAGATGCCGGTTGCACAGTTGGCAATGCGGAAGGTGTTGGCGATGCGCTAGGGCTGGGCGTTGCCGATGGCCCCGGCGTTCCACTTGGTGTGGTGGAAGGCTTTGGTGTTCCACTTGGCGTTGCACTGGGTGTTGCAGATGGCTTCGGCGTTGCGCTGGGCGTCGCGGAAGGCTTTGGCGTTGCAGTTGGTATTGCCGAAGGTGTTGGCTCCACAGATGGTATCGGTTTAGGTTGGGGCGCTGCTGTTGTTTCTGCTGTGGGCATTGGCGGCAGTGTATGCGGCGCGGGGGCAACCGTTGGCGCAGGCATCCGCGTGGATTCGGCTACATTTGTAGATTGATTTGTAGATTGATTGACATTCCCATCACTTGTTTGGGTAGTGTCATCATTCGGTGCAATTGCACTGCTGGTGCTTGCGCTGCTGGCTGTGGCTGTTGGCTGTTGTGTTGGCTGTTCATCTCCAGATCCGCCATTTACCGCATTGTTGCTTTGGTTGCTTTGGCTGCTTGCCGCACTTGCCTGCTCTTGCTTTTCTTTTATAATTTCAGGTATTTTTTCTATGTCCTCTTCTGTAAATGCACCTTTATCCAGAAGCTGCTGTTTGTTTTCCTGTATTGTTTGCAGTATAAACCCACTCATCTGTGAACTAACAGTAATAGGCACGGGCACGGGCTCTTCCGCGCCATCCTCGCTGATTGTTACCATATTTCCTGTTGTCAGCGAAACATCGCCCACCATTCCCGAACCTGCAAGCATTGTAATTCCAGAATTTCCTTTGTGATTATACTCCACTACAAATAAAGTTCCGCGTACTGCCAATGCGGTTTTGCCCGCACCCACTTCCAACGTATTTTCGGCTTTTTGTGGCGCGGCATCTACAGACACTCCGCCGCCCAGAACGTTAATCGACAAATTTTTGTCGTTTAATTTGCTTATTTGCAGCTCTGTTTCTTCATCCACCTTCACTACGGATTCGCCATCCAGCTTGAGGTATGCATAAGAATTTTTGCCTGTTGAAAGGCTGTAGCCCTCAAATAGTTTTACACCTTCTTTTGCCTCATACTTTTTTTCATTTTCTTTGGCAACGCTTATTTGGTCTCCCTCTGTTTTGAATACAGCTATCGTTCTTGCATCTATCGTATCCGCAGAACCAGCCGCATCACTGCTGTTTGTTGCTTGACATCCCGCTAAAAACAATAGCGATGCTACAAAAGCAGAAGCAACAAAAATACTGATTAATCTTTTCTTCATGGCATTACTCTTCTTTTCTCACATTTTCTTTGTATACTATCCGTTCTTTTACAGTATACAAGATTAGAAACATACTGTTTCGTTGCACCGTATGGCCAGTTGTATTGACACTTGTTACAGCACAGTAATCTATACAAAACAAGTATAATACATAAATGAAGTAAAATAAAGATATTTTATGTTTTTAGTCCTCGTAACACTTCATTTTTTTTACTTTTTTATGCATTTTTAGGGTGCGGCTGGTATCTTTTACATTTGCTTTTTTGTATCGGGAAACACAGCGGCCGGAATTTGCCGCAATGGGTGCATTCTATTCACTGTTACACTATATTTAGAATTTGGGGTTCATTCCTTTTCTCTGGGCTGGTGGCAATATGCAAAGCAGGCTATGAAGCCCTCTATAAAAGAGTTTTGCGCAATGGCTTTGTGGCTGGTTGTGTTTTTTATAATGTTTCGGTTGGCTTGCGTGAATGCGTTTACCGCGTCAAACATGGCGTTTTCGTCGGCATCTGTCCATTCCTGTGGAAATGTTTCTTCCGGTTCGTTTTTCATGGGGTGGCCTCCTAATATTGGCACATCAGAAACCGCCTGTGCGGGTTTCTTGCGGCGTGTGCTTGTGCTTTTACAGGGCTGCCCTGCATTTCATACAAAAAAACGCATGAAGATTTTCTATCCTCATACGCATGCTGTTTGCTAATATATGTATTATCCCTCTTGAAGCGGAAGCGTTAAATTGATATAATCAATCTGCGCGGTGCCCAATAGGGTTGCGTTGAGGTGGTTCTGTCACCTTCTACAGCAGGGCTGGAGTGTGCTACCACTCTGGCCTGCCGTGCATTATTCATATTTTGCAGGGTCACGCGCCCTGTATGTTTATATTAGGTTATTTAGCAAGTATTGTCAATGGATATGGGCGGTTTTGTCTGTGTGTTTTTTTGTTGTCTTTTACAGGCGGGTGAGTAGAAATGATGTTGGGGTTAGGCATGTTAATTGTATGAGTCATCTGTAGCTAGAAATTTCATTACTTTAGTAAATGCGCATCACTTAAATAGGTAGATAGCTTTGCAAGATAACACTCAGTACACGACAAATATTTTTCCATATGCTCTTTGGCATTTTTTCTGTCTTCTGAAATACTGCATCCAAGCTTTTCAGCAATTGCTCTTATTTCTTGGATATAAGTAAGTGGTTCGTTGCTACTAAGAACTTTTGCTTCAGCTAACGATAATTCAATAAATATTTGGGCAAGATCGTAAGAAAGTTGATAGGCTTTTATTACTATCTCATTTTCCACCTCAACTGTTAATCGTTTTATTACGAATTTAATATATAATTCAAATTGCCGAATGGCGTGATCAGTTTGCCTAATGCCATAATGAACTTTTGCTTTGGTCTTTTTTTCAAGAATGATATAGCTAATTAAAGAACCAATCGATACAAGTAATGCACTTGAAAATATTCCGGAAAATATACTGCTCCAAAATTCATTGCGGGGATAATTGTACAGCAAAATTGCTGAAAAAAAACAAATTATTCCCATAATCAAAATAGTAAATCTATATGTTCTCATTAGGAATACTATACCTCACCGTTTTTGGATTGCTTAAGTTTTATTATTACAGGAATTGTTAATCTGTATGCTCGTTATTTTCAACTTTCCCATATATCAGTAATCTAACTGAGATTCTTATTCCATTGGATAGCATCATAATTTACATTCGCTCAATTTTATTTCAACTCTAAGCACAAACATAATTCAAAATAACAAAATACCCAATTATTATTTCACTCCACCAAA
>CAZQBV010000051.1:0-20096 GCA_964592125.1 uncultured Christensenella sp.
CAAAAATCCTTCGCGATGCCAACGACTCGATTTCTGTGCGGTATCGCCCTAAAACATATAAAAATAACTGTATAAAAAAATAACTGTATAATAAGTATATATGGATGCTCTGGAATACAAAAGCTGGATTCGCTTTGTTTTTCGGGGCATCCAATGTTTTTGGAATTTTTTTAGTTGTTGCTCTATTTGGTTTTTGACAAAAAAAGAAGTCGATCAGAAGTCGAACAATTGATTTATGAATCGTGAAAACCGCTTAGGTTGCATTTTGGTAAAACTTTCGCTATACTATTTTCATTGTACATTTTGATACGAATTCAAATGGAAACGGACAGTGCGCTATATGAAGTTGATTATTCAAATACCTTGCTACAATGAGGAAAAGACACTGCCGCTTACACTGGCAGACTTACCTCGAAAGATTGATGGCATTGATACCATAGAGACTATGGTAATAGACGATGGTTCGCAAGATCGCACAGTGGAGATAGCCAAAGAGCTGGGCGTGAACCATGTGGTGAAGCAAATGCGAAACCGTGGGTTGGCGCGTGCTTTTATGGCAGGGATAGATGCCAGCTTGAAACTGGGTGCGGATATTATAGTAAATTCGGATGGAGACAACCAGTACTATGGTGGAGACATACCTGCTCTTGTAAAACCGATACTGGAAAAACAGGCTGATATTGTAATTGGTGACCGTCAAACGGATACCATAGCGCATTTTTCGGAATCGAAAAAAAAGCTGCAAAAAATTGGTAGTGGCGTGGTACGTAAGTTTTCGCAAAGCAATGTTTCGGATACCACCAGTGGCTTTCGTGCGTACTCGCGAGATGCCGCCATGAGAATGAATGTGGTTTCGGATTATACATACACGCTGGAAACCATTATAGATGCGGGACTAAAAAAGATGGCGATTGCCAATGTGCCCGTGCGCACGAATGAAAAACTGCGCGAATCGCGCCTGTTTAAAAGCAATGGTGCGTATATACGTAAGTCTGCAATGACGATTATTCGCACGGCGCTTTCCAAAAGTCCGTTGAAAATTATGCTGCCCATTGCATTTGTTTTTTTTATTGTGGGGCTGGCATTGTCAATTCGCTATTTATATTTTTTTATTGTAGAAAAAAGTGGTGGACATATACAGTCGCTTTTGTTGGCGGCTATTCTTTTGATATTGGCATTTGTGCTGGTGGTATTTGCCTTCCTGATGGACGCAAATTCCTCTATGCGAAAGGTAGCGGATGAGCTGCTATATAGAGTGAAAAAGCTGGAATATAACAAAGATAGAAAAGATGGGGAGAAATGATAACCTATGGCGGAAAAGCTGCAAAAAATTGTGATGGTGGGGCCGGTTTATCCATACAAAGGTGGTATTTCACACTATACGGGACTGATGCATACCAACCTTTCTAAAACATATGATGTGGAAATGCTTTCCTATAAAGTACAGTATCCTAAAATATTGTTTCGAAAGCCACAGAAAGATTTTGACAACGACACCTTTAAGATAGAGAATACGCACTACACATTGCATACGGCTAGTCCCGCAAACTGGAAGGCTACGGCAAAGCATATCAATACAATGAAGCCTGATATGCTTATCATTCAGTGGTGGCATCCTTACTTTGCCCCTTGTTACAACAGCTTGGTGAAGCATTTGGATAGCGGAATTAAGGTTCTTTTTGTGTGTCACAATGTGTTTCCGCATGAGCGTTTCCCAATGGATAGGAAACTGACACGCAGCACGCTGAGGCGGGGCGATTATTTTATTGTGCACTCGCAGCAGGATGCACAGGATTTGCTTTCCATCAAACCGGATGCCGTTTATGAGAAGGCGGTATTGCCTACCTACAATGCGTTCAAGTTTACTGATATGAACAAGGCGGAGGCACGCAAGCTGCTGAATATAACGGATAGCGAAAAAGTATTGTTGTTCTTTGGGTTTGTAAGGGAATACAAGGGACTACGGCATTTGATAGCTGCCATGCCGACCATTCGCAAGCAATACAGTGATGCGAGGCTACTGATTGTGGGCGACTTTGGCAAGAACAAAGAAGAATATGTGCAACTGATAGAGAATACTGGAGAAAAGGCTGCAATACAGGTGTTTGACGGCTATACCCCCGATAGGGAGGTAGAAAAGTTTTTTGCTGCAAGTGATCTGGTGGTGCTGCCATATATTTCTGCCACACAAAGTGCGGTGGTGCAAGTGGCCTATGGTTTCGACAAACCAGTGGTGGTAACGAATGTGGGAGGGCTGCCCGAAGTGGTCTTAGATGGCAAAACAGGCTATGTGGTGCAACCGGAAAGCCCACAGCAAATTGCAGAAGCGGTAATGCGCTTTTACGAACAAAACAAGGCGGCAGAGTTTGAGGAGAATGTGAAGCAAGAGGCATACCGCTACGATTGGGACAGGATGCGCGAAACGGTAGAAAGGTTGTACAACAACAAATGAAAGAAATTGTATTTATGACGGGTGCGCCCGGTTTTATAGGAAGATACACTGTAGACATTCTTTTGAAAAAAGGATATGCGTTGCGTTGCCTTGTGCGAGAAAGCAGCGATGTGGCATTTCTGAAAGACAAGAATGATGTGCAACTGGTGTATGGCGATATTACAAAACCAGAGACACTGAAGAATCAAACAGATGGCTGTGCCTATGTGTTGCATCTTGCAGCGGAGGGGCACGTATCGGCTATGTCGGAAGAGGCGTTTCAACGGTTTGTAGCTATTAATGAGGGTGGCACGCACAACATGATAGAAGCATGTAAAACAAATGATGCATTGAAGAAATTTGTGCATTTTAGCAGCACGGCAGCCATGGGGCCGATTGGCGATCCCATATTGAATGAAGAATCGCAGCCGGTACCGGTTACGCCATACCAAAAGAGCAAGTACAAAAGTGAACAAGTGGTAATGGCGGCGGCACACAATGGGTTTCCGGGGCTGATTGCGCGCCCATGCATGGTGTACGGTGTGGGCGGCACAGGTGCTTTTCATACCTATTACCGGTTGATGACACGGGGCAAGTTCCCCCGCGTGGGCAAGGGAGAGAACCTAACGCCTATGGTGTATGTAAGCGATGTTGCGGCGGGTGGCGTGGCTGCCATGGAGCGTGGACGGCCAGGCGAGGTATATTTATTAACGGGTGCTCAGTCTTACCCCATAGACGATGTGCGCAATGCCATAGTAAAATATGCGGGTGTGGCTGCAAAATATCCGCATGTGCCCAAGGGGCTTGCGCTTGCCGGCGTAAAACTATTGGAAAAGTTTTATACAATGCGCGGCAAAGACCCCATTGCAACATACGAAAATATAAAATCGTCTACAACAGACCGTACCTTTGATATTACCAAAGCCATAACGGAATTGGGATATGAGCCAAAGGTGGGGCTGGAAGAAGGCGCAAAGCTGACGGTGGAGTGGTATAAAAGCCAAGGGCTATAGGGTGCGGTGGTTGGCCACACAGGTTGGATGTGTGAAAAGAGGATAGTACAGGATTTATGTTTAAAGGAATAGCATTACATACAGTTGGTAAAATTGCATTTGTACTGGGTAACTTTGTAATACAGTATTTTCTGCAAAAGATACTTACAATAGAAGCTTATGGTGTTTACGGTGTCATCATAGCAATTATCAATTTTGATTACTTGTTTTTAAACAATGGTGTAAGGCAGGCGGTATCAAATCAGATTACGCAAGGAAATCACCACATACCCGATTTGATTAAAAAAGGCATGGGATACCAGTTGGTTATTATTGCTGCTGTTTTTGCAGTCAATTTCTTCGGCGCGCCATTTCTTGCGCAAATGTTGAACAAACAGGCGGCAGACCCTGCTGCAATTGCCCAGCTTACAGACTATATACGCATTGCTGCCTTTATTATACCCTTTATGGGCGTGTACTTTGTGGCGTTGGGTGTGTTTAATGGCTTTAAGCTGTTTGTAATAGAGGCATCTATTGTAACACTTTATCCAATTTTAAAAATGATAGTGATACCATTTGTAGCAGGCAATATGTTCCCCGATGCCTTGATCAGTATAGAGATGGGTTTCTTGTTCGCGGGTATTATTATTATGGCAATCAGCTTGATATTTCTATACAAAAAACGTGCGCTGTATGATGCAAGTATGCCCAAGATAGCACACAAACCGTATATAAAATCTGCAGTCAGTTTTTCACTGTTGTTCTGCATTGTTGCCATTATAATGAACATTGATACACTTATACTAAAAGGTGTGAGTGGCAGCAACTTGCTTACTGGTGCTTACACTGCAGCAGTGCAGTGGGGCAAAGCATCCTATTATCTTTTGGGTGCGTTCTATATAGTGGTGCTACCCGTAGTGACAAAGTACTACAAAGAAAATCAGCTTGCAAAAGCAGCCACCTCTATTCGCGATTTGCTTACGATAATTTTGGCAATTGTGTTACCAGTCACTGTTATTATCGCTGCATCAAGCGGAACTGTGCTTACAGTGTTTGCATCTAAAAATCCGGAATATGCAATAGCGGCACCTGCTTTGGCGCTGTTGTCGTTTGGTACATTCTGTTTGGGGATGACGCTGGTGTTTAATATGATTACCTCTGCCGCCAACAAAAAGAAGTTTACAACAATACTATCTTTGCTTATGCTGGCAGCATTTGTAGTGGTATGTGTGGTGCTTACAAATTTGTTCTCGCTCACTGGTACTGGCGCTTCTTCCTTGGTGGTGTGTTTTGTTACAATGATGGTATCTGCAGTGTATGCAAAAAAGTTATTTGGTCAGTTTTGGGAAAAAAAGCACTTCAAAATATTAATTGTAAATGCCGTGGTATTTGTACTGACAATGCTGGTATTCCACTTTGTACCAGTTCATAATTTATTGTTGCTTCTGGTGCTTTATGCAGGGCTGTACTTCCTAGGCTTCGGCATTTTGCGTGCCCTGAAAATCATTAGCATAAAGCAAATAAAAGATGCTTTGAAAAAAGAAAAACAGGCGGAGCAGCAGGAAGTGTTGGATGAATCGGATTTGGAAGCGTAGAATACACCATATATGGCGGTAGGAAATTGACAGGGTAACTGTATAATGATATAATCTACCTTGGTTTTTGAATGGGTTGGTAGGGGAGTCACCAATGAATCGTGATTTGGAACAACAAAAGAGTATAGTACCCTTTTTGCAGGAATTTAAGGAGGTTTTACGGAATCGCATTGGCGACAAGGAAGAACCTCTTATTTTGATGCAGGGCGGTTATGGAAAGCACAACACAGGTGATGACACGTTGCTACGGGTGGCGATAGAGCAAGTGCAGGAAGTGTACCCCAAGGCGCGTATTGTGGCACTGGCCTATAACCCGCAATTTTTGGAAGAAAGCTATGGCATAGAGGCAATCCCTTTTAAGCTAAAGCGTATAAGGCCAATTCTTTTCAACTGTGATGCGCAAATACTGGCATCCGGTGGATTGGTAAACGATATTGATTTTGATTCCTACTGGAAAAAGCTTTTAACACCGCGTGGCAAGTTTGTGTTTCTTACAGTAAAGGCCACATTGATGCGCAAAAAACCTACAATTGTGTTTGGTGTGGGGCTGCACCTTATTCCCAATTTTCTGGTGCGCTGGTTGATGAAAATGACCCTTCCCAAAGTGGCGTTGCTTTCCGTGCGGGATGAATATTCCATCAATGTGCTGAATGAGATTGGCAGAAAAGACTATTACTTTCACCATGACCCGGCACTTATTTTTCGTAAAAAGTATAACATGACATTGCAGGAAGTGAAGGACAAGTATGGCCTAAAACACGACCGCTTTCTTTTCTTTAATTTCCGTTACACTAAAAATGAGGAGCGCACGCGAGCGGCTGTGGAAGAAAGTGTGGAATATTTGCACAGATTTAGCCAGCGCTACCCAAATCATGATATACTAATGGTGCCGTTTAGCTTGCACCCCACATTTGAACTGGAAAATGATGTGATTGCACACGAGGAAATTAAGAAAAAGGCAGAGGACAAATATGGTGTGAAAAACATTGTGGTGGTGCAAAACTACCAGACTGCTGATGAGATAAAAAACATAGCGCAATATGCGGATATGATGGTGCTAACGCGACATCATGCGCCTGTGCTGACATACGAAACAGGCATACCCACAGTCATTGTGTCGTACAACCTGAAGTGCAGAGAGTTTGGCGAGCTGGGCGGATATAAATATATCATAGACTATGATGACCTGACAGCAAATGAACTGATGCAATATACGGAAGAAGTGATTGGCGAAACGCAGTCGCATGATGAAGTGCCAAAGTGGCTGTAGCGATAGGATTAGAGTTGAGATAGCGGAGATAGTTTAGAAGGATAGTATTGTGAAGAAAAAAGATTTTATAACAACCATTATGCCCAGATTGACGCAATATAAAATGCGTCGTTATTTTGGAAGAAAAAAAATAGATCCGATGACGGTGACGTATTCCATTACGGCAGCTTGCCAATCGTTGTGTAAAACTTGCCAGATTGGGGATATGTTCAAGCACAACCCAGCGCGTGCCAAAGATGACCTGACGCTGGAAGAGATTGAAAAAGTTTTTGCCACAATGAATCCGGTTTATTTTTTCAACATCAGCGGGGGAGAGCCCTTTTTGAGAAAAGATATACCGCAGATTGTGGAGCTGGCGCTAAAGTACCTGAAGCCACGGCTGGTGCATGTGCCCACAAATGCCATTATGCCAGCGCGTATAGAGATGAAAACGCGCGAAATACTGGAGGTGATTGCCAAGTATGACCCGGAAATTACACTGACAGTAAAGCCATCTATAGATGGTGTGGGCGAGCTGCACGATGAAATTCGTGGCGTGAAGGGGAACTTTAAAACCCTGCTTGAGACAATAGAACGCTTGAAAACGGTACGCAGTGAGTACCCAAATTTCCACTTGGAACTGGGCACGGTGGTTTCCAACTTTAATATAGATCATTTGGATGAAATAGAAGACTTTGTGCATACGCTGGACGCGGGCAGCTACCGAAATGAAGTGGCAGAGCAACGTGCGGAATTTTTCAATATAGGAGACCCCATTACGCCGGATGCGGAGACATACCAGCGGCTGATGAAGGGGTTTGCACGCAAAATAGAAGAAAATATAGCTACGAAGAGTGCCTATACAAAGCTGACAGAAGCGCAGCGCGTGGTGTATTACGATATTGCCGGACGTATTTTGGAAGAGCAGAGGCAGGTAATCCCCTGCTATGCGGGGGTTTCCAATGTGCACATCAATTACGATGGCGGTGTGTGGCCTTGTTGTGTGCTGGGGTACGACAAGCAAATGGGTAGCCTACGCGAGTTCAACTACGACTTTCAAAAGTTGTGGTATTCACCACAGGCAGAGGCTGTGCGTAGATCGATAAAGAACAAGGAATGTGCATGTCCGCTGGCGAACCAGTCCTTCTCTAATATACTGCTGCATACACCATCGCTGTTGAAAGCTGTGGGCAAGGTGGCGCAATTCAGCGGAAAGAAATAGTTGGGAGAAATAGGTTGATGGCCAAAAAAGTGTCTTTTGTAATACCAGTGTACAATGAAGAAGAGTCGTTGCGTGAACTGCATGCGGCTATTTTGAATGTTGTAAATGAAGAGAAATATGACTATGAAATTATATTTGTAGATGACGGTTCGACAGACCGTTCACTTGCAGAAATGTTGGCACTTGCAAAAGAAGATCCCAATGTATTGGTGATCCAGTTTCGCAGCAACATGGGCAAGGCCACAGGTTTGCAAACCGGCTTTCGGCATGTGACGGGCGATATTGTAATTACAATGGATGCGGATTTGCAAGATGACCCAAAGGAAATTCCGCGGTTTATTGAAAAGTTGGATGAAGGCTTTGATGTGGTGTCGGGCTGGAAAAAAACAAGGCACGACCCAGCGGAAAAACGCTTGCCTTCCAAGTTGTTTAATAAGTTTACTTCGGCTATGTCGGGGGTGAAACTGCATGATTTCAACTGCGGATTTAAAGCATACAAGCGTGAAGTGGTAGATAGTATAGACCTGTATGGGGAGTTGCACAGGTATATCCCCGTACTGGCGAACAAAAAAGGTTTTAAAATAACCGAGGTGGTGGTAGAGCACCATGCGCGCAAATTTGGCCAATCTAAATACGGAGCCAGCCGCTATTTGCGTGGGTTGTTTGATTCGTTGACTACCACATTCCTTACAAAATATTCGGATAAGCCCATGTATTTCTTTGGTAAAATGGGGCTGACTTTTTTGGCAATTGGTCTGGTACTAGGTATTTTCCTGACAGTGCAATGGTTTATGGGCAATAGCATAGGTGGCAGGCCGCTGTTGATACTTTGCATGATGCTGGTGGTAATGGGTGGGTTGCTGTTTGCCATTGGATTCTTGGGAGATATGATTGTGGCGGCGTTGTATCGGGTTCGATACGATGAAAGCCATGTTAAAATGATTATTTCCAAAGACAACCGGGAGACTGAGGATTGATGGTGGTTTCGGAACATACGAAAAAGGCGGGGATAGACACATTGGTGAATGTCCTTGTCCTTTTCTTTTTTATTGTAGTGTTGGTGGTGGGGTTTAACATTTACGGTGACTATAGCGTGAATGTGGATGAGGTGACTCAACGCAAACACGCGCTGATTAATTATGTGTTTATCAACGAGGAAGTGTTGGGGCGTAATATGGATAAATTACGCTGGACTGATGCATGGATAAACGAAGACATCAATGAGCTAACAGGGGAGCAAGGTGAGGGGCTGAGAAACTACCGTTCGCGCTCCTATGGCGTAGCGCTGCAGCTTCCCACTGTTTTGATAGAGGACATCAATGATTTCCAGTTTACTTCGCAGCAGCTGTACCAAATGCGCCATATATACAACTTTATTATCTATTTTTGTGGGCTGGTGGCGTTGTTTTTCTTGCTGAAAGAACTGATAAAAAGCAAGCTGATTGCGTTGGCGGGCACGGCATTGTTCTATCTGTTTCCGCATTTTTTTGCATCTTCCTATTACAATGTAAAGGATATGCTTTTCATACCCATGTTTATTTTTTCTTGCCTGTTTATGGTGCGTATATTAACTAAAAAACGCAGGCTAAGAGATGTGCTTCTATTTGTGTTTTTTACGGCATTGGCCTCCAATATTCGTATTTACGGCATTATGCCCTTAGCGGGTGTGGTGGTTTGTATGATAGTGGAGGATATACTGCGTTGGCGATCTCAAAATGTACAAATACAGCAGGCGCTGGAGCTGAAAAAGCAACCGGTTTGGCGACATATGTTAACGTACTTCATTTTGATTTTTGGATTTCTGGGCTTTTGGTTGCTGATTGCACCTGCTGCGTGGATAAACCCGTTGGATTATGTGCAGCAAGTGCTGTCCAAGGCGGCAAGCTTTGACATGTGGGAAAGTACCATGTTGTTTGCGGGGCAGAACTTGGGTGCGGGCGAGGTGCCGTGGTACTATTTGCCATTGTGGATGGGCATTACGATACCATTGTTTGATTTGATTCTGTTTTTTGTTGGCTGTGCGTTTCTGGTGGCTACACTATTTCGAAGTAAGCGCGGGGAAGCCTTTGTACAGAACCGTTTGATGTGGATATTCTTCTTCATGTTCTTTATTTTGTTTTTTGCGCAAATATTTCTGAAAATTACCATTTATTTGAGTTGGCGCCACATGTACATATTGTTTGTTCCCATGATGGTACTTGCAAGCTACGGCATTAAAATGCTGCACGAAACATTAAGTGGCAAGGGCGGTAAAGTAAGCAGAATTGTGGTTCCGCTTTTTACCATAGCGGCAATAGGCATAGGCGCTGGGCGCGTGGCGGCAAACCACCCCTATCAATACAGCATGTTTAATATCATAGGTATACCTGTTGCAGATCAGTTTGACAGAGACTATTACCGTATGTCTGCAAAGCAAAGCATTGAGTGGTTGTTGCAGGAGTTTCCGGGTCGTACATTACACATTGCATCTGATGTGTATTTGGAAAAACCACTGGAGTCGTTTTCGGCAGAGCAGCAACAAAGAGTGTGGCTGCGCAACCCAAGACCAAACAAGGAAACCTTTTATCCAGCCGAATTTTATATAGAATTGTTTCGGTTTACACCGGGCAATGACTCGCCTAAACTGCAGGATGGGTACACAGAAATTCATGCAATATGGGTGGATGGCGTGAAAATAGCTTCTGTATTGCGCAACAATTTATTTCAGAAATTTGATGAAACAGGTATTTATAGCATTCCGCTGTGGTATTTCGACACGATAGAGGGTGTGGGGCTGCCCAGTGCGGATGGTGCATCCATAACTTCAACAGGTGTTCCCGGCTATCTGATATATGGGAATTATTCTCGATTGGATAAGGGGAAGTATATTGTGAGCATGCACATGAAGCTGAATGACTCGGCTGGGCAAGTGCCTGTGGCAACTATGGATGTGGCAAAGGATTTTGGCGCTACTGTTCTTACCAGCCAACCGATTTATGCAAGCGACTTTGACGAGAATGGGGAAACTACGCTGCTGATGACCTTTACATTGGGAGCACCGGTGGATACAATAGAGCTTCGTGTGGAGGTGGGAGAGGGCGTTCGAATGATGCTGGACAATGTGACCCTTTACAGGAAATAGTGTAGAGCGCGCCTTGGGCAATGCGCAGCAGGGGGGGGGCTGTGCATATGGGCACGAACAACAGGGCGAAACCTTTGCTTGCGTATGCAGTGTATATTTGTAAATAAAGTGTTAATTATGCCACGAACAAGGCTTTTTGATGGGTTGTTTACTGGTGCGGGGGCTGTATTGATGATATAATAACGGCATGTTTGGGTATATACTGCCAAAGATTTGTGAGCTGAAAGTACGCGAGTATGAATTGTTTAAGGCGTACTATTGTGGTTTGTGCAAATCACTGAAAAATGAATACAGGCGCACCTCTGTTTTGAACTATGACTGCACTTTTATCTATTTGCTGGGGGATAGCCTAAAAAATGAGGAAACCAATGTACAGCGATGTACCTGTGTGCTGCATCCCATACAGAAAAAGCAAGCGGTGTATGCGGAGGTTGCTTCCTATGCGGCGGCAGTAAATTTACTGATGGCCTATGCCAAGGCAAAGGACGATGTGCTGGATTCAGGGGATGTGCGGGCAAAAATTCGCAGGCAATTGTTGCAAAAGCCCTTTAAAAAGGCGACAGTTGTGGTGCCCGGCATCACAGAAAAAATGCTGGAAATGGCAGACAGCCTGTATGGAATGGAACAGCGAAATAGCGCCAATACAGATGAGACAGCGGATACCTATGCTCAGCTGTTTGGTGCGGTACTGATGGAGCTGGATGTGTTGCAATCGCATGTGTTGTATGAAATTGGCTACAGCTTGGGCAGATGGGTGTATTTGATAGATGCATATGATGACATAGAGAAAGATTTGAAAAATGGCGAATACAACGTATTTGTAAATAAATATAGCATTACCGGAAAAATACCGGAGCAGGCAAAAGAGGAAATTGGTTTTGGTTTCAACTTCACTCTTTCCAAGGCGATGCAGGCATTGGAGCGTTTGGAGCTAAAAAAAAATCGCGGATTAATTCAAAATATATTATGCCTGGGTTTGAAAGAGAAAACCAAGGCAGTTATGGGCACAGCAACTGTGACCGCCGGAAAGGAGCCGGATGAACCCTTATCAGGTTTTGGGCGTTGAGGAAAAGGCCTCCGACGAGGACATAAAAACAGCATACCGGAAGCTGGTGAAAAAATACCATCCAGATCGCTTTGCGCACGGCAGTAGCGAGCAGGCGGCAGCATCCGAAAAGTTAAAGCAGGTGAATGCTGCCTACGATATGGTGATGAAAATTCGGCAGGGCAGCTTCAACTGGAGTGGCGCGCCGCAGTTTACAGAAATTCGTGCAGCCATTCAGCGTGGTGCCATTGGCGAGGCAGAGGCCATGCTGAACAGAATGACCGAACGGCCGGCGGAGTGGCATTACCTTATGGGTGTGGTGCTTCTGCGGCGGGGCTGGTATGATGGTGCAGGCCAGCATTTTGCACGAGCATACCAAATGGAGCCGGGCAATAAGGAATATGAAAATGCCATGCGTGCCATGAGCCAATCCGCAGGCATGTATGCAGACTTTGGCGATGGTGCTAGCAATGTGGATTTTGGCAATCCAATGTGTAAAATATGTGGCTGCTGTGCATGCTTGGGTTGCTTGGGTAGCAACTTCTGTATACCGTGGCTATGCTGCCCTGCATAAATGGAAATATAGCAGGGTGCAATTGCGAAAGGAACAAAGTAGTGTGAGGGATTTTCTATACATAACAAATGGGCGGGAGAGTAAAGCATAGAATATGGCGAGTGCATATGGTAGAGGAAAAGCGAACAAGAGTAGCTTGATAGTGATGTTCTCTGTACTGACGCTTTTTTTTGTATATTTGGCAAATATTGTACCGGTGTTGCGCGTGGTCTTTTATTTTATCAGCGCTGTATTTATACTGGGCATTTTAATGGAGCATAAAACAGCTGCTGCGCTTATATCGTTTGCGGTTGTTTTATTTTTGGGCTTTTTAATAGTACCGGACAAAAGTGGCATGCTACCCTACATGTTTTTCTTTGGGCACTATGGCATTTTTAAATACTTTGTGGACGAGGGAACGAGCGGTGCTACTAATATTGTGCTGAAGCTGGTATATTTCCTGGTGGGGGCAGCACTGATCTACTTTTTTGGTGGTGGCTTTATGTTGGCGGAAATGCCGTTTACACCACCGGTTTGGCTGCTTGCAATAGTAGCGTCGGTTATATTTCTGTTGTTTGATTGGCTGTTTTCCAAGCTGGCGGCATGGTATTACTCCAGCGTGCGGATAAAATTGCTGGGCGGTCGTGCCTAAGAAGAGTCATTTCAATCTATCATTAGAATGGGCAAAAGCTACGCAAGGAACACAAAGAGAGGTGCCTTATGTACGAAGCTGTCGCATACGCAATGAGATATTGGTTCATTTTTGTAGTGGTGGGTATACTCATAGCGGTAATTTATATTTCATACAAAGAATACAAAGAAAAAAAATATGTGAAGGGTACAATGAGCCAATATTTTGGGTACCTTGAAATTGTGGGCGGACCACCGGAATTTTTGGGGGATCGCTTTGGTGTGCGCCGTCAAAACACCATTGGCAGCTCCCGAAAATCTGACATTATGCTGCCGGACAACACGGTGCAGAAAAACCACGCTTTGCTGTATATGAAACAGGAAGACCTAGTGCTGGAACCCACAGCCAAGGCGGCAACGCAGATAAATGGGCGGCGTGCCACCACTGCGCATCGCTTGAAAACGGGAGATGTGGTTTCCATTGGTGATGTGGACTTTGCCGTATATATCAAACGTACGAGGTTGAATCATGATACTTAAAAGATACGGCGCGGGTATTGTGCTAACATTTATGATCTTGTTCTTGCTTTCGGCAATGCTGTTGCTTTCCTTTATAAACGGTGCGTTTGATCCGGAATTGTTGCTGAAAGGTGTGGCATTTGCTGCGGTAATATTGCTGCAATACAATATATTGGGGGCTATATTCCGCCATATGGATCGATTTGTGCTGTTGATAGCAGACTTTTTATGCATTATTGGCATTGTGATGCTGTACCGCATGAATCCCGAGGCGGGAGATCGCCAATTTATGTGGATATTGATTGGCAATGTGGCAATGGTGGTTACCTTGGTAGTGATTAAAAAAGTGCACAATTTTGGCAAAGCAAATTGGGCCTTTATGATTTTGGGCATTGCGCTGCTGTCTATTACACTGCTGCTTTCCCAGCGGCGGCTGGGCACGGGCAATTGGCTGAAAGTAGGTCCTTTTTCCTTCCAACCCAGCGAATTTGTAAAGGTACTTTTCTTAATTGTAACGGCCTATTTTCTTTCCACGCGTCAGCGTAAAAGAGAGATGTGGCCGTACTTTTTGTTTACCATTGCCTGCGTGGGGCTGCTGGTGCTGTCCAAAGATTTGGGTGCTGCGCTTTTATTTGCGGGGACTTTCCTAATTGTGTTTTACGTGGCAACGGGAAATTTGTGGATTACGTTGATTTCTCTGGGTGCATTTGCAGGTGGGGCATACTTCAGCTATAAAATGTTTGACCACGTGCAAACCCGTGTGGAGGTATGGCGAGATCCTTGGGCTACCTACGATGGCAAGGGCTACCAGATTGTGCAGGGGCTTATGGCAATTGCTTCTGGCGGATTGCTGGGCACTGGCCTTGGCAATGGCATGCCCACGTCCATACCTGTTCATGAAACAGATTATATTTTTGCGGCGATCGCGGAGGAATTTGGCAACATAGTAGCGATAGCCATTGTGGCGTTGTACATGGTGTTTATAGTACGTGGTATTTTGATTGCGATGGATGCGCGCACCAAGTTTGATAAGCTTCTGGTATTTGGCGCCACCTGTATGTTGGCGCTGCAAAGCTTTATTATTATTGGCGGGGTGATCAAGTTGATTCCGCTTACTGGCATAACCATGCCATTTGTTAGCTTGGGCGGCAGCTCTATGATAGCGTCTATGATGTTGCTGGGCATTGTGGAAGGGGTATCTGTAAAAAATGCAGAGCACGACGAAGCGGAACTTGCAGAGATGGGGGGCGGCATGGAATGAAAAAGCGTAATATGAACCGTTCTATGCAGGGAATGCTGGTGATATTTGTGGTGCTGTTTGTAACGCTGGGCAGCTATTTGTTATATTCCACAGTGACCTATGGTGAGCAATGGTTTGCCAGCCCGTACAATCCCCGTATTTCCGCAGCCAAGAATATTGCGAATGCAGGAACGATATACGACCGCAACGGATTGGCGCTTGCGCATTCGGTAGGGGATGAACGTGTGTATGCGGAAGATGGTGATGTGCGGAGGGCGGTTTCGCATATTGTGGGCGACGTGTATGGGAAATCGCTGGGGGCAGAAACCTATTTTGCTAAATATTTGTATGGATTCAAGGAAGGCGTGTTTGATAAATTTGGCTCGGCAATTGCCGGAGATGGGAAAAAAGGAAGCGATATTTACCTAACGATAGATGCGGAACTGAGCAGGTATATTTACAATAAAATGGAATATAACGGTGCAGTGGTGCTGATGAACTACCAAACCGGCGAGGTTTTAGCCAGCGTAAGCACGCCCACTTTCGACCCAATGTCTATAAAAAATTCTGGGGAGGAAGAGGAAGAAGGCTCTCAATACCTAAACAGGGTAACGCAGGGACGATACCCGCCCGGCTCCACCATGAAGGTGGTTACCACAATGGCGGCGCTGGAAAATGGAATTACTGATTTGGAGATAGATTGCACAGGCAGTGCAATGATTGATGGGCAAAAAGTAACCTGCCCCAAAGAAGGAGGGCATGGCCATGTAGATCTAACCTCGGCTTTCGAGCGTTCCTGCAATATTTACTATGCACAGTTGGCTAATAAGCTGGGCAGTGCAGCCATGCAACGTGCTGCGGAGCAGGCCGCATTTAATACAGAATTCTTTTTCCCGGACTTCAATATGCTGAAAAGTAATTTTGAAACATCCGGCAGCGCGGGAGATCTAGGCTGGGCAGGCATAGGGCAGTACAAAGATTTGGTAACGCCCATGCACAACATGCTGATATCGGCTGGTGTGGCAAATGGTGGTGTGATGATGCAGCCAAACACATTGCTGGATGTAAAAAGTGGCAGCTTCAGCTATAAGCCAACACAATTTCGCAGTATTATGAAAAGCAGCACAGCAGAGCAGCTGACACAACTGATGCGTGGAACAGTGCAGAACGGCACGGCAACCAGTGCTGATATTGGCGGTGCAGAAATTTGCGGCAAAACAGGTACGGCGGAATTTGTGGAGGATGGACAGGTGAAAAACCATTCTTGGTTTGTAGGGTTTTCGCAAAGTGCCCAGCATCCGCTGGCAATCGCCGTAATACTGGAAGGCGCGGGCTTTGGCTCGGCACATGCCACGCCACTGGCCGGGCAGGTGCTTTCCAAAGCAATTGAGCTGGGCTATTGATGGCAAAAGATTTGGCTTTGACAAGAATGGCAATTCATATTAGCATATACCTATGAAACAATGGACAAGTGAATTACAAAAGAAAATAGAGCATTTGCCGGATACGCCGGGCGTGTATATAATGCGTGACGAAGAAGGTACGGTGATTTATATTGGCAAAGCCGTGGTGTTGAAAAGTAGGGTGCGCCAATATTTTACCAACGAGACGCAATTGCCCAAGGTAGCCGCTATGATTTCACGTATTGCGGATTTTGAGTATATTATTACAGATACGGAACTGGAGGCGCTGGTGCTGGAAAGCAATTTGGTGAAGCAGTACCGCCCGTACTACAACATACTATTAAAAGATGACAAGCATTTCCCCTATATTCGCATAGATATGAATGAGCCCTACCCGCGTGTGGAGGTGGTGCGCAGCGTGAAAAAGGATGGCGCAAAATACTATGGGCCATTTATTGCCGCACATGTTATTAAGGATGTACTGGATCATATTTACCGCTTGTACCCGCTGCGAAGCTGCAAGAAGGACATTCCCCGTGCGATAGAGAAAAAGGAAAGACCCTGCCTGAACTATGAGATGGGCAGATGCATTGGTTCCTGCACAGGGAAAATTA
Organism: uncultured Christensenella sp.; assembly: GCA_964592125.1. Taxonomy (GTDB): domain Bacteria; phylum Bacillota; class Clostridia; order Christensenellales; family Christensenellaceae; genus UBA5399. Next base: position 16,615 of record CAZQBV010000051.1, read on the forward strand.
CCGAAGAGGAATATGGCGAACTGGTGCGTGAGGTAATTAATATCATCTCTGGTGATAAATCCACATTGAAAAAAGAACTGGCACGCAAAATGGAGGAGGCTGCAGAGAAACTGAACTTTGAACAAGCAGCAAATTATCGGGACAAAATAACCCTGGTGGATCGCATTAAAGAGCGGCAGAAGGCGGGCTTTCCCAATTTGGACGACAAGGATGTGTTTGGCCTTTGTGTGGGGGAAAGCAATGCTGTGGTGCAAGCATTCTTGTTTCGAGATGGCAAACTAAATTATGCACATAAATACTATATGGATTATGACCAAGAAGAGCCTGCCGAGGTGATGGGCAGCTTTTTGCAGCAATACTATTTGGATAAAAGCGGCATACCTAAGCAAATTTATGCCACACCCATGCCCGCAGAGGCGGAGCTGCTGATGGAGTGGCTTTCTGAGGTGCGAGGTAGCAATGTGAAACTATTGGAAGCGCAGCGTGGTGACAGTAAAAAATTGCAAGACCTAGCAAGGAAGAATGCCCATGACGCAGTGAAGATAAAGGAAAGCAGTGCCAAACAAAAGCTGCTGGCAACGGCCAACCTAGCCATGGCACTGGGGATAGAGCGCGAACTGAGGCGGATAGAATGCTATGATATTTCCAATACACAGGGCACGGACAATGTGGCATCTATGGTGGTTTTTACAGAAGGAAAGCCGGACAAAAAACAGTATCGGCGCTTTCGCATAAAATCTTTTGAAGGAGCAAATGATTTTGCATCGTTGGAAGAAGCACTGACACGCCGGCTGATGCGCGGGCTGAACGGAGACCCAGGCTTTTCCGAACTGCCCGATTTGATTATTATAGATGGGGGAAAGGGGCAGCTTTCCTCTGCTATGGATGCGCTGGCGGCTGTGGGTTGTGAATATCTGCCCATTGTATCGCTTGCCAAAAGAGAAGAAGAAATATTCACGCCAAATGAGCAGGAAAGCATTTTGCTGAAGGTGGGCAGCCCGGAGTTTCGTCTGGTAACAGGCATTCGTGACGAAGCCCATCGCTTTGCCATTACCTACCACCGTAAGTTGCGCGAGAAGCGCATACACAAAAGTGAACTGGATGATGTGCCGGGCGTGGGAAATACCAGAAAACGAGAATTGTTGCGACACTTTGGCAGCTTGAAAAAGATAAAGCAGGCCAGCCTGCAGGAGTTGCAAGCTGTGAAAGGCCTGCCCCAAAATGTGGCGGAGGAACTATACAAAACATTGCACCAGTAGTGTTAATTTCGAATAAAAGCAGTTGTGCTATAAAAAAGCAGTCAATGAATGGCTGCTTTTTTGCATATTCTATACCACTCTCAATTAAAAATAAGGATTGTTTTTAATTTGTCCGACGCGCATAGCAGCGTTCGGACAGCCGCGCAACACTTTTTTAGTGTTGCGCGGTAGAGATGTGGTTCAATACTATCTCAACAAAAATTGTATTCAATTTTTAAACCGCACATAGTGCGGTAATAAAAAAGCGTTTTTACCGCTTTTTTATTTGAGATAAGTATTATTCCCCTGCGGGCTGCGCTGGATCGGTAGGGGTTTCCGGTGTTGCTTCGGTTTCAGTTTCGGAGGGGGATTCCTCTGGAACTTGTGCCCCCCAATAGGTATCTGCCGTATGGATATTACAGTATTCGCTGGTACCGCCCCCGCCACTGCCGTATCTCTCGTAATAGGGGGAACCGGGCAGAAATGCACGACTGCCTCTGTAATAGGTATCGGGACAATACTCGGTAGCGCGTAATCCGGATTCGGAACAGTACCATCCGCCGCCGCTGCCCTGACCGCAAATGGTGCAATCCTCCATAGGTACATCGCTGGCTGCCATCCAGTCTTCCGAAACCTCACAGGCGGGGGTGGGTCGCATATTGGAATATTTACACACTTTGCCCTCTACCATGCCATAAAGCGAGGGATCGCCGGGAAAAATTTGCCTGTCGCTTTTGCCTTCATGAATTTTGGTCATAAAGGCCTTCCAAATGGGCGCGCAAATTTCCCCGCCGGATGAGCCGCTTTCAAAAGATTTGTATGCATCGGAGCCCACCCATAGGGAGGCACTGTAGTATGGCGTATAACCTGCGAAAAATGCGCCCTTATTTTGAACTACAGTTCCTGTTTTCCCTGCGGTGGTCATGCCTTCTATTTTAGCCTTGGTGCCGGTGCCGTGGTCTACAGCGTCTTCCAGTGCTCGGTTTAACATCCAGGCGGTGGTGCTGCGGAAGGCTTCGTGGCGTTCGCGTTCTTCCTCCACATTAATTACATCATTGTTGTTGGAATCCTTTACCAAGCTAAAAGAAACTGGTTGGAGATATTCGCCACCGCGGGGAATAACGGAGTAAGCGCCTGCTACTTCCACAGGAGTGATGGGTGCAGACCCCAGTGCCAAGCCCACAATGGTTTTGTTGCTGATGCCAGTATTTGGATCATCGAAACGGCTTGTATCCACACCCAAATTTTCCAGATATTCCAAGGAAGTGTTTATGGTTACATAATCCGCAAGTGTACGTGCGGCGGCAATGTTTAAAGACTCTACAATGGCAGTGTGCAAAGAAACAGGACCTTCCTCACCTGTGCTTGTTTGTGGGTATCCAGGATCGTCAGATGTTACTTCCCAGCCCGTTATAGGTACTTTTAGGTTGGCCACATTGGAAGCAAGGGAATAACCAATATCAAACGCCGGGCCGTATACCGAAAGCGGCTTTATGGAGGAGCCAATTTGCATATTTCCTTTATACGCACGGTTAAAAGTAAGCATTTGATCGGGAGCTTCCCGTGCACCCACAACCGCACGCAAATAGCCTGTTTCGTTTTCCACCACCACTGCGGCGGCCTGTGGCTGTATAATTTCCTGCTTATTTCCAAACTTGTCTGTTTGTATCATCACATTGTCGGCAGGATTCTTGAAATCAGGGTAGTTCTGCCATTCGGCAAGGGTGCTTTGCACGGCGTCTTGTATTTTGGTATCTATGGTTGCATAAATTTTATAGCCGCCTGCACGCATTTCGCGATCAACAGTACGCCTGTTTTCTTCGGTGTCTTCTAAACCCTGTTGCTTTAGCATAAATGTTTGCACATCGTAAATGACATACTCTACAAAATGTGGGTATTTGTAGGTTTCGTTTGCGGGTGATTCTTCCAGTATCTGCATTTCCTGCTTCCACGTTTCCAGATATCCGGGTTCTAGCACCAATTCTTTATTCTCTGAATCCAGCGACTTTACGGCATGAATATAAGTGGCGTTGTATTGCTCTTCGGTAATCATGTTCGCCCAGTACATACGCTCGGTAATCATATTCATACGGTTGATGAGATAGGGCAAATCTTCTGGTTTTACATAAGTGGCTCTGCGCGGGTTAAACCTGGTGGTGCTTTGCGTGATAGCGGCAATACATACCATTTCCTTTAGGTTTAGCTGATCCAGCTAAAGATTCTGTTACCAAAAAATCACGGGTA
>CAZQBV010000052.1:0-19926 GCA_964592125.1 uncultured Christensenella sp.
AAGATCCTGGATAGGACGAAGCCTGCCATCTTTTTTGGGTATCAGGAAATACCGGGAGTAGCATCCCTGACCCCTCTCCTGCTCTGGAACTACCTCTATCGCACCTTTTTTCAACAATACAAGAACCTCCTCTTGTAAAAGAAGGTCTTCCTCGTCTACATCCTCGGGTTTTTCTATGTTGGGGTCTTGAATGTCTTTCCCTTGATTACTTGGCTTCTCCTCGGTTTCTATCGGTTCAAGCGGCTCTTCTGGTATATCTACTGGGGGTTCCACTAGGATATCATCGCCATTGTCTGGTGTTTCATTCATTTGCGGTGGGTCAGTTGGCTCAACAGGAGCCTGTATTGGTGGTTCTTCTATGGGGGAAACCACGGAATCAGAAGTTGTATCTTCTGTACCTACAATGGAGGCCTCCTTTATTAAAGCAGTGACACCGCTATCTGCAGCCAATGCAGCACTTAGGCTAATTGTGAGTATCAGTGATACAATTACCACCATTGCTATTATTCTTTTCTTTTTCATATTTCCTCTTATCATAGTATCTTATTTAAGGTACTATCCTTCTACTTATTTTACCTCACAAGTATTTAAATCAGTCGTATCATTAAATAGTTGTGATTATTTTTAACAATATAATTATACCCATATATTCTCGTTTGAGTCAAGTATTTGGAAGGTTTTTTATAAAAAATTATTAAATCTGAGACCCCATATCCAAAGTGAGAGTTTGATGAAAAAGCACTCGTCTAAGGTGCACTGAAAAAATTGTATTATTGCTACCAAAACACTTAAACTATATAGAATAAAAAAGCCTATAGAATCAATATTCTGTAGGCTTTGCTTTGGTGGAAACGGCTGGGCTCGAACCAGTGACCTTCCGCGTGTGAGGCGGACGCTCTCCCGACTGAGCTACGCTTCCACATATTGCATAACTAGTATATCATAATCAATTTTTGTTGGCTAGTATTAATTTGATGCTCTAGCCAATATTTTTTATGGAATTAGATATTGAATGCCTTTCCGTTTGTCATTTGTAAAAAACCAATGACAGCTCACTTGATTGCGCGAAATAGTAGAAAAAATAAAATAGCAGATAGAGTGTCTGCCCAGAAATGAATTTTTCCTACATTATATATAAGTTGTTTTGCGCTTTTGCACGGTAGATATATTTGTGCTATAATTTTGTGATGATATGACGTGCAACAATTTGAAATGAACCGCACATATGAGTGGGTACGATTTGGGAGGTTGGGGAAATGCATTTTTGTGGATTGGACATTGGAACAAGCGGCGTGAAAGCTGTGGTATTTGACGAGAGAGGCAGCCAGAAAGCGAGTGCGCATTTTGAATATGCTGTTTCGTTTGAAGCGGATGGCACGCGCGTGCTGAGCGCGGCGGAGCTGTGGAACAAAACAAAGCTGGCGTTGGGCAAGGTGGCGCAGGAGATGGGCGGGAAAATAGACGCGCTTTCTGTGGATACCTTTGGCGAGGCATTTGTGATGCTGGACAAAAACGACAATGTGCTGCATGATATTATGATTTACACAGACCGCAGGGGTGAGGATGCCTATTACAAAGCAATGGAACAAAGCAGCGACGAAGAGATTGCGAAAATATGCGGACTGCCAGCCTCTCCCACGTACAGCATATCCAAAGTGCTGTACCTGAAACAGCAAAGGCCAGAACTGTATGCAAAAGCCAAACGTATTTTGCTGATAGAAGACTACATGAACTACATGCTGTGCGGACGGGCGGTGGTGGACTATTCCGCGACGGCGCGCACTATGTTTTTTGATGTGAATGAGCTGCAATGGAGCAACACGCTGGTGGAGAAATTTGGCATAGACATTCCACTGTTTTCCGAGCCTGTGAAAACGGGAACGGTGGCGGGGGAGCTGCTGGGGAGCGTGGCGAAGGAATTGGGAATATGCGCGGGGATGAAAATTGTGGTGGGTGGCCACGATCAGACCATATGCGCAATTGGCAGCGGACTGCGAGAGGGCGCAACGGTGTGCGGCATGGGAACATCGGAATGCATAACACCGATATTTGACGGAATGCTGGATGCGGGATTTATAGAAAAGAATGGCTTCCCCTGCGAACCGGTGTGGGAGGAAGGGAAGTATTGCACGATGGCCTACAATCCATCCTGTGGGCTGATGGTGCAGTGGTTTTTCCAAAACTTTGCGGCAGCGGAAATGGCAGCGGAAGGCAAAGTGCCCTATGCCTTGTTTGAAAAAAACTTTCCGCAAGAGCCAACACGACTGATGGTGCAGCCCTACCTAGTGGGGAGCGGCACACCTTCGCTGGATGTGAATGCGCGAATGGGGATAACGGGAATTGGGCTGGGCACAACCCGTTTTCATATTTACCGAGCAGTGCTGGAGGGCATGTGTTTGGATCAAAAACTGAATATGGAAATGCTGGCGGCACAGGACATTGCAATAAAGCGGCTGGTGTGTGTGGGCGGTGGTGCAAACAGTATGCCGTGGCTGCAGGTGAAAGCGGATGTGCTGCAAACGCCCATTAGCACATTGAAAGTGAACGAGGCGGGCGCGCTGGGGTGTGCCATTGTGTGCGCGTATGCAATGGGGGTGTATGGCAGCATTCAGCAGGCCGCGGCGGAGATGTCGCAAATAGATAAAAACATAGAACCGAATGTGAAGAACAAGCAATTCTATGCTGAAAAATTTGCATTGTATCGGAATTTGCGTTATCATATTATGGAAGAAAGCGCATATGCCAGCGATTGCTGATGGAACAGTGGAAAGTGGTAAGCAAATGGATAACCAAGAAAAGAATGAACTGAGAGAATTGAAGCAAGATTTGCTAACTGTGCTGCAGGACATGCAGCGGGGAATGCAGGACATGCAACAGGGAACCCAGCAAATGTTTCAAGAAATGCGACATGAAATGCAGGACATGCGACAGGAAATGAAAGAAATGCGGCAGGAAGTGACGGGCATTGCCCTTACCATAGAGAATGAACTGAGGCCGGACATACAAATGTTGGCCGAGGGCTACAGCAGTGTGGTGAAAACAAACAACACGAAAGTGGAAGTGTTGGAAACCAGAGTGGGCGCGGTGGAAAGTGCGGTGGCGAAGAATACAAGGGATATTTTGGCAATGGGATGATGAGAGAGGAACGCAAAGTGCAAAATAGCGTTTTTTTGCAGTATATTTTTGACAAACACTAGTAATAGTGTTGCATTTGTAATTTACTTTGTGTATAATGTGTTTATATATAAAATCAGCTAAGGGGATTCAATATTATATACAAACCCAAAAACACCTTTATAGCACGGCATTACTAAGACACATAAGGAGGAATCCTTTGTGAGATAAATACTATTGTATAAAAGGGGTGCATATCATGGAATAGGTTTATTGAAAAGAGACAGAACGGACGGGAATATTCCTGTAAAAAAACAAACAGAAAGAAGAAGGAGAGAAGTATTAATATGGAATTTAAAAAACTAAAAAAAATTACCAGCATCCTGCTTGCAGTTATACTTGTATTTGGTATTGCCGCAACAGGTTTTGCTGCGTCTCCCGAGGACGTTGTTGTAGAAGAAGTAACAGCGGAAGCGGTTGCGCAGACAGTTGCTGAAGAGCCGGCAGCTCCGGCTGCGGAAGAACCAGCTGCGACAGTGCAGGCAACTACAAATGATATTGTTGTTACTGGTACAGTTGTTGACACATCTACAGCTGCTCCATTGCCTGCTGGTATTACCGCAGCGAGCTTTGAAGTTGTGGATGTTACTACAACTACAATAGTTCCTGTAGCAGCAACTGTAGATTCATTCACGAATGCTACTGGCGCATATCAGTTTACAATAGCTGCCGCCAATGCTACAGCTGGCAATAAATATGCCCTGAGACTGAAAAGCACTAGCTTAGAAGGTAGACAGTATGCTATGCAAACAGCTCCTGAATTAGCTGTTGTAGATCAAGTAGCAGCACAGCCTGCTGGAGTATTTAATATTACATCCACTGCAAATGCAACTGTAACCTTGAGAGTAACAGGCGGAAACAGTGTAATACCGTTTGTAGATGTAAATGTAGATGGAATCAGCCCATTCATGACCTCTACTGAGGAAACAAATGCTAATGGTTTGGTAATATTTACTCCTAAAGTTGCTGGTGTAATTGGTACAGTGACATTTAAGGTAGCTGGTGGAAACTTTGTGGATGGTTATTATTTGGATAGTGAGCTTACTACTACTTTGCTTCCAAGTGCGACTCCTGTTAATTTCCCGCTTACAGCTGCTCCCACTAAAGAGCAGATAAGCATATCTGGTTTGGCAAACAGAACTGTTGCTGACACCACTCCTGCTAATACTACTTTGTTTACTGCAAAAGCTAGCTCGGCAGTAACAGGTGTGGATTATCTTTACAAATGGGAATATTTGCTTCCAGGTGCACTTTCGGTTTGGACACCAGTTCCTGCTGCGGAAATAGTTGATCTTGCTGATGGCAGTACAACATTGAAAAATTCTACTGCTATTGCTGGAAACGCAATTTTTGTAAACAATGCACAGTTTAGATTAAGCGCTCAGCCAAAACTTACTACGACAGGAGTTTATACCACATTTAGTTCAGATAGACCTTTTGCTACTTCTGGTTTGGTGAACTTTAGCACAGTTGTGGGTCATAAAATTAAAGGTACGATTTCTAACGGTGTAATTGGCATAACTGGAGTTAATCCTACCAAGATTAATGTTTATGATAAAGCATTGTATGTAGCAGGAACAAAAACAGCGGTTGGTAATGTTACTGTAACAGGTGCTGAGTTTGAGGTAACAAATGTACCTAACGGTAATTATGTTATAGTTTTGGATGATATTGATGGACCTCCTGCCTATAAAGGTACATCTAAAGAGGTTGTTGTAAACTTTACCCAGAGTACAGCACAAACTTTGAGTGGTGTAGTACTGAATGTTACGGCAGCTGACGCCATTAAAATAAGCGCACAGCCACAGAATGTAACATTGAATGAAAATGATCCTGCCCCGACTTTTAGCGCTACTGCAACAAGAACTGATGGGGAAACGGATTTTAATTATCAGTGGCAGTTAAGCAAAGACGGTGGAAAAACCTATACAGATATCGCTGGTGCTGCTAGCCCGCCTGCTGGCGCGGCTGCTATAACACCATACCCAGTTCCTACTAATGTTACTGCTGCAATGAATGGCAACATGTATCGCGTGAAGATAGTGGCAGGTACATTTACTACATATACCGATGCAGCTATTTTGAGAGTAAGAGCATTTGCTCCTGTTACTAGCGTTTCTATTCCTGCATCTTTGGAATCTGTAGTAGGTCGTAGCTTGGAGATTAAGCCTACAGTAAGAGGTACTTCGCCTACATATACTTGGTTCATAAAGAGAGGCGATACAGCAAACTGGTCTCAGATTCCTAACAGTGCTCCTTTTGCAGTGGATAGTACTACAGGTAAACTGACAATTGCTGCTGGAACTATTCAGGCTACATGGGCAGGTTATCAGTTTAAACTGGAAGCTAGCAATATTACTCCGGCTTCTAACCCCCAAGTTACAAACAAAGTAGAATCCAATGCTAGCACTTTGGCTATTGTGCCAGCAACCCCCATCAGCATTAAAACTGATGTTAAGGATGTTACTGGTATCATCAATAGGCAAGCTGTATTCTCTGTAGAATTGGCAGGCACAGCACCTTACATGGTGGCATGGCAGTATAGTGTAAATGGCGGTGCAACATGGTTGCCAAGTACGCTTAGTAATACAGAAAGCACTACTGCAGTTAATACATTTTCTGTTCCTGGTGCTTTAGGTGTTGGTTCGGCTGGTCAAGTGCTGGCACGTGCAAGAATTCAGAACAAAGAACTTACACAGACTGTTTGGTCTTCTATCGGCACTCTAACTAGTGTTAGCAATGCCGTAACTCTTGGATTTGCAAAAAATCCTACAAGTCAGGATGTTGTTGCTGGTCGTGAATTTGAACTGGATGCTACAGCAAGCGGAAGCGCACCGTTCTATTACAGGTGGCAGAAAAAAGCTGCGACAGATACTGTTTGGTCAGATGTAGCTGGAGCGGCATGGACTACAGAGAGCAAATTTGAAGCTGCTACGGCTGTTTCGATTAGCGACTCGGGAACACAGTATAGGGCACTTGTAACAAGCGATACAGCTACAGTTGGCGCTTTGCCTACTGGCGATACTGTTGTTGCATCAACTACAGTTGCCGCTTCTACACCTGCTACTATTACAGTAGTACCGTTTGAAGCACTTTCTATTAAAACACAGCCTGCAGATGCAATAGCTGCTGCAGACGCTACTGCTAAATTCTCTGTTGAAGCTGCTGGTTCTGCCCCCTACACATACCTGTGGATGGTAAGCAAGGACAAAGGCGCTACATATACAGAAATTAGCGATTCCAATGTTGCAACATATGAAACAGCTAAATTGACAGCTGACATGGAAGGCTGGATGTACAAAGTGGTTGTAAGCAACGAAGAAGGTGACGAAGTTACCTCCAGCGCGGCTACACTAAGCGTTATCTCTGGCATCCACATTACTGGCCCCACTAGCGTATACCCCGGTGAAAAATTGCAGCTAGAAGCAGTTTTGACACCCGAGACTTCTACAGCTAAGGTGGTTTGGAGCATAGCTGCTGTGAACGCAGACAAAGCATCGGTAGACCAAAACGGATTGGTAACAGCCAAGGATAACGGCATACTGAATGTAACAGCTACAGTGGAAGGTACAGACATCAAAGCTTCGTACAAGATTAGAATTAGTGATAAATTGTACGTAAACGGCGGTGGCGAAAGACCTTGGTTCACACAGCTGCCCATTGGCCCTACTGCAACAGTTAAGACAAGCTCTAACGCTATTACAGTAGACGATAGAAAAATTGTAAAAGTAAATCGTAGAGCTAAAAACGGACAGAGAGTGACAGTTACAGCTACCTATCCGAACACAAGAACAACAACTTGGAGCTTTACACTAGTTGTTGTAAAATAAGTAACAACAAAAGAATAATGATCGGACATCTAACGCTGCACAAGGCTCCATAAAAAATGATTCTATGAGCATATGCGCCCCAAACCTATATGATCGTAAATCGCCAGCATGGCGCCTAGTGTAGCAAGATGAAAGAGAAAAAAACATCCGGTTTTTCGAAACCGGATGTTTTTGCTTTGGGCGCAAAAAGGTAAAGCTAGACAGTGCGGGCATAATGTACTATATTAATAGGATAGAAGAAAATGATTTTATGGAGGAATAAAGCAATGGTAATTATAAAAATGAAGGACGGCGGGGAAATAAAGCTGGAGCTGGACGCGCACGCCGCACCTAAAACAGTGGAGAACTTTGAAAAGCTGGTGAAGGATGGCTTTTATGATGGACTGAAGTTTCATAGAGTGATTAACGGCTTTATGATACAGGGCGGCTGCCCACAAGGCAATGGCACAGGTGGCCCGGGGCATTCCATAGTAGGGGAGTTTGCCTCCAATGGACACGAAAACCCGCTGGCGCATAAACGTGGTGTTATTTCCATGGCGCGCAGCATGAACCCCGATTCCGCAGGCTCGCAGTTCTTTATTATGCATAAGGACTCCCCACATTTGGATGGCGAATACGCTGCCTTTGGCACGGTGGTGGAAGGAATGGATGTGGTGGACGCAATTGCAGAAGGCGAGACAGACGTTTCGGATAGACCAGCTGTGGATGCAATTATGGAGAAAGTGTATATAGAAGACTGAAATAGCCGAAAAAAGCAAAGGCAAAGCCGTTTTTTGTGACGTTTGCCTATGCTATTGTGTTTTAATAGCGAGCGCACTGTTTAAAAAAGAATAGAGTGATTGTTGTGGCGGGTGTGTCATTGGTGCAGGAGGCAGGCACCGGGGGTTTGAGCGAATTTGTGGAATAACGAAGCGGAGAAAAACGATGAATAATGATGTTTATGCACAACCAACCAAGGTGTTTTTTGGGCAAAATGTGGAAGAACTGGTGGGCGAAGAAGTAGCAAAATATGCAGAGCGTGTGCTGCTGCACTATGGCGGACAGAGCGCAGAGAAATCGGGATTGCTTTCCCGTGTGAGGGCTTCCCTAACAAATGCGGGCGTTGCCTACTATGAACTGGGGGGGGTGGAGCCGAACCCTCGGCTTTCGCTGGTGTATGAGGGCATAAAAATGTGCCGCGAAAATGCGATTGGGCTGGTGCTGGCTGTGGGTGGCGGAAGCGTGATAGATTCCGCAAAGGCCATTGCGGTGGGCGCACAGTATGAAAGCGATGTATGGGATTTGTTTATACACACCAACAAAGTGGCTGGCGCAATACTGCCCGTGGCCACTGTACTTACAATGCCCGGGGCAGGCAGTGAATCTTCAAACGGCATGGTGATAACCAACTGGGAGAAGAAGATAAAGCTGGCCTATGGCGATGAGAGGGCAAGACCCAAGCTTTCCTTCCTGAACCCGGAAATAACGAAAACTGTACCTGCATGGCACACATCGGCAGGCATTGCAGATGCTATGGCGCACATATTGGAGCGTTATTTTACCAATACACAGTATGTGGATGTGACGGATCGCATGTGCGAGGGTGTGCTGAAAAGCCTGATGAAGTATGGCAGACTAGTGGTGGAGAAACCAGACGACTACAACGTACGTGCGGAAATTATGTGGGCGTGCAAAATGGCGCATGATGGCACGTTGGGTGTGGGAAGAGATGAGGACTGGGGCTGTCACGATATAGAGCATGAATTATCTGCACTTTATGATGTGACACATGGCGCTGGCCTGACAGTGATTAACCCGGCGTGGATGCAATATGTATACAAACACGATATTGGACGTTTTACACAATTTGCAATGCGTGTGATGGATGTGGAATACGACAAGGACAACCCCGATTTCATGATAAAGACGGCAATTGAAAGGTTGAAGGAATTCTACACATACATTGGTATGCCCACCACGCTGCGTCAGTTGGGTATAGAGGACAAAACGATGATAAAAACCGTTGCGAAAAACGCTGTAGAGCATATTGGTGGCAAGCTGGGGAACTTTGTGAAGCTGGACGCAGAGGACATTGAAAAAATATTGGAACTGGCCTATTGAGTTTGGTAGCGCAGTATCTTTGGTTGTTTGTTAGTTGTACTGCGGGTAATAATTGAAATATAAAAATAAGATGTAATATATTTTGAGAGGAAAAGGTGATGGATAGGGAAGAAATTTTGTTGGACAATGCAACGGATGGGGAACAGGGGCATGCCCTGCCACAGATTGTATTTAAGGTAAAGGATTCGAAATTTGCGATATCTAGCAAGTATGTAGTACACATACAAGTGTTGGAAACGATTACGCCGATGGTGGGAACGAACTCGGACTGTCGGGGCGTTGTACTGTATCATGATGTGAGCGTGCCAGTATATGATATGAAGAAAATATTTCATTTGGAAGACAACCTGGAAGAGCTTGACACCATGATGCAACATCGTATTCAAGACCATAAAAACTGGGTAGAAGAACTGGAGAGGAGTGTGGCAGAAGACAGAGAGTTTACTCTTACCACAGACCCGCACCAGTGTAAATTTGGCAAATGGCTGGATACTTTTGAGACGGATAACAGCTATTTGCGGATGTACCTAAACGGCGTTCATGAACCACACAGAGCAGTGCATGAAACAGGCATTTCCGTGAATAAGCTAATTCATGAAGGCAAAAAAGCGGAAGCCCAAAAGCTGATAGAGAAAATGAAAGAGTCCCACTACAAAAAAACTGTGGGCATATTGGCTGGTGCGGCACAAGCAATTAAAGACAGCATGCGCGAGATGCTGATTGTATTGCAGGTGGAAAATGAACTGAAGGGAATACTGGTGGATAGCATAACGGATATAAAAGTATTGGATGATTTGTGCGGCTTGCCCCCGAATATGGAAACCAGTGCCTATATTGAAGGGATTGCAAGAGACGTTAAGCCTAATCATGAAATTGAGTTGATTCAATTGATTAATGTGTTTGAACTATAAATGTGAATAGATTAGAAGAAGTAAAAAATGAGGCAGGTTGTTTGGGACAAGTGCAAAACGACCTGCTCATTTTGCTTGTTTAGATTTTGGATGGTGCATAGAATTGCAAAGGGCAAAGCTGGGCTGTGAATGCATCGATTGAACGCAAGAATACTGATCCGCATGGTTTTATTGCGGAATAGTATAAAACTGGAAGGGGATAGGAACAATGAAAATACTGCATACATCGGACTTGCATTTTGGCATATCTGTAAATAATGTTTCTATGCTGGAAGACCAAGGCGAACTGGTGGAGCAGCTTGTCCAAATTGCGCAGCAAGAAGCAGACGCGGTGGTGATTGCGGGAGATGTTTTTGACCATGCGCTTTCCTCTGCGCAGACAATTACATTGTACGATACGCTGATTACGCAGCTTTGCATGGACGTAAAACTGCCTGTGGTGCTGTGCGCGGGAAACCATGATGGTGCGGCTAGGCTGGCCTCTTGCAGCCGCTTGCTACACAGTGCGGGGCTTTATATTGCAGGGAACATAGCAGGCGGGCTGCAAACAGTGCAGCTAGGCAATTGTGACTTTCACCTGCTACCTTGGTTTAGTACGGATGAAGTGCGCTATTTGTACCCTGAACGAGAAATAGGCACATATGGAATGGCGTTTGACGCTTTGGCAGATGAGTTTCGTTCTCGTTTTGTTGCAGGCAGGAAAAATATTCTGGTGGCGCATTGCTTTGTTTCGGGCGCAGAGGTGGTGGAAAGTGATCGCTCCATTACAATAGGCGGTGCAAACATGCTGGGTAAAAGTGCATTTGCGGGTTTTGATTATGTGGCGTTGGGGCATTTGCATCGTGCGCAGAATTTGGGAAAGGCAATTCGGTACAGCGGTTCGCCTATGAAATATTCGTTTGATGAAGCCGGGCGACAAAAGACAGTGACAATTTACGATACGGAAAGTGAAGAACTGAAAGAAGTGCCAATTGTTTTGTCGCGAGATATGCGGGTGGCGAAAGGCAGTTATGAGAAAGTACTGAGCGCAGCACAGACGGATTTGCGTTCCACGGATTATATGAAGATAATACTGGAAGATGAATATGCACATCAGAAACACAGAGAGATCTTTGAAAGCTATTACCCCAATCTATTGATGATGGAGGGAAAGGCCTATCAAGAAGGCATGGCCAGCACCACGCTGACAGTAAACGAAGTGTCAAAGCTTTCCGCTAGCGATGTGATGAAACGGTTTTATATGGAAGCAACAGGTGGAGAACAGCCGGACGAAAAAAGAATAAATTGGTTTATGCAGGCCGTTCGTGACACGCAGGAAGGGGATGGATTGCAATGATACCCATTCATCTTACCATGGAAGCCTTTGGCCCTTATGTGGAAAAACAAATAGTGGATTTTACCCGATTTCAAAATGCGGGTTTGTTTTTGATTTATGGAAAAACAGGTTCGGGCAAAACGACTATTTTGGATGCTATAACCTATGCATTGTTTGGCAAGAGCAGTGGCGGTACTACAGGGGATGGGCGCGGAGATATTACTACCATGCGAAGTGATTTTGCAGGGGAAGAGCAGCTGACGGTGGTGGAATTTGAATTTGAACTGCGGCAACGGCGCTATAAATTTGTGCGCAGTGTGGCAGTTCACACCAAGCGCAGTGGAGAAAAGGAATATAGGAAAACGCAGACAGCGTTTTATGCGGATGAAAACGGGAATTTTGCACCCTTTTTTGAAAATCCTACGCTTTCCCGAGTGAATGATAAGGCAGTGGAGCTGCTGGGGCTGAGCTACGATCAGTTTTGCCAAGTGATAATATTGCCACAGGGTAAATTTGAACGGCTGCTGGTGGCGGGCACAGAGGAAAAAGAAAACATACTTTCTACTTTGTTTCGTGCGGAGCAATGGCAAAGAATTTCTGACCGATTGTGCGAAATGGCCATTGCAAAAAAACGCGAAACAGAGCAAATGGAAAACACCATAAGCAGTGCATTGGCACAGTATGCATGTGAAAACATGGAGCAATTGAAAGAGCAACTGGCAGAAAAGAAAACATTGGTGAAAAAGCTGCGCAAGGAAGCAGAAGCAGAGGCAGTGCAAGAAGCAACAGCTCAGCAAAGATTTTTGCACGCGGAAAAGCAGGAGGCGCGTTTCAAAGAGATGGAGGCGGCACAAAAAGAACAGGAGGTCTTGCTTTCCATGAAGGAAGAGTATGCACAGATGGCGCAGCGTATTTTGCGTGCGGCTGATGCACAAAAGGTGCTGCCCTTCCGTAGCAATGCCGCACGAATGCAAGAAGTGGCACAGCGCAGAGACAAAGAACAGCTGCAACTGCAAGTTTCGGTAAAGAATTTGGAAAAACAGCTAAGTGATTTGGTAAGCAGATTGCATGGGCATTTGCAGTATTTACATAAAAACAAGCAAAGCCTGCAGCAAACTAAAATGAACATGGAGAAACAAGAGCGATTGGCGAGAGAGCGTTATCAGTTGATCTTTGAAAACTATATTAGCAATATTGCCTATGAACTGTCGGGGGAACTGGTAGAAGGCGAGCCATGCCCCGTGTGTGGAAACACAAACCATGTGAAAAAGGCGGAAAAACACGAGAAGGGTGCTTCGGCGCAGGATGTGAAGCTAGCTGAACAGCAAGTTTCTAAGAATGCAACAGACTTGCGCAAAGCAGAAACTGAACTGCTGTTGCTGGAGCATGAAATTGTGGACTGTGAGACATCGGTAGCCCAAATACAGCTGTTGGCGGAAAGAAAGATACTTCCCGCAAAAGAGGATAAGGCAACGTTGTTGGATGCAATAAGGACAGCAACACAGCAAAAAGTGGCGACTGAAGCCTTGAAAAGTAAGGCAGAGGCAGAGCATGCAGAAGCAGTAGCGCAGTTTCAACATGCGATGGAAGAGTACAAAGCAGAGTGCTGCAAGTATCAGTTTGAAGATGATGCGCAAGTGAAGCAATGCAGCCTAACGGAGGAGCAAGTGGCGGAGCTGAAAATGCGCTTAGAGCAGTACGAAGCAAAGAAGCAGGCGGCATTGACTAGGCTGGAGACATTGGGCAGGGAACTGCAGGGTGTGCAGCGCCCAGATGTGCAAGCAGGGAAAACGGAGCTGGATGCTGCAACAACAAGGCGAAGGCAGGCGGAAACAACATTTACACAGCAAAACACAGTTGCGGATATGATGGAAAAAGCCAGCCAGATTGTGGAAAAGCAAACGGAGAAGCTGGAAAAACAACGTGGGGAATTTGTGGATTTGGATGGCTTTGCAAAGCTGCTGCGCGGTGACATGGGCATTGGGCTGAAGCGCTATGTGCTGGGCGTGATGCTTTCCTCGGTAGCGCATGAGGCCAACAGAATGCTAAAGCTGGTGCATGGTGGCAGGTATCAACTGTTTCGGACATCGGAGGGCACAGGACGCGCCCGGAAGGTGGGGCTGGAGCTGGAAGTATTTGATTCCAACACGGGTGAGAAACGAGGTGTTTCGGGCTTGTCTGGTGGGGAAAAATTTCTGGTGTCACTTTCGTTGTCGCTGGGTCTTTCCGCTGTGGTGCAGGCGCAGAGTGGCGGCATTCGCATGGATGCCATTTTTATAGATGAGGGGTTTGGGACGCTGGATCCGAATTCCATAGAGGATGCCATGGCGGTGCTTTCCAGCATTCGCGGTGGTTCTCGCTTGGTGGGCATTATATCCCATGTGGGAATTTTGAGAGAAAATATAGAAGCCTCTATAGAGGTGGAAAAAACACGGCGGGGAAGCAAACTGCGGATGCATACATGAAACAGTTCCTACGGAGGCATTAGCCCGAATGAACGGATGCCTGCTGCTGTGCCTTTACAAGATAGGGGTAGGGATTCAGATAATAACCATCATTTGTGATAATTGCAAAATGCAAATGGCTGGCGGTGCTGTTGCCAGTGCTGCCCACATGGCCTACGGTGTCGCCTTGCTTTACCTTGGCTCCCAGCTTTTGGGCGGAGGCTTGTGCCATGTGATAGTAGTGGTACTGGGTGCCATCTGCACCTTCCAAAACGATATAATAGCCAGCCTTTTCGCTATTCCCCACATTTTTCACTGTTGCATCCACACAGGCCAGCAGGTTTGTGCCTTCGGGTGCGTTGATATCGGTACCCGTGTGCATGCGGTTGCCTCTATCCCTGTCATCACACCAACCATCTACAAAGCTTAAACTTTCCGAATTTTGTATGGGGAACAACAGCGATGGCAGCTGCCGGGGCTCTATTCCCTCTCTCAATTGCATTTTATCATCATACAGCGTAGCCAAATAGGCATAGGTAAAGGTATTGTCCAATGCGGTTACCTTTCCGCCTGTGGGTAGTTCGTAAAATAGTGTTTCCGGATTTTTAGGCGTTACGCGCACGTTGATGTTGTATAGACCGCTTTTGCCTGTGGACTGGCTGTTGCTGGTAATATTTACATCAAAATTGCAAGCGGATTGCAGTGCTTCGCGTAGCATCGTGCCGTTGTCTTTATAGTTGACGGTAAGCACACTTAGCAGCTTCCAGCTGGGAACCTGAATATCCAGAGAAAGAGAGTTTACCCGAATGTCTTGCCGTAGCTTACTATTTCTAAGCCATTCAAAATACTGGTTGGGCAATGCCAAACTGACCTGTGGCTGGGCAAGAATGGTTTCTACATTGCTGGCGCCATTCTGATACTGGTACAACTGGGGAGAGATATAGTTTAAAATATCCGTTGCGAAAAAAGCATCCACCACATCCTGTTTGCCAAAAGGCTGTGGCGAGGCTGTGGGCGAAGGGCTGGGCGAGGGGGAAGCGGATGGCAGGCGTGTGGCGCTGGGAGTAGGTGGTGGTGTAAATTCTGCGAGACCTTCCGGCAGGGCGGCCTCTTGTGCGGCAATGATATCCTTTATATCCATTGGCTGTGGCGCTGTGGAACAGGAAAAAAGCATTGCCGCAGCAATCAATAGGGCAATTGCAAAACAAAATTGCTTGATCCGTCTCATTTGTATGCCCCCACGCCGCGATGAAAATGCCCACGGGTATATTCCCTGTGAAAGCTGAGATCCGGTGGCTGTGCATCGGGGGAAAGGCATATGGCAGAGTGGTATTTATTTGCAACTTCTTGGCATTCTTCGGGTGACTCCAGCGTGAAGCACATACGGAAAACATCTGCATGTATAGAATCCAATTGATCGGCCATATAAAGTGGCAGGGAATTTAGTATTTTCACACGGCAATGGCTACCCTCCCAAACCAAGGGAAAGCTTTTTCCCATACGGTCTGTAATGGTGGCGCCCCCCGCCTTTACAACGCAGCTTTGCTTGTCGCAATCTATAGGGCAGTGCTCGGTAACCATAAGCGGGGTTCTGCCATACACAATCAATTCGGTTTCCAGACCTTGGGGTACTATCAAATCGTTGATTTGGGCTGTATTGAGCTCTATACTGAGTGTGACGCGATGAAAGCCCATGCGGTGTGCTTGTGCCAGAGATTCGCTGTTCATAAGATTGAGACCATAATCGCCCAGCTTGGTTTTCTCGGTTTTGAGAAAGCCGTTTACCAGTACGGTGGGGAAGCGTTGTTCAAATGTTTTGAGCTCTGCAAGGCCACGATCGCTAGTGATGGCAGGGTAATACCCCACCAAAGCAACTTTGCCTTGCGGTGGAGCGGGAAGCGCACCCAGCCAAGAGGCAGAAAGTGGCACGTATAGCAAATCGACAAAGGGCATCACGGCGGCGGCCTGCTGCAGGCTGCTTACCTGAGCGGCCAGACGTGGCGCGGGTGCATTGCGAGGCACAGGCGCAAGCGGCACATAGGCCTTTGCCTGATGCCTGTAGGGTTCCAGAATTTTTTGGCTGATATCGGCAATGGCTGCCCTGCGCAGCGCATTTAGCCCACTAAAGGGAAAGGCTGTATCTGGCGACAGGCTGTAATCTATTTTTTTGATGAAAAAGGGTGAGTCCCCAGTTTTGCTCAATTGCTTTTGGATATCTTCATATGTAACAGGGCGGCTTTTGGCAAGCTGTGCAGGCTGTGCGCTGGCCACTGTGGTGATGATATTGGCATCTGTGCGCAACTCCAATATGGCGGGCAACCCTTCCCGAATTTGTATGTTGGCATAAAGCGGAGATTTGCGGGCATTGCCAGAAATGCTTTCCCGAAGCTCGTTTAGCTGCCTAGCACTGGAGATTTGGCGGACAAAAACGCCCTTGGAAAAGCCCTTGGTATGGGATAGCTCTATTTCCTGCAAATCTGTATAGTTTGCCACATGCAACACCTTGGCAGGCTGTGCATCGGGCAGGGCGGGGCGAATTTCGTCGCCTTCTTCCAAAGCGCAGCCATCTTTTACAGTGATGGTGTTGCCGGAAACTGCCACAACTTTTCCAGCAGCCAGCCCAAGATGGTCGGGCTGCACGGAATACAGGCGGTGCTCATCTACAGAAAACAGCCCGGTGGTAAAGCCCCCACGGTTGAAAGCCAATGCCAGCATATCAAAATCACTTTGCTGCAGCAGACCGCCATCCATTGCCTTGCGATACACGCGGGTGACGGCTGCCACGTACTCTGGACGCTTCATACGGCCTTCTATTTTTAAAGATTTTACACCCGCCTGTGCGAGCCGCTGGATGTGGCGCACAAGGCACAGATCCTTTGTGCTGAGCAGATAGCCGGATTTATTGCCGCTGCTGTATTGCAACCGACAGGTTTGGGCACACATGCCGCGGTTGGCACTGCGCCCACCCAGCATACTGCTGAAAAAACATTGGCCAGAATAGCACACGCACAGTGCGCCATGCACGAAAACCTCTGTATCCACCCCCGTGTTTTGACGGATGCGTGCGGTTTGGGATGCTGTAAGCTCCCGAGAAAGTATCACCCTTTGAAAGCCAAAATCCTTCAAGCTCTGCGCAGAGGGGCTGTTGTGTACCGTCATTTGTGTACTGGCGTGCAGTGGCACATCCGGACAAATTTGCTGAATGATGCCCGCACCGCCAATGTCCTGCACAATAAAAGCATCCACACCGGCCTGTGCAGCGACCGATACTTGCAAAGCCCAGTCCGCAAGTTCCCGATCTAGCAGCAGGGTGTTCAGCACATAGTAAACCTTGCAGTGCCGCAAGTGGGCATAGGAAACCGCAGATTCTATATCGCTAAAATTGCCTGCAAAATGGCGGGCGTTGAACTGCTGCCCTCCTAAATATACGGCATCTGCGCCGTTTTGTACTGCTGCGCGGAGAGCGTCAAAGCTTCCTGCGGGTGAAAGAAGTTCCATAAAATTCCTCTTATCTTTAGCGATTTGTTGAATAATTCTTCTATATAGTATATAATAAACTGTTCATTTAGGAAAGGGAGAGAGTTAGTGATAAGAGAAGATTTGAGAAATATTGCAATTATTGCCCATGTAGACCATGGAAAAACCACATTGGTGGATCAAATGTTGAAGCAGGGCAGTGATTTTAGGGACAACCAAACCATGGCAGAGCGAGCTATGGATACGGGCGATTTGGAGAGGGAGCGCGGTATTACCATACTGGCGAAAAACACCTCTACAAATTATAAAGGTGTGAAGATTAACATTGTGGACACACCCGGCCATGCGGATTTTGGTGGCGAGGTGGAGCGTGTTCTGAAAATGGTAAATGGTGTGCTGCTGCTGGTGGATTCCTTTGAAGGCCCCATGCCGCAGACGCGGTTTGTGTTGCAAAAGGCACTGGAGCTAAACCACAAGGTAATTATTGTGGTGAATAAGGTGGACAGGCCAGACGCACGACTGAATGATGTGGGAGAGGAAGTGCTGGAATTGCTTCTGGAACTGGATGCAACTTCCGAGCAGCTGGACAGCCCCATTGTGTATTGCTCTGGAAGGGCAGGAACTGCCTCTATGGAGCCGGGGCAAGAGGGAAAGGATTTAGACCCTTTGTTTGACACCATACTGAGTTACATACCTGCGCCAGAGGGTGACCCCAACGGACCACTGCAAATGCTGGTATCTTCTGTAGACCACAGCGACTACGTGGGAAGAATTGCTGTGGGCAGGATAGAGCGTGGGGAACTGAAAACCGGACAAGAAGTGTCGCTGTGTGACTACCATGTGGAGGAACTGCTACTGCATGGCAAGGTAACTGCTATATACCAATATGATGGACTGAAACGCGTGCCTGCGCAGAGTGCCGTTGCGGGGGATATTGTGGCGTTTTCGGGGTTGGACACGGTGAATATTGGCAATACGGTATGCGCAAAGTATGACTTTGAACCAATACCCTTTGTGAAAATATCTGAGCCTACAGTGGAAATGACTTTTTCTGTAAACAACAGCCCGTTTGCGGGCCGCGAGGGTAAATATGTTACATCCCGACATTTGCGCGACAGGCTGATGAACGAGCTGAAAAAAGATGTTTCGCTGATGGTGCATGAGACAGAGACTGCGGAGGCGTTTCGTGTGCTGGGCAGGGGAGAGATGCATCTTTCTATACTGATTGAAACCATGCGTCGTGAGGGATATGAGTTTCAGGTGAGTACACCTCGCGTGCTGTACAAAACGGTGGACGGACAGATGTGTGAGCCCATAGAGCGTTTGCTGGTGGATGTGCCTGCGGAAAGTGTGGGTGCGGTGATAGAAAAGCTGGGCAAGCGCAAATCTGAAATGGTGCACATGACGCCGCAGGGCGAACGCATGCGCGTGGAATTTTTAATTCCTGCCCGTGGCCTGTTTGGATATCGCAGTGAGTTTATGACTGACACGCGTGGTGAGGGTATACTCAATACCGTTTTTGATAGCTATGCCCCGTATAAGGGAGATATAGAACGCCGAAACTACGGCTCTTTGGTGGCATTTGAAACGGGCGATGCGGTGGCCTATGGCCTATACAATGCACAGGAGCGCGGCACACTGTTTATTGGTGCCGGTGTACCGGTGTACGGCGGCATGGTGGTGGGTTATTCCCCCAAAAGTGAAGATATGGTGGTGAATGTGTGCAAGAAAAAACACGTAACCAACATGCGTGCCTCTGGTAGCGATGAATCGCTACGGCTTACCACACCCAAGAATATGAGTATGGAAGAAATGCTGGAATTTTTGAAAGATGACGAGCTTTTGGAAGTGACGCCGAAAAGCCTGAGAATGCGCAAACGCTTCTTAGACCACACACAGCGGGCGAAATCCAACAAAAAATAAGACAGCAACTGCTGTCTTTGCAGCGGTATGTATGCACAAAGTGGCATAGCAATACAGATGTAGAAGAGATGGGAAAGAGATGAGAAAGGAAGAAAACCATGAAAAAGAGGATTTTGTGTTTTGGAGATTCGAATACATGGGGATTTGACCCTGCTGAGGATGAAAAACAGGGGTTTCATTCTCGTTTTCCATGGAATGTGCGGTACCCGGGGGCATTACAAACGCTTTTGGGAGAAACGTATTGCGTGATTGAAGAAGGGCACAATGGCAGGACAAGTGTGTGGGATGACCCCATGATGCCTTACCGCAATGGCATGAAGTATATAGAAGCTTGCCTAGAAACCCATACACCGCTTGACTTGGTTTTGATTATGATTGGCACGAACGATATGAAGCCGCGTGTTTCAGGACGTGCCTTCGATAGCGCGGAAGGCGTGCGCGCTTTGGTGAAAAAAGTAAAGCAAAATGCCTGTGGGCACAGGGGAGGTACCCCACAAATACTGGTGGTATCACCAGTGACCATTGGTAAAAATATTGCAACTGCACGTTTTGGAAATGAATTTGGCGCTAACTGCCGGGAAGAGTCATTATTGCTGCCTGTTTTTTTAAAGAAGGTAGCGGAAGAGGAAGGATGTGCCTTCCTAAATGCGGCGGAATATGCTGTGGTGGCAGGGGATGAGATACATATAGATGCAGATGGCCATGCCAAACTGGCACAGCTCAGTGCGGTAGCGCGCGGGGTGCAGCCTGGG
>CAZQBV010000053.1:0-19570 GCA_964592125.1 uncultured Christensenella sp.
CTTGTGCGACTACTTTACATAAACCGCCCGCGGCCTGTGCTGTTCTTCACCAAAGCTGCTAGCGCTGAAAAGAGTCGTTTGGGGGGGGTAAGGGAGGGGGTTTAAGGGGGAGGCATAGGGGAGCAGCTTCACGCCCTTGACCTTCACTTTCAATTTTCAACTTTCAATTTTCCACGCCCTTCAAAGCGCCACCTCCACAAACCGTCCCCCATCCTGCACCATCACCGTCTGCACAAAATAGCGCACATCGTCCATGGCATGGTCGTTTTCCTTCACCACCGCATCGCTGCCACCGCTGGTGTCCCAGCTATACGTTCCAAATTCCCGCAGGCAGTCCACGCAGCTCTCATGTATCAAAATCCGCCCCTTGTTTATCATGCTTGCCGTATTGCGAATGCCATCCAAAACATTGTTTCGCGCCTTTCGCACATCAAAGCGTCCGTGTCGCCTTATGCAGGCAATAAACGACGCTGCCGAGGGGTCCACCACCACCGCTTCTATTCGCCGCTCTCCCGCCAGTGCCACCAGCGCATCGTAATACTCCTCATCCGTCTTCTGGTCGCGCCCCTTCTGGCTGCTATGGTAATACTCCCGCACCCGCACTGCCTTGCTCCCATTTTTGCACCACAGCCCCGCAGAAAAGGGGTTCACCGTTCCATAGTCCACACTTATGTACCATTCGCCAGCTTCCGGCATTTCCGAAACAATGTTTCGTTCTTTAGAAAAGTTTGGGTAAACCAGCCCATCCGCCAGTGCCCACTCTCCCAAAATATATCTGTCATAGTACACCGTACCCGCATATTCCAGCTTCAAATTGTCCACAAACGCTTTGGATAAAAACGGGTTGTCGTCAATCTGGTAGCTTTGTGTAAACACATCCGCGCCCGAGTCCAAAAATTCTTTGAACCAGTGCCCGGGGTGGTCTGGGTTGCAGGTGCCGTCAAAGCAGGAATTCGGCTTGTCCAATCTGGATTTCAGCATCTGAAACACCTCTTCGTTCCAGGTTGTCACCTCATCCCCATAGCAATATTCAATGCCCGCACCCTGAATTTTGCTCACTTGGCTGGCCTTGTCCGCACCCAATGCATAGCAGCGTCTGCCAAATAGATACACAGAGTTGTTCTGGCTGTTTATGCTCCCCACTAGGCTTCCCGTCCATATGTCACGCATCGGCTCCAAAATATTGCGTTCCAGTGTGCTTTTTGTGTTGCCCAGCAGCACAATCAGGCCATTGCCCTTGCATGCGCGAATCCGTCGGGGAATTAGAAAATAGTCTAGATACGTCTTTCCCGACCGCGTTGCTCCCTGCTTCACATTCCAGCGGCAGTTCGCCCCCTTCCAGAACGCCTGCTGCATGGCGGAAAATTCAATCATCCTTTATCCTCCGGTCTATCCCGTGCAGCACTTCATCCAGTCGGTTCAGCACATCCTTGTGGGCAGTTCCGTCCTCGCGCTTGTCCCGCCACTTGTCCGGCCTGCGGTTTTTCAGCCAATAAATCTGTGCCGTGGTGTTTCCGGCCACCGCCGTTCGCAGCAGCGCCTCTTCCACCTCGTAGTCGGCCGCTTCTTTGCCCCGCCGCACCGCCTGCCCAATTTCGCCATATTTGTGCCGCCACCTGCGCAATGTTGCCACGTTCACGCCCACATTTCGGGCTATCTGCTCCAGGTTGTGCCCGTCGCGTGCCCAGCCCCGCAGCAGCAGCAGTCCTTCGCTTGTTGTCCATTCCCTATACTTCGCCATAGCACAGCTCCGGCTATGCCGTTCTCCGCCAAATATACACCGCATAATACGGCTGCAAGTTGTTGTGCGCAGTCCCACTCCCCGCATTGTTTGTCGTGCCAGAGTGTGTATGTGTAGTGGTATTAGCCACCGCACTACCTGTGTGCCCATGCGAGAAAGAAGCCGAGTCTGTATAACCCGTTATATTGTGACCATGACTCCCATCTGATGTCTGTCTTACTGTAATAGTATGCATGTGTTTTCCACCATCTCCAGAAGGTTTATAAGAATCTACCTTTGCAGCAGTATAGCTACTTCCACTAGCTACATTTGCGGAGCTTGGAACCCAATAGTTGTGCGTATGATCTCCAACCTCCGTACATTCGCTTGACAACGAGTGAGTGTGTCCCCCCCCAGATATACCTGCGCTACTCAACATATGCGCATGCGATCCATCGCCACCATCTATACTCAAAGTATGCGTATGGCTCGCGCTTTCCGTACCTGTTCCAAACCCATGCCCATGCGCCGCCAGCTCCGCCACGCTCAACGCATGTGTCTTCGTGCCGCCCATCTTTCCGGCCGCGGCAAAGTCGCTGTCCCCTTCATCCACGCCCGCAATCACACGGCCTTTTATTCTGCTCCACACACCGCCCCATGTGGTATTCGGGTCAAAGGTTCCGTCCTCAGTTTGGTATACAGAGCCCACCGGGTACACCTCCAAAATCGAAATGCCTCCGGTTTCACCTTTTTCTCCTCTGTCGCCCTTTTCGCCTTGTATACCTTGCAATCCCCGTGGTCCCTGTAGTTTGCCCAGCGATACCCACGCCCCTTGGTCAACACTCCATATATAGATGGCGTTGTCCTCCGGCGTGCCCACTCCATAGGCGTCTCCCGCACGTCCAGTTGGGTGCATCGTTTTCAGTTCATCCAATGTGGAAACAATGCTCTGTATCACAAAGCTATTGCCATCTTTTCCCGCATCGCCTTTTTCACCTTTCTCTCCCTGTGGTCCAGTCGCTCCCACCGGCCCCATTTTCCCCTGTGGTCCACGCAGCTTTCCAATGCTTTCCCATGCAGCATTGTCTGTGCTCCATATATACACAATGCTATCCTCGCCTGTGTCCACAGCATAGGCGTCGCCTTCCTGCCCCACGGGGTGCGCAGTCTCCATCTCTTCTTTTGTTGCATATACATCTTTTAGCGCGAGGCCTTCTCCATTTTCGCCTTTTTGGCCTTCATCTCCCCTGTCGCCCTTGTCTCCCGTATCTCCCTTGTCTCCCTTGTCGCCCTTCGCTCCCGTGTCGCCTTTCACGCCTTGGTCACCCTGCGGGCCGCGCTCTCCCTTTATGTTCACAGAGTAAGGGTTTTGCAGTCCACCATCGTTTTCCCAGCTCAGCACAATCCGGCCATCATCCGTTTCGTCCACCACCGGCGTAAATATGTACCCCTGTAGTCCACGATCGCCCTTGTCGCCTTTCAGGTCAATGGGCGCAGGGTTGGGCAGCCCACCGTTGTTCTCAAAGCACAGCAATATGCTTCCGTCTATCTCTTTTATCTGGGGGGTGTATGTCACGCCCTTTATGTCCACCGTTTCCGGGTTTTCAAAGTTCCTGTCATTTGTCCAAGAAAGCAACAGTTTTTCGCCCGTGTCCTCTATGGATGGTGTAAAAGTCCCCCCCTTTATCCCCACCGGCTCGGGGTTGGGCAGTCCGCCGTTGTTCTGCCAGCCCAGCCACAGTTGGCTGCCGTCATCTTCTATCTCCGGCACGTAGGTAACGCCTTTTATGTCCACTGTTTCAGGGTTTTTCAGTCCGCCGTCGTTTGTCCAGCTCACCAGTATTTTCTCGCCGGTATCTTCTACCACTGGCCTGAATGTATACCCCTTGGGTCCCACAAACCCCGCATGCACCGTCACTTCGTGGCCTCTTCGTTTTTCCTTCCATACATCCGCCATCAGATGTTCCCTCCATTTTTCTTTATTTCTTTCAATCTATCACGCTATGTTGCCGCCATCACCAAAACAGCAGCTTCACTTTTGCTTCCTCATTTTTGTTTGTTTTTTTATTCTCTTCGATGCAAACCGCAGCCCAATCGCAGAGCGCAGCTCTTTCATATCCGTGTACGGCTGTATTTTTTTCTATTATTTTCGATACTAAAAAAACCGCAATTACTTGCGGTTTTGAGTGTGTTGTATTTTACTGTTCTATCTTCGCGGCATCATCGGCGCCTATTATGCCCTCATACTCCGCCTGTGTCAGTTTGCCCAACGTCACATATCTATATAGCTGTTCTTTGGTGCAGAATCCCATTTCATAACGCTTTTTCAGTGTTTCATACATTTGTGCCGCCTCCTTCCAGTATCATCAGTTCCAAATCCGTCATTTGCTGCCCCAGTGCCAGCACTTCCGCTTTTGTGGCTGGTACTTGTTCGGGTGCGGGTGGTGCTGGCGGCTTTGCCATTTCTTCGTTGATATAGCGCACCGCTTCTTCGTCCGGCATGTTTGCCGTGTCCGGATGATACAGTTTCAAGATGTCTAGGTCCTGTATCGCCACAATGCGCCCATCGGGTGTTTTTTCTATCAGTGTCACTCTCGCATTTGCTTCTGGGTGCGCCGCGCCAAAGCTTTTCAGTGTGCTGTATACTGTGCCGTTTGCCACAGTCACCGGTGTTTCCTTATTCCAAATTTCAAGCATCTCTTATTTCTCCTTTTTTAAATTTTATATAGCCGTTCAGCTTATTGCTGCTTGGGTCAACTTCCACCGTGTTGGCTTCCGCCACCTTTTCCACATCGCTATTCAGCTTGTATTTGCTGCCTTTTATAATGGGCACTGTTATTTTCAGTGCTTTTATAAAATCGGTGTATTTATCCACCACTGTGCTGTATGCGCCACCTGTACCACCGCCAAACAACACGCTGCCGTTGCCATCACTCGCCGCCGCCAAAGCATTTCGCACTACCGAGAGTGGGGCTAATGTGCTGCTCACACCGTCTTTTGTGTATTTGTCTACCACTGCACTGCCTTCGTTATATTGCACATTGCCGTTGCCACCGCCAAACAACACGCTGCCGTTGCCGTCCGTTGCTGCCGCTAGGTCACTTCGCGCTACCGAGAGTGGGGTTAGCGTGCTTTTCACACCGTCCTTTGTGTATTTGTCTACCACTGCGCTTACGCTGCTGAGGCCACCACCACCGCCAAACAACACACTGCCGTTGCCATCCGTTGCTGCCGCTAGGTCACTTCGCGCCACCGAGAGTGGGGCTAATGTGCTATGTACGCCATCCTTTGTGTATTTGTCCACCCCTGCGCTGCCGCCAAACAGCACACTGCCGTTGCCATCCGTTGCTGCCGCCAAAGCTGCTTGCGCTACCGAGAGTGGGGCTAATGTGCTTCGCACACCGTCCTTTGTGTATTTGTCTACCACTGCGCTTACGCTGCTGCCTCTGCCACCGCCAAACAGCACGCTGCCGTTGCCATCCGTTGCTGCCTCCAATAGTTCTCGCGCTACCGAGAGTGGGGCTAATGTGCTGCGCACGCCATCCTTTGTGTATTTGTCCACCACTGCGCTGTAGCCGGTGCCGATAAAACCACCGCCAAACAGCACGCTGCCGTTGCCATCGGTTGCTGCCGCCAATTTCGTTCGTCCTGCCGAGAGTGGGGTTAAACTCATGGCTGCATCTAGGTTTTTGTTATACCCTGTGTAGTCCACAAATTTTACTTTCGTACCGCCACCCCCGCCATTGTGCATCATAATGCTTTTAGCCATCTATCTCACTCCCATTTTTCTCTATTTCTTCATGAAAAAAGACGCTCTGCGCGTCCAACTTTTCCACATATTTACTATCCATAAAGCCTGTTTGCTTTTGCCACACATACCATTCACATAGTATTGCAGTTTCTCGAATGGGTGGGAATCAACCATTTGCAAGAAAGTGCTATGCAGCGCACATTTTTAAGTCGCTCTAAAAACCCATGTCAAATGAATACGCTGTAAAAAAAGCTGCATCGCTTTTTATTTGTGTTCGGTATAGGCATTCTCTTGTTCCAGTTCCTTCAGCACACCCAACTCCTCTTCGCCTATCACCTCCAGCGCCCACTCATCCGGAACGTGGTTCACAAAAACATCTCGTATGCCTTCTTTTTGATATACCTTATTCCAAAAATATACATTCGCCAGCGCCATAGCTTTGTGTGTATCGCAAATGTAAGTTGCTCGGCTGTGCACAGTGCCATAAACTTGGTAATTATAAGCTACGCACAAAGAGCACCCCGTAGCAATAGGGCAGTGGAAGCACTCATCGGTTGACTGGCTGCGTCTTGTCACGCTGCGCAAATCATCCATGATAGCAAGCTCTTCTGGTTTTTTGCACAAGCCGCTCAAGTCTCCTATTACCAAAGGTTTTTGAGAATTCCCTAGAGATGATTCCATGTACCGCAAGCACGGATAAAACTTGCCGTCCGGGTCTACCGCTATCATCCGGCCATCGCCACCGCACCAGCATTGCATATCATCTTCGCCGAGAGGTCGGTACAAATCCTCGTCAAATGGCCGGACATATGCTTTTTTGTAAAGTTCGGTTTCCAGCAGATAATCGGCTATCTTTTTCATTTCGCTATACAAAGTTTTAGCGTGAGATATAGTCCATCCCTCTTCATATACGCAGTTTGCCATAATGCTTCGGTAGCCTAAATCCAGCATATGTTTGACTGCTGTAAAGGTATGTTCTACATTGCCCGGCGCCAATGTCACTTTGGTGCCCGAATTTATCAGCGAACCGCCTTCGTATTTAGCATTAAAATCCTTGATGCTTTCAATCACTTTGTCGTAGGTTGGCTTACCGTCTGTGGTCACTCTGCAACTATCGTGCAATTCTTTATTGCCATCCAATGTAAAAGATACAGATATTCTATTACCATACTTTTCAAAAAGGTGTTTAGATTCCTCCGAGAAGTAATCCCAGCCGTTGCTTGAGATAGAATATGCATGATGGTACAGCCAATCATGGTGTTCTTCTACCAGCTTTTGCTCAGTGTAAGCGATAATATCCTCAATTAATTTGGCATGCAGCAAAGGCTCGCCACCAATAAAGCCTATAATGCAACCTTTGATTTTATCGGGTATGTATTCATTATCCCTTGCCAGCAGTATATCAATCGCTTTTTTTGCGGTTTCGAGTGTCATGGTTTTGTCAGACTTTTTTGTTTGATAACAGTAAGAACACCTAAAACTACACTGCTCTCCCACCTGAAAGGTGATATCTATCACTGGCATTTTTTCACCAAAGTCTATATCGCTATATAGATAGCGTATAGATTTGGTGAAATCATCAGACACGTTGGGCATTTTGCACTGTAAGAAGTGTTTCATTTAACCACCCGCCTTAGTCAAAATGATTTCTTGTGTTGCAAAATCCACATTCCAAGTGTAGTTTTTCAGACCTTCAGGTACATATGTTTCCAGCATATTTTCTTTTTTAAGCTCATAGTACATGAAATATTCCTCATATTCAGCATGGTATTTTTTAAACATTTCATTATCTACAACCACATTGCCATTCAGAATATCTTTTATGATCTGAGACCTGCATTGTACTTGATACATCAGGCTTTGCAGTCCATCACAGAAATTTTCATCTAATTTTATTCTCTCAATATTCATTTACTACACTCCTTATACTTTTGACCAACATATGCTGAATAAACCATCCAATACACATCTCCCAACAATTGCCTTTGGCAGCCTTGTACCAAGCCGCAATAGAGAGGTGATTTTTATCACCTTCTCTATTGGAGATTATTATCATCTGAATTCTATATATGCGGGGTTGGTATCTCGTTCCTCTATCCAGCCATCCAACCTCTTTACTAAGTCTGAAATCCTGTTCTTAAATTCGGGTCTATTCAGGTCTATCATCACGTTTAGGTAGGAACACCCCAAACTAATCTTAGTCGGCAGCCAAACTTTCGTTAAATCTTCCTCAAATACCTCTTGCAATTCAATTTCAGAAATTGCTGTGTACTGCTGTTTAAAATACACTTTATAAAACAAAGGACTAGCAGCATACACCTCCTGTTCCTTTAGTATCTTATCCACCACGGGTGCGATCTCATTGGGATCGTAGCCCATGGCACGCAGATACCTGCAGTACTGGCTAATGGCAATAGTTCTTTCTGTAAAAGATATTTCTTTTAAAGTAGTAGTTTCACCTTTTATCAATTTCATCAATAATTCTTCACTTGTTGTCATAATATATCTCCTTTTATTTATAGATTTATACTCTATTTTTTTGTAGTACCTGTACATGTGCCACTACATCCTGTGCACACACTGGTACAATTTTGTGAACATAAGCTAGTACAACTTGTGCAACCTGTCTTACAGCCGCCACTACAGCCAGTACACACACTGGTACAATTAAGTGCACATTGGTTAACACAACTAGTACAGCCAGTACAACTGCCTGTACAACTACCATTGCAAGTACCGCTGCAACCAGTGCAACTACCACTGCAACTGCCAGTACAACTACTACACCCACTACAACTGCCAGTACAACTACTACATCCACTACAGCTACCGCTACAACTACTACATCCACTGCATCCACTACAACTTCCGCTACAACTACCGCTACAGCCACTACAGCCGGTGCTACATTGTGTTGTACAAAGTCCTGTACACAATGCCGCGCAGGTGGAGGTTCCTGTCGTGCTTTCGGCCGCCAAACTGGTTGCCACCGCTGTTAGCGTGTCAACATCCCCCACAACACTTGCTGTATTGCCATCGGGCGTTGCCACATTGCTAAATCCGCTAATGGGCTTTATTTTCAGCAACAAATCAGTCGTTTTTTGGCCGTGCTCTGCCAATACAACACCGTCCTTTGCTGGCTGTTTTGCAAAGTCATACGCAGCTGCACCGTATGGCGCAACACTGCCATTATACTGTCTGCGCAGGCACTCCGCTTTTACCTTCGCTTTTAGTGCAACCATTTTGGCTGCCGATATCTCTACCGTTGGCATTCTCTACATCTCCTCACTTTGCTATATCATTAAGCGCCATAAACTGCGGCGCAGAATACCCATGCAGTGCCATTGTAGTACCGCAAAGCGCCTTTATTGCCAGTGTCCACCCACAAAGCTTTCAGGTTTAAAGGCGCAGTTGCCCCTACAACAATACCGCCACCACCACCGCCGCTTCTCAGCATTATGCTCTTAGCCATTTATCCCACCTCCTATCTTTGTTTGCACCACGCGCACCGTCAGGTCTGCCTCGGGCACATCGTCCGCTATAAATACCAGTTCACCGTCCGTTGTCACGTCCAGCGCATCCACAGCCGCTTCTTTGTACGCCGCGCGGCTTGCATCGTCCGGTGTGCAGGCGTGCAGTTGGTCATTTGCCAGCAGTCCTGTTATGGTCACTGTTTGCTTGAAGGCTTCGCCGTCCGCTTGCCATGCGGCCACAGTCAACATCACTGTAGCCGCCGCCACGCCGCCCTGTTCTCCTCTTTCTCCGCGCTCGCCTTGCAGCCCCTGTTCGCCCTTCGGCCCCTGCAGTCCTTGAATTCCCTGTTCGCCCTGCTCCCCTTTTGCTCCGGTATCGCCTCGGTCACCCTTTTCGCCTTGCGCACCCGTGTCGCCCTTGTCGCCTTTTTCGCCTTTTGGTCCCTGCACGCCCTGCAGTCCTCTTTCGCCCTGTTCGCCCTGCGATCCTCGCAGTTGGCCAATGTTCTCCCATGCGGCATTGGCAGTGCTCCATACATACACCGTGCTATTCTCAGGTGTGCCCACTGCATAGGCATCTCCCACCTGTCCCACAGCATGCGCTGCTTGCAATTCTTCTATTGTTGCATATACATCTTTCAGGACAAATCCTTCTCCATCATTGCCTTGTTCGCCCGGTTCGCCCCTGTCACCACGGTCACCTTTGTCACCCTTGTCGCCTTTTTCGCCGCTGTCACCTCTGTCGCCTTTTTCGCCCTTCCAGCCCCGTTCGCCCTTTATATTCACAGCAAATGGATTGGGCAGGCCACCGTTGTTCTCCCAGCTCAGCACAATCCGGCCGTCCGCTTTTTCCGTTATCACAGGGGAAAACGTTGCGCCCGTGTCACCCTTATCGCCTGTCCTGCCTTTCAGGTCTACCGGCACGGGGTTGGGCAGCCCGCCGTCATTTGTCCAGCTCAGCAACACTCTGTCACCCGTGTCTTCCACGCTTGGCGTATACGTCACGCCCTTCACGTCAATTGTTTCAGGGTTGGGCATCCCCCTGTCGTTGCTCCAGCTCAGCAGCAGCTTTTCGCCCGTGTCCTCTATCTGTGGGGTAAATGTACCCCCTCTTATTCCTACAGATGCGGGGTTGGGCAGGCCACCATTGTTTTCAAAGTGTAGCCACACCTGCCCCTCCCGCTCTTCCAGTACCAGTTGGTACGTCACACCCTTTATATCCACTTTTGCGGGGTTGGGCAGCCCGCCGTCGTTTTCCCAGCCCAGCAGAATTTTTTCGCCTGTGTCCTCTATTATCGGCACAAAGGTATACCCCTGCTGGCCTATAAATCCCGCCTGTATCTCCACCTTGCTGCATCCGCAAGTTTTCTCTTCATTCAATTCCGGCATGTTTTTTCCTCCCTTTTTTCCCCGCACTCTATGCGCTTCTCGCTTATTTTATTTATGCATCAGCTTTTTGCGCCAATACTTCTGCCACTGTTTCTTGCGCCAGTTCTGCCTTAGTTTCTATCGTTTTCACTACCGCCGTTTCCGTTACGCTCTTCTGGCTTTTCAGCAGCTCCACCTCGCCCACAAGGTATTGCACCGCGCCCCACAGCGTAGCCAGTAATTGATCGCTTGCCGCTATCTCTTTCACATTTTCCATCAAGAATGTTTTGGGTTTCTCACGCTCTTCACCTGTCGCTTCATCCACCACGGTTTCCATCACTGGTTCACCGTTCTCATCCAGAACCGGAAAGTGTTGGTCTGCAATGTGCACACATTTGGGGAACACCTTTTCCATGTCGTCCGCCATGAAACCAGTCACTTCACCATCCAGATGCGTGCCCGTGAATGGTTTATATTTATATCTGGAGGTTGGCAATGCCATCACAGTGTCTGCGCACAGTTTCAGGTCTGCCTTTTTGTAGTACTCTTTTGTTCGCTCATCGGACAGGCTGGATATGCTCGTTACTTGGGCACGTATTTGGGTGATGTTTGCGTTGCCTAAGGTTATTTGGTTGGAGGCTGTGGAATAGACGTTTGCACCCAGTATAATTTGATTCGATCCCAGCGATACCCCCGTATTAGAGTTTGACCCTATAATGATATTTTGTAGACCCCCGACAGCAGCCGCATTTGCTCCTATAGCTATGTTTTGGATTCCTTCTGCGCCTGACGAGGCATTTATTCCTACGCATACATTACTTTCTCCGTTAGAACCTGGCTGTGTGGCATAGCCAAGGCATGTATTCCACCTTGCTGTTGTGGCACCTCTCCCTGCTTGACCTCCTACAAAGGTATTAGCTTCTCCCGTTGTCAAACAAAGTCCAGACATACTTCCATAACACATATTGTGAAAACCCGTGTTTAGCGAACAGCCGCCGCCAATTGCAATGCTTCCTGTATCAGACGAATATTTTATATCAGTTAGGTAGCTTAGTGTTTTATCTCCAATACGCAAAATTGGGTTATTATAGGATATAAAGTCTTTTATACTTGTGATCGTTAACGTTCCAGACCATCCACTTGTCGGTATTATATTTAAATACGTCCATGGATAATCTGTATCGAGTACTGATGTCGCACTATAGTAGCCATTGTATACAAGAGAACAATTGGTACCGGTTGGCGTTGTTGCTAGCGCAATTGTAAATGTGTTAGATGGAGTTGCTCCCGTCTGTGTATAAACTAGCTCCATATATGCCGAAGGCAGGGTACGTTGTATTGGTATTGATACTAGTGACGTATACCCCGCTGTATGTGTGTATGTATTTCCGTTTTTTGTCCATCCCGTACCCAATATTGGCGTTCCCTGTGGTATGTCAGATTTCACAGGTAACGTTTTTGGGGGCGCAAATGTATTCACCCCTGTAAATAGATTGTTTAATGGTATTATATCCGTATTGCTTGCACTCA
Source organism: uncultured Christensenella sp. (assembly GCA_964592125.1). Classification (GTDB taxonomy): domain Bacteria; phylum Bacillota; class Clostridia; order Christensenellales; family Christensenellaceae; genus UBA5399. The sequence goes on from CAZQBV010000053.1 coordinate 11,843, forward strand.
CTTTAGGCTTTGTCGGGTCTGTATTATCTACCGTAACATTCGTTCCCGCTACTAATTGCTTAATTCCCCCACCACTCGCGCTCACCACCGGCGCGCTCGGGTCGCTCGCATCTATCGTAATATTCTCTCCGGCCACTATGGTTTGCACCTGCCCAGCTTCGCCTTGCTCGCCTTTTTCGCCGCGCTCTCCTTTGTCACCCTTCGGCCCCTGTATCGGCCCTATCGCCACCCAAGCTTCGGTGGTCACATCCCAAAGGTACACACTATTATTTGCCGCGCTGCCCACAGTCCACGCTTGCCCAGCTTCCCCTGTCGGGTGCGCTTGCATCAGGTCGTTCAGCGTTTCAAAACAGCCCAGTATCACAAAATCTTTGCCATCCTTGCCCGGTTCGCCCTGCAGCCCCCGCTCTCCAGTTTCGCCAGCTTCGCCCTGCTCGCCTTTTTCGCCCTGTACACCCCGTGCCCCGGCATCGCCTTTGTCTCCCTTATCACCTTTGGCTCCGGTATCGCCCCTGTCGCCCTTTTCTCCGGTATCGCCTTTTTCGCCCTTGTCGCCCTTTATGCCCTGCTCGCCCTGCAGTCCGCGACCGCCTCGCACATTCACAGGGAAAGGGTTGGGTTCATTTCCATCGTTTTCCCAGCTCAACAGTATACGGCCATCCGCTTTCTCCTCCACCAATGGGGAGAACGTCACGCCCTTGTCACCCTTATCGCCTGTCCTGCCTTTCAAATCTACCGGTTCAGGGTTGGGCAGGCCACCGTCATTTTCCCAGCTCAGCAACACTCTATCTCCCGTATCTTCTATGATTGGCGTATATGTCACGCCCTTCACATCAATCGTTTCGGGATTGGGCAGCCCCCTGTCGTTGCTCCAGCTCAGCAGCAGCTTTTTACCCGTGTCTTCTATCTGCGGGGTAAATGTGCCCCCTCTTATCCCCATGCGCACGGGGTTGGGCAGCCCGCCGTCATTTGTCCAGCTTATCCATGTCTGGTCGCCGTCCTCTTCCAGTGTGGGTGCATAGGTCACGCCCTTTATATCCACTTTTGCGGGGTTGGGCAGCCCGCCGTCGTTTTCCCAGCCCAGCAGAATTTTTTCGCCTGTGTCCTCTATTATCGGCACAAAGGTATACCCCTGCTGGCCTATAAATCCCGCCTGTATCTCCACCTTGCTACATCCGCAAGTTTTTTCTTCATTCAATTCCGGCATGTTCTTTCCTCCCTTTTTTCCCCGCTATTTTATTTCTTTATAGTGCTGTGTATGTTGGTGTAGTGCCCACATAGTGCGTTGCGTATTTTGCTCCAGCAGAATTTACAAACAATGTATGTGGATATGTTTTGCTATGTAGTTCTGTTCGCGTGCTCACGTTAGTATTAAAAAATCCATCCAGCAAATTATTGTTCTGGAAATAATTTGTTGTGGTGTTACTGTAGCAGAAATTACCAAACGTATTGCTAAAACAATTACTACCAAACGTATTGCTGTTACAATAGCTACCAAAGGTGTTACTGTAGCAGCTACTGCTAAATATGTTGCCAGTGCAGGTGTTACTAAACATGTTGTTATGACAGCTACTACCAAATGTGTTGCTGTAGCAGTTACTACCAAACGTATTGCTGCTACAGTTACTGCCAAAGATATTGGTATAGCAGCTACTTTCAAAAGCATTGTCACTGCTACTACTACCAAATGTGTTGCTGTAGCAGTTACTGCCAAACGTATTGCTGCTACAATTACTGCCAAAGATATTGTTATAGCAATTGCTACCAAATGTGTTTTGAGCGCAAAATGATATAAAATAATTGTTTGAGCAGTTGCTTCCAAATGTATTGTATGTGCAATTATTTCCAAATATGTTGTATGAACAGTTGCTTCCAAATGAGTTGCCTATGAAAACGCTTGTAAAAATATTGCCATAGCAACTGCTTCCAAACGTATTCATGTAGCAACGATCGCCAAACGTGTTGTTGTAAAATCCGTTTTCGGCAGAAATGTTGAACGGCCTGTTTACATACGTGCCAAAGTACCAAACGTTATTAGACAGTTCTCTGATTCCTGCTGCGCTTACGCTTCCTCCGCTTTCTACCATTATATTATTTGGTATAACCGTTGTCATTTTAGTAGGCGTTTTAACAGTGAGACTAGTGTCTGCATTGAATGTATATCGCTCCGCATAGTCTGTGGTATTTAACGTTAATCCTGTGCGCATTGAAGACAACCAAAAATAATCATTAACTGTACAGATCAACTGAAAGAATGTAGCATCTGTTGCACTTGTTGGCGTTCCAGCTTTTGTGGCTATATATAAATCTGTACCTGATTGATATATATTCCCACGCACCACAGCACCACTTGTCCACACAGGCGCAGTTGCTTTAAACCTAGCCCACAATATATTACGCCAATCATCTGGCATATCAATATTATATTTTGTGTCAATCCTACGCAGTATAAAACCGTTTCTTGGCGTACTATTATCTTCGCATTTATTATTTTTCACATCATAATAAACAATATCATTGGGGTAGGTCAGGCTAGAGCACTCTACTGCCAATGCATTATTAGATACAGCGGTTAATACAAGTGGCTCTATTTCATCAGATGTTTTTATTATATTTGTCACAGGTTGCTGGTACTGCGTAACATAATCCGTCAAAAGATATTGGCTTCCCGCTACTAACGCATTTGTATTAATCAATGCAATTAGCTCCGCGTAGGTTACAGGCGTTTGCGTAGCACCGCCGCCTATTGCGCTTATAATCGGTTTCCCGGGGTTCGAATCGTCCACAATAATATTATCTCCGGCCTCCACTCGTACCACGCCAACGTCCGCACTTACCACTGGCGCGCTCGGGTCGCTCGCATCCACCGAAATAAAATTACCTTCAACCAGGCTTTGTACCCCAACACTCGCGCTCACCACCGGCGCACTTGGGTCACTCGAATCTATTGTAATATTCTCCCCGGCCACCAGCTCCTGCGTCAGCCCCGGTTCACCCTGCTCACCCTGCTCGCCTTTTTCGCCCTTGTCGCCCTTTATGCCCTTGTCGCCCTTCTCGCCCTTGGCTCCCGTATCGCCTCGGTCGCCTTTTTCGCCTGTATCGCCTTTGTCACCCTTATCGCCTTTAATGCCCCGCTCGCCTTGCAGTCCGCGGTCTCCTCGCACATTCACGGGGAAGGGGTTGGGTTCGTTGCCGTCATTTTCCCACCACAGCAGTATGCGGCCATCTTCTTTTTCTTCCACCAGCGGGGTAAATGTCGTTCCCTTGTCGCCCTTCTCGCCCACAGCGCCCCGTATGTTCATGGGCAGTGGGTTGGGCAGCCCGCCGTCATTCGTCCAGCTCAGCACCACCTCTTGGCCCATCTGCGCCACGCTGGGTGTATAGGTCACGCCCTTCACGTCTATGGTCTTTGGGTTTTCAAGTCCGCGGTCATTTCTCCAGCTCAGCAGCAGCTTGTCGCCCGTGTCGTCAATCACAGGCGTAAACGTTCCGCCCCGTATGCCCATGCGTTGGGGGTTGGGCAGCCCGCCATCATTTTCCCAGCTTATCCATGTCTGGTCTCCGTCCTCTTGCAGTGTGGGTGTGTATGTCACTCCCTTTATATCCACCGTTTCGGGGTTTTCCAGCCCACCGTCGTTTTCCCAGCTCAGCAACAGTTTTTCTCCGGTGTCCTCCACCCTTGGTCTAAATGTATAGCCTTGTTGGCCTATAAATCCGGCCTGCAATGTCACCTCGTGGCACCCCATCTCGTCCACATATCCACATCTATTTTCAGAAATATCAGGCATTCTTGTCTACCTCCTCCAGCTTTCTTTTATTGTATTAATACAGGCAGCCGTCGCTGGCCACGTCCTTCACTTCCAAGGTTCGGGATGTATCAAAGTAGGTAATCACATCCGTTCGAGATTTTGTTCGCAAATCCCACTTGTGCATTCCCGTTCTCAGTTTTTTCATCTGTCTGTGCGTCAGTGGCACGTCAATCACCCCGCCAAACTCGGTTATCTTCACCGGCAGCTTCAGTTGCAGCAATCGCACCTCCCGCACATCGTCCGTAATGCCAAAGTAAGCCACCGTGTCCGGTGTAAAGGTAATCCCCTTCACTATCAGGCGCAAAGGCAGTGTGTCCCCCTGCGAAACTTTAATGTTCGCGTTTTTGTCCATTTTATACATGCTATGTTCTCCCTCCGCGGCACACACCGCATAAAAATTCTCTTTTCTCTTTGAATTAGGCATATCAAAAAGGCCGCCCATTGCAGGCAGCCCTTCGTTTTCACATATTTTCGTGTATATACACTTTTTTTACGGAGCGTATCTTTTAAAACAGCTCGTTTCGATATCTTTTTACAATATTACTATATCATGAATTTACTCCCATTGCACTGACATCTTACTGCCATTTTGCAGACATTCTTTTTATCCTCTTCCAAAGGCATGGGGGACGAACACTCGGGCGTCCCGTTCTCCCGCACACCGCATTCCCTGCCTCGCCCTCTGGGAGAGGTTGCGCGCAGCGCCGAAGAGAACCAATCCTTTTTCCCTTGACCTTATCCCTTGACCTTCACTTTCCACTTTCAATTTTCCACTCTCAACTGCCCTTTCCACTTTCCTTACCATACAAAGCGCAGCTTCTGGCACTATGGTATTCATATCCGGCAATAAACCCCTCTATGAAACAGTTCTGCGCAAGGCTGTCCTGTTTGTGAACGCGAATCACGCTGCGGTTCAGCGCTACAAATTCCTCTGCCGCTGCAAACATGGCTTCGTCGTCCGCATCGCTCCACCCTTCGGGGAAGGCGCCTTCTTCGGGTTCTTTATGCATTTGGTGGCCTCCTTTTCGCACAAATGCACCCACCGCATAGCGACTGGGCAAAAAAGCTTTCGCTCTATACCCACAGAAGTTTTGCGGCGTGTGCTTGTGCCTTTTCAGGGCTGCCTTGCATCTCATACAAAAAAACGCATGAAGATTTTTTATCCTCATACGCGTGCTGTTTGTTAATATATGTATTATCCCTCTTGAAGCGGACGCGTTAAATTGTTATACTAATCTAGCGCGGTGCCTAATTGGGTTGCGTTGAGGTGGTGCTATCACCTTCTACAGCAGGGCTAGGGTGTGTCACCACTCTGGCCTGCCGTGCATTATATTCATATGTTGCAGGGCGCTCGCCCTGTATCTTTATATCAGTAGATTTAGTAGATAATGTCAATGGTTGGTTTGTTGGTGGGTAATCAACAGTTAGTATTTCCGTAAAATCGCCCGAAAGTACAGATGGCGCCGAACGAATACTTGCGTCTTGAAACTTTATTTTTTCCAGATATTCATCTCTTTCAAAACAATATCCTGCTTGCAAGATATCTATTTCCACCTCTGCACTATAATGCTCTAGCAAATGCTTTACCCATGAATTAAGAACACTATCATAATCTTAAATAACGAGTTCATATATAACAATCTGCTTTCCTTCAGAAGCTACCAATGGTTTTTATTTAATTAGCCCTCAAATGTATCAAAGTTTCCTTTAAATCCCCATTTACGTAGCCTTATTTTTATAATTCTCAACGAGTCCGTATGTTGTGCTTCGAATTTAGTGAAATACCATATTGCATCGTTCGATATGTTGCTAATGATTTTTTTGATATACACACTATCAACTTTCCCATAACTAAAACCATATGAGTAGACTTTATCAACTTCTGAATTAAGTGAATTGAAAAAAGAATTATATTTTTTTAGTGGTGAGTGGGTGTCTTTCTTAAATGACGATAGCATATCATCAAAGAAAGATGAGCTAAGACAAGGGCCGGAACCACCTTCTATAACTGATTTGTATTCTGCTTTTGCTTGACTATGACCGAAGATAAGTTTTTGTCCAACTCTATTGTGAATATGAACAACCTTTTTGACTCCATATAGTGCTTGTAATGTCTTTGTATAGTTAAAAGAAAGAAACTTATTGCCGGGCAATAAAAAGAGCTTCTTCAGCGAATCGCGGCTCGAAAAACTTCCATGCTCTATTTGCGCCTGAATATCTTTCATCCACATGCGGAAAAAATCCTGCCACAGTTTTGCGCAATTGATAAAGCCGCTGGTAAGCACATCCATGTATAACAAGTATTGTCCCATTAGCTTATTATCTTCTTCATCGGTCTTATTTTCTTGGTGATTTGCAAATGGAAGTTTGCTATTAAAATTTACAAGTGCTAATGCTTCTTCGAAATCTGACCAATTTTCTCCTGCTACTTTATCCATTGCATTTAGAAGAATTTCAGCAGCAAATTCTTGCACTTCAATATTATTGTAATCTTCCAAATACACAATTTCATCACGAAATGCAAGAGATTCTGGATATAGATTAATTATAAATAATCTAAGATCAGAATATTTTGTTGAAATACCATGCGCAATGTCGAAGCCATTGCCAAGTATAAAAAGAGAACTCATTTTCTTCTCCCAAATATCACAGCATAAAAGCTACTTTTTTAACTGCGTATAATTTTGCTAATTTATCTCATTCTTGCAGTTAAACAAAATGCGAAGCAAAGAATAATTATGGCTTTCGTTCTATAAAGCATTCAATCGCACTCGTTAAAATCCATTTTTGATACAATAACGTTCTAAGCATCTATGATTTCCATAAATTGTTAAACAGGGGGACATATTTTATTAGATTGGTAAAGTTCCAAGAAGCGCAAGTATTCCTGATGCAATCAGACTGCCAGTAACACCTACGGTTAAATCCTTGAGTAAGTGCAATGATTTTTTAATTAGCCCTTCATTTTCCTTAGTCTCAACTTCTGTCATAGTCTTTAATACCATTTCTTTTACATTCTCTGCATTTGCTCCATATGTTTGTTTAAACTGAGGATAATCAAAATAGCTGCTTATTTCCTTCAAGACCGACATCGTTTTTTTGTAATCTAATCCTTGCGTATTCTCCATAGTTTGTAGTGCTCCTGCCGAGTTTTGTTGGATTTGAATACCGTATGCATTATCCCCAACAGTAATGGCAGCTCCCTTTTCGCCAGCCTCCTTCAATGTCTTCACCAATTCGTTATGCCGCCTTAATTCTTCAGCGTCTCTTTTACTACGAGTTGCTTCAATGGCACACAGGTCTACTCGAGCCTTATCTTTTATTCTATCAAGCGTATCTTGTAGAGGATTACGGAAATTATCCGTAATTTCAGACCAGTCTACTCCATTCAATTTATTAGTATCAAAATCTGCCATTAGTACTTCCTCCTTGTTTTTTTATTAATTTTGTGTATATCGATATTTTAATTGCTCATTATTGTTATATGCAGCACCAAATTCCAAATTTCTGCTAATTATCCTTATATGCTATATGCCATCTTCCCACAATTTTCATTAATCAATAGAATTTTAAATTCTTTGTGCCCGTATATCTGCATATGAAAAATTTACCTAATCATTATACCACCCCACCATCCACCAAGTAAACATCTGTAAAAAATATCAACTATATGTAAAATCAAAAAAGCCCACAGCAGCATTCCTCCCACCGCAGACCTCAACTTCTCAATTTCCAACTGCCCTTTTACTGCCCTTGACCTTCACTTTCCACTTTCCATTTTCCACTTTCAACTGCCCTACTAAGCATCGCAGTCGACCAACGGGTTTTCCCCGCCCTTGACTTTAATTCTGCATTCTGCATTATGCCTTGCCCTTCCACCGCCCGCCCCAGCGTGTCCTTCCCCAAAGGAATACCCCGA
>CAZQBV010000054.1:0-19526 GCA_964592125.1 uncultured Christensenella sp.
TGAAACAAAAATACACTGTGGTAATTGTAACGCACAATATGCAGCAAGCGGTTCGTATATCGGATAAAACGGCATTTTTTTTACTGGGAGATATGGTGGAATACAACGATACGGAAACATTGTTTGCAATGCCGAAAGACAAGCGCACAGAAGACTATATTACAGGAAGGTTTGGCTAAATATGTATAGAAGTAAATACGATTCGGAACTGGAAGAGTTGAACTTGGAATTGATACGAATGGGAGCCATGGCAGAGCAGACAATAGAAAATGCTATGCGGGCACTGGATGGCTGCGATGTGAATCTGGCAAAAAGAGTGATAGAAGAAGACGATGCGGTAGATAATATGGCACGCCAGATAGAAAGCCGCTCTTTGAAGCTGATTATGCGGCAACAGCCAGTTGCAAAAGATTTGCGGTCTGTTTCGGCAGCGTTAAAAATGATTACAGACCTAGAACGAATTTGCGATCAAGCGGCAGATATAGCGGAAATTACCATTATGTTGTGCGGGATAGAAAACATTGTGCAACCAGCCAATATCAGAAAAATGGGTGTGTTGGCAGTAGAGATGGTGCGGTTGGCTGTGGATTCTTTTGTAAAAAACAGCACGGAAATAGCAGCCCAGGTGATTCGCATGGATGACAAGCAAGATGCATTGTTTGATATGGTGAAAAATGAACTGATAGACATTGTTCTTGCAGATAGAAAACAAGTGGACAGAGCAGTTGACTTTCTGCTGATTGCAAAGTATTTGGAGCGTATTAGCGACCATGCAGAAAACATTGCGGACTGGACGGGGTTTGCCGTAACCGGGGTGCACAAAAAAGAGCGTATTTTGTAGCGGTATGTGCTATACTATTCGCATAAAAGAGGTGAGAATATGGCGCATATTTGCATAGTGGAGGATGATGCCTCTGTTCGGGAACTGATATGCTGTACACTGCGTTCTGCAGGGTTTGAATACAAATCCTACGAAAGTGGGGAAGCGTTCCTAAAAGAATACGCATCTGAGAAAAAAAATGTGGAGCTGGTGCTGCTGGATATTATGCTTCCGGGCATGAATGGGTATGAAGTGCTGGAAAAGATACGCAACATGGGTGGCGATACGAAGGTGATCTTTTTAACGGCCAAGGATACAGAGCTGGATAAAGTGGCCGGGCTGGATATGGGTGCGGATGACTATGTTGGTAAGCCATTTGGTGTGTTGGAGCTGATTGCACGAGTAAAAGCAGTGCTTCGCCGCACTGTAAAAGCAGGGAATACCACATTGCAGGCAGGCATACTAAAGATTGACATTGCCGCCAGAAAAGTATATGTGAATTTGCAGCGTGTAGAGCTGACCTACAAGGAGTTTGAGCTGTTGCACTATATGATGACCAATGAAGGAATTGTGATTAGTCGTGATAGCTTTTTAAGCCGTATATGGGGTGTGGATGCGGACATAGAAACCCGTACGGTGGATATGCATATTAAAACACTTCGCGAAAAACTGGGCGTAGCGGGAAGCTATATTAAAACAGTACGGGGTATTGGCTACGAGTTTATGTCCGATTGAGGGAAAGCTATTGAAAAAAAGGATAATCCTATTAATTACATGTGTGCTAATTCTGGCACAGCTGGTAACCGTAATTGCTGCGGTGGGAAGCTTTAGAAGCACCTATCAGGCAGATATGTTTGCCTCTTTAGAGGGTGGTATTCGTGCGATAGAGTTGGTTTTGGATAGTGAGAAGCAAGACAACTATCAAGAAATTGCGGAGAAATATCAGCAGGCCTATGGGCAAAATATCCGTATTAACTTTCTGGATGAAGCCGGCAATATGGTTGCGGATACCATGCTGGATCCCAGCAAAGAGCCGAACCATGCAGATCGCCCGGAGATTTTGCAGGCGCAGCAGGGCGGTTTCGGCAGGGATGTACGCGTTTCGGCCTCTACGGGAATAAAAACGATGTACGTAGCAAGGCAACTGAGCAACGGCATGTTTTTGCGAATGGCTATGCCGTTGGCAAACACACAAGCATTTGTGATGCAGGCAATGCCCGTTATTGTGCTTACATTTGTTGTGCTTACCGTTATTGCATTGGTATTCTCTGGGTTGATAGCGAAGGGCGTGCTTACCCCAATGAACCAACTTTATGCATCTATCAAAGATTATATGGATGGTGAGAGTGTGTCATTTGGTATGGATAGCAAGTATGATGAACTGGCAGATATTTCCCGGGCATTTTCGGATATTGCACAGCGCTTAAACCGATACATTGCGCGTGCCAAGTTGGAGAATAAGAAATCGGCATTGATTTTGGACAACATTCAGGAAGGCCTGCTGGTACTGGACAAGGATCAGGATGTATTGCTAATAAATCCGGCAGCGCGGCGCATATTGGGTGCGAGTGAAGAGATTACCAATGTAAATATACTGCATTTTACACGCAGACAGGAAATACTGAACCAGATAGACCGAGCATTTACAAAACGCAGAAATACCTCGTTTGATATTTATGACGAAGCTTTGGGCAGCACCTATCGTTTTCATTTAAGCTTTGTTTCCCAAGAGGCGTTTAAATTGGGAGGAGAAGGTCTATTGATCTTGATTTCCGATGTAACAGATGTGGTGATGGCAGAAAATGTGCGGCGGGATTTTGTTGCAAATGTATCGCACGAGCTAAAAACGCCACTTACCTCTATCAATGGCTATGCACAATTAATTGAAAATGGCATGGTGCAAGACAGTGGCGAGGTGCGCCAGTATGCGCACAAAATTACAAATGAAGCGGATAGGCTGATGGGATTGATAAATGACACGCTGACGTTATCCGAACTGGAACAGATTGCCATGGATGAAAAGCTGGAGCAGGTGGATATGGCGGCCATTGCAGAGCAAACACAAACTATGCTTGCACAGAAGCTGCAAGAAGATGGTGTTACCATGCATGTATCTGGCATGGCGGAGGTGCTGGCAAATAAAAATCGCATGAAGCAACTGATGCTAAACCTATGCGAAAACGCAATTAAGTACAACCGGGAAGGGGGAACTGTGGATGTTGTGCTTTCGCAAGATGAAGAGTTCTCCTTCATTGAAGTAAAAGATAGCGGTATTGGCATCCCTCCCAGTGAACAAAATCGTATTTTTGAACGCTTTTATAGGGCAAAAAATGCAGGTGGTGCTACAAAGCCCGGTACTGGCCTGGGGCTTGCCATTGCGAAGCATATTGTGCAGCTATATGGAGGGAAAATAGAGATGGAAAGCAAGCTGGGTGAAGGCAGCAGCTTTGTGGTAAGATTAAAAAAATTAATTCCCCCCAACCAAAAGTGATTTTTTGAAAATAGCAGTTTGGAAAGAAGTAGAACGGTATATAGTATAGATAGGCACTGTTTGTTGACAAACAGCTTGTGCCAAGGCAAGCGATTATTTTATATGAGAGGAATTGCTATGGGAGAATTTATTAAAAACATTGATGCATCCAAAGTACTAACTCTGGTAAATGAAGTGGACTATATGCCAGGACAAATTGTAAGTAAAACTTTGGCACAAAATGCGCACCGCAGCCTTACATTGTTTGCGTTTGAAAAAGGTGAGGAAATTAGCAGCCATGCATCGGATGGTGATGCCATGATAACGGTGCTGGACGGTGTGGGTAAAATTACAATAGATGGAAAGGAGTACATGCTGAAAGCGGGAGAAACGATAGTAATGCCCGCAAAAAAGCAACATGCAGTATTGGCTGTGGAACGCTTTAAAATGTTCTTGATTGTGGTGTTTCCCGGATAAAAAATGGAGGATATTGGCATGAAAGCGGTTATTGATAGAAATGGATGCATTGGGTGTGGCCTGTGTGTGGATTTGTGCCCAGAGGTATTTGCAATGGACAGTGATGGCCTAGCGAAAGTGATTGGCGAAGTGACCGATGCAAACAAAGGGCAAGCAAAAGAAGCGGCACACGACTGCCCATCGGATGTGATTACAATAGAAGACTGAGCTATAAAACAAAGTGGAAGGGGCTTCTGTACCAGATGGTGTGGAAGCCTGTTTTTATAGTGGAATCTGGTTCAATCGCCTAGCAGGGCGCTGACACGAGCGGCTACATCGTCCAATGCATGAGAAAGTGGAATGTTGGGAATCCCTGCAATGGTAAAATGCTGGTTGGAAACGGGAATTAGAATTTTTTCCGCCTCACTTTCTGCAATGGCAAGTGCCATTTTGGGAGAGATTTCCCCATTCATTGCGTTGGGAAGTATAATGCCTATAGGCCCCAGCACAATATCGGCTTTGCCACAGTTGTAAATACATGCGTTTTCGCCTGTAGCGGCAGCAGCAACCCCGGGTCGCATCATATTGGCGGTGGCGGCAGAATTGGTTCCCACCACAATCATTTTTATGTTGAGGTTTAAATTGCACAGTCGCTCCACAATGCCCTTGCCAAGGCCTGCGCCCATGCCGTCTACCACCACAACTGTTTTTCTGTCCATTTGTTTACGCATAAAACTTTATTCACCTGCCATATGTATTATTGTAGTTTTAATTTAATTATAGTATAGCATAAGTACGCTGTTTTAGCTTCTATGCATTGACATTTCACAAAACTATATGATATTCTATAAAAAGCCTAAGAAGGGCAGTTATGGCGTAGAAACGCTATTTTACATTCATTTTCAAGTAAACGAAGTAAAAGCATAGTAAAAAATAAATTGTAAAATTGTGGGGCAGAAGCTTTGCGCGTGAAGAAGAATCTTTGCATGTGAGCTTTTTTTATGATTTAGGGAGTTAGAAATGAAAAGAAAAGTATTCAGCATTGTGTTGTTGTGTATGTTTGTATTGGTATTTGCAGTGGGCTGTACCAACCGGAAAGAGCCAGCACCGGTAGAGGCATTGTCAAAGGAAGTACCCAAAAGCGAAGTGGTGGTTGCAATGGCGCCCACGTCGGAACCGGCGGCAGGTTTCGACCCTGCATATGGATGGGGCGCTGGGGAACATGTGCATGAGCCATTGATACAAAGCACTCTTACCATAACCACGCCAGATTTATTGATAGAAAACGATTTGGCAACGGAGGTGTCGGTTTCGGAAGATGGGCTAATTTGGACAGTGAAAATACGCGGCGACGCCTTTTTTTCGGATGGTGAACCGGTGAAAGCAAGCGATGTGGCATTTACCTACAACACTGTGCGAGATACCAGCTCTGTAAATGATTTTACAATGCTGAAAAAAGCAGCGGCTGTTGATGATGCCACTGTGGAATTTCACATGACCAAGCCTTACTCCATCTGGCCGTATACGATGGCAATTGTGGGCATTGTGCCCCAACATGCCTACGGAGCGGACTATGGGCAAAACCCAATAGGTTCTGGAAGATATTTGTTGAAGCAATGGGACAAAGGTCAGCAGATTATATTGGAAGCAAACCCCAATTATTATGGCGAGCAACCCACCATGCAGCGTGTGGTAATTGTATTTATGGAAGAGGACGCTGCGTTTGCGGCTGCGCAGGCCGGGCAGGTGGATGTGGCCTATACATCGGCAACTTTTGCGGATGCGGGTGTAGGTGGTTATTCGCTTTTGGCAGTGGAATCGGTAGACAACCGTGGGTTAAACTTGCCGGCAGTTGCCGCAAATGGTACGGTGGGGAACGATGTGACCAATGATGTTGCTTTGCGAAAAGCAATTAATATAGGGCTGGACAGGCAGTTGATGATAGATAATGTGCTGAATGGCCACGGAAGCCCGGCATACAGTGTGTGCGATAAAATGCCGTGGTTTAGCAAGGATAACATTGTGGACTATAATAGAGCAGAGGCACTGAGTATACTGGAACAAGCGGGATGGAAGGCCGCAGCGGATGGCATTCGGGAAAAAGGAGGCGTGCGTGCCGAGCTGAATTTGCTTTACCCGGTGGGGGATTCTGTGCGGCAGGCCCTGGTGGCAGAAACAGCCAACCAACTAAAGGAACTGGGCATTGCGGCCACCACAGAAGGCGTGGGTTGGGATGTTGCCTATGATCGTGCCCAAAGCGAGCCATTGATGTGGGGCTGGGGGGCGCATACCCCTAAGGAGCTGTACAATATTTATCACACAATGGGGGAGACGGGGCTGGCAGAATATTCGCCCTATGCCAATCCGCAAGTGGATGCGTATATGGATGAGGCATTGGAATCTGCAAATTTGCAAGAAGCATATGCATTGTGGCAAAAAGCGCAGTGGGATGGAAGCACAGGTACCGCTTTGGATGTACCGTGGGTTTGGCTGGTAAATATAGACCACTTGTATTGGGTGAGGGATGGGCTGGTAGTGGCACCGCAAAAAATTCACCCACATGGACATGGATGGTCTATTGTAAATAATGTAGACCAATGGCACTGGGAATGATAAAATAAGGCATAGCATATGGAAACGAAGCAGAAGCCCAAGCTGGTTTTTTCGTTTCCATTTCCTTTGGGTGGTATGTGCATGAAAAACATGGCGTTATTCATAGTGAAAAATTTTGCGCGAATGCTGCTGTTGCTTCTTTCTGTAAGCATAGTGGCTTTTGCGTTGGTTTCGGTTTCCCCTATAGATCCATTGCAGGCAAATGTGGGTCAAACAGCGCTGGGTTCTATGAGTCCAGAGCAGATAGAAAAGCTGGAAAGACATTGGGGCGTGGGCCAGCCGCCCGTACAGCGATACCTGAATTGGGCAGGAGATTTTGTTCGTGGCGATATGGGCACTTCGCTACTATACCGCCAACCTGTTTCTAAAGTAATTTCCGAAAAATTGGGAAATTCTTTGTGGTTGATGAGTTTTGCCTGGGTTTTCTCCGGTATTGTGGGTTTTTTATTGGGGGTATTTGCAGGTGTTAACCGTGACAAGCTAGTGGATAGAGGAATAAAAAGCTATTCCTTGGTGATGGCCAGCATGCCAACGTTTTGGCTGGCGTTGCTGCTGCTGATGATATTTGCTGTGTGGCTACAGGTTCTGCCTGTAGGCCTTAGTGTGCCCATTGGCATGAGCGCTGCGGATGTAACGCTGGCGGATAAGCTACAACATGCGTTGCTTCCTGCAATTACGCTTAGCGTGATAGGGGTTTCCAGCATTACGCTGCATACGCGGGAAAAAATGGTAGATGTGATGCAAAGTGACTATGTGCTATTTGCTCAGGCACGAGGGGAGAGTAGGAATGGCATAGTGGTACATCATGGCCTAAGGAATATACTTTTGCCTGCAATGACGCTGCAATTTGCCTCTATCAGCGAAATATTTGGAGGATCAGTGCTGGTGGAGCAGGTTTTTTCCTACCCCGGGCTGGGGCAGGCAGCCGTGGCAGCCGGGCTGGGTGGCGATGTGCCGTTGCTACTGGGCATCACCATGATTAGTGCGTTTATCGTGTTCCTAGGCAACTTTATTGCCAATATACTGTACGGCGTGATAGACCCCCGCATTCGGAAGGGGGCGCGCAAATAATGAAGGCAATGAACCGCCGTAAGAAGACTGTTCTGGTACTGGTTTGCGCAGTGACATTTCTGGTGGTGGTGGCTATTTTGGGCGTAGTGCTGCTAGACCATGCAATGGTGACCGATTTTTCCCGCAAAAATCAACCGCCATCTTGGGAGTTTCCCTTTGGTACGGACTGGATGGGACGGGACATGCTGACACGAACAATCAGTGGTCTTTCTATGAGCATACGAATTGGCCTCTTAACGGCATCCGCAAGTGCTATGATTGCGCTGCTGCTGGGCTCTGTTGCTGCAATGGGGGGCAGGGGGGCGGATGGCACTGTGAATTGGTTTGTAGATATGGTGATGGGCATTCCGCACATATTGTTGCTCATCCTTATTTCTTTTGCCTGTGGCAAGGGCGTGTTGGGTGTGGTGGTGGGAATTGCTTTCACTCACTGGATGTCGCTTTCCCGGGTGATACGGGCGGAAACACTGCAATTAAAGCAGAGTGGTTTTGTGCAGGTGGCGGAAAAGCTGGGCATTAGCCGAGCCCGCATTGTCAGAACACACATGCTTCCACATGTGTTTCCACAGTTTGCCGTGGGGCTGATATTGCTGTTTCCACATGCCATACTGCACGAGGCCAGCATTACGTTTTTGGGCTTTGGCCTGCCGCCAGAGCAGCCAGCTATAGGGAACATTTTGGCAGAGAGTATGCGTTATTTGGCAATGGGGGAGTGGTGGTTGGCTGTATTTCCCGGCATACTGCTGGTATTAACAGTATTGCTATTTGATGTGGCGGGCAATGCAGTTCGCAAGCTGATAGACCCGGCCAGTGTACATGAATAGGAAAGGGTATTGCGATGATAGGCAAAGAACCAGTGCTGGATGTAAGGCAGCTTTCCATTGCGTTTACGCAGTATGAAAAGAAACTGAAGCGGATAGAGCTGCAAGTGATAAAAGATTTGAATGTAAAAATTTGCGCGGGTGAAATTGTGGCTGTGATAGGTTCCAGTGGGTCGGGAAAAAGCCTGTTGGCACATGGCATATTGGGCATATTGCCGTACAATGCCACGCTGGGTGGCAGCATGTACTACAAGGGCAAGCCGCTTACACAAAGCAGGAAGGAAAAGCTGCGTGGGCATGAAATTGCTTTGGTGCCACAAAGCGTTTCCTATTTGGATCCACTTATGAAAATGGAGCAGCAACTGCAAAAGAGCAGAAAAGAGAAAGCTGTGCGACAAAGGTCAAGTGACATTCTGGCGCATTTTGGATTGGCAGACAAAACAAAGCAAATGTATCCTTTTGAACTGTCGGGTGGTATGGCGCGGCGCATACTCATTTCCACTGCGGTAATGGAAAATCCCTCATTGGTTATTGCGGACGAACCCACGCCGGGTTTGCATGCGGGTGTGGCAAGGCGGGTGATGGGTCACTTTAGGGAAATGGCGGATAACGGTGCTGGTGTGCTTCTGATTACGCACGACTTGGAGCTGGCACTGGCGGCGGCAGACCGGGTGGTGGTATTTTATGCGGGTACTACCATAGAGGAAGCGTTGGTCACTGACTTTGCACAGGAGGAAACCTTGCGCCACCCATACACAAGGGCTTTGTGGAGGGCATTGCCACAGAATGGGTTTCATGCAATATGGGGTGCGCAGCCGTATGCGGGGGAATTGCCACAGGGCTGTGCATTTGCACCGCGTTGCGATATGGCGGATGAGGGCTGTGTGCAGGAAGTACCCTATAGAGAATGCAGCGGTGGCTATGTGCGTTGCAGGAAGGCGGGCATGGGCATATGACATTGGAAGCGAAAAACCTTACTTTCCGCTACGGAAAGGGCGAGCGGTATATTTTGAACCAGTTTAACATTTGTTTGGAGCAAAACCAGCGCGTGGGCTTGTTTGCGCCAAGTGGTTTTGGCAAAACAACATTGTGCAAAATGCTGGCTGGATACGAACAGCCGGACGAGGGAGAAGTGTTGCTGGATGGAAGGCTGCTGCGGTCTTACAAAGGGTATTGCCCGGTGCAAATGATATGGCAGCACCCGGAACTGGTGGTAAACCCACGTATGCGTATGAAGGATGTGCTGGCCGAGGGCGATGGGGTGCAGAAACGCGTGTTGGATGGGCTGGGTATAGAAGACGGATGGCTACAGCGTTTCCCACGGGAGCTATCGGGTGGAGAGATGCAGCGCTTTTGCATTGCGCGTGCATTGGGTGCGGGAACACGTTTTTTACTGTGCGATGAAATTAGCACAATGCTGGATTTGATAACACAGGCACAAATATGGCGCTTTTTGATAGAGGAACTCCAGAGTAGAAACATTGGTATGCTGGCCGTAAGCCATTCCCAAGCCTTGCTGGAACAGATATGCGGCAATAATGTATTGGTGCTTAGTGCACAGGCGGTATAATATGAGAATAGAGAATTTGGAGCTGACAGTCCCGAAAGAGTTGCAAAATTACTTTGCGGCACATAAAAAGATGGCATTGGCCTTTTCCGGTGGGGCGGATTCCGCATATCTACTATATGCGGCACAGGCATGTGGTGTAGATGTACATGCTTACTACGTAAACACGCAGTTTCAACCCGCGTTTGAACTTGCGGATGCACAAAAACTTGCAGATTCACTGGAAGTACCTCTAACTGTATTGGATTTGGATGTGCTGCGCAATACAACAGTTGCGTCCAATTCTAAAGACCGTTGCTATTACTGCAAAAGGCTGATATTTGAACATTTGGTTGCTGCTGCGGCAAAAGATGGGTACAATGTACTTATGGATGGTACAAACGCGTCGGATAATGCCGAAGATCGCCCTGGTATGCGAGCACTGCAGGAGTTGCAGGTGGTATCGCCCCTGCGGGAATGTGGCATTACCAAGTGGCAATTGCGGGAGTATTCAAAATGCGCGGCGCTTTTTACATGGAGCAAACCAGCCTATGCTTGCCTAGCAACTCGCATACAAACAGGCGTGCCTTTGGATGCCAGCATGCTGGACAGGATAGAGAATGCTGAATACGCTCTATTTGAACTGGGATTTGTAGATTTTCGTGTGCGGGTGTGCGGTGAAATGGCAAAACTGCAGGTGAGCGAAAGCCAATTTGAATTGGCAGTACGGCAGCGCGAAAATATTATAGAGCAGATATTGCCTTATTTTAAAGAAGTGCTACTGGATTTTAAACCAAGAGAGGCAGAGAAATTCAATGGATAAAAAAGACTGGTTGGAACTGTTGCGTGCAGTGCAGGCGGGCAATATTAGCCCAGAAACGGCAGTGGAAAACCTGCAAACCCTGCCTTTCGAGGACTTGGGTTATGCGAAAATAGACCATCACCGTGGTGTGCGGCAGGGCGTGCCCGAGGTGGTGTATGGCAGTGGCAAAACGCCAGAGCAAATAGTGGGTATTGCAAGCAGCCTTTTGGAATCTGGCGGCACAGATATACTGATTACGCGCCTTTCCAGGGAGGCAGCAACTTTGCTGGGGCAAAGCTTTGATGTGGAATACCATGAATTGCCTGCATTGGGCATTGTGAACCCGAATAGGCAGAAGTTGTTGCGAGGCAGCGTGATTGTGGCCAGCGGAGGCACTAGCGACATGGCTGTATGTGAGGAAGCGGCCATTACGGCAGAAGTGCTTGGCAGTAAGGTAACGCGGCTTTACGATGTGGGCGTTTCCGGTATTCATAGGTTGTTGTCTCAAATGGATGTTTTGGTGAAAGCGCGTGTGGTGATTGCGGTGGCTGGCATGGAGGGTGCGCTGGCCAGTGTGATAGGCGGGCTGGTTAGCTGCCCGGTGGTTGCGGTGCCCACCAGTGTGGGGTATGGCGCAAATTTTGGCGGTATGGCGGCGCTATTGGCTATGCTGAACTCCTGCGCCAGTGGTGTTTCCGTGGTGAATATAGACAATGGTTTTGGCGCGGGCTATCTTGCGAATATGATAAACCAAATGGAAGGAATAGATTGAGTTGAAAACACTGTACCTAGAATGCAATATGGGTGCTGCGGGAGATATGATTCAGGCATCCCTACTGGAACTGATAGACGATAAGCAGGCGTTTTTGGACGAGATGAATGGGCTGGGAATTCCCGGTGTTCGTGTGGAATTGGAACGGGTGGATAGCCACGGTATCTATGGCTCTCTTATGCATGTGTTTGTGGGAGGGCAGCAAGAGGAAACACAAGACATAACGGATTGTTTTGAAGAGGACAAGCATGTGGATAGGCAGGAAAAGCATAGTGCGCATGCACATTCCAGCCTTTTAGAGATAGAGAATTTAATTGCATCCCTTGGCGTATCGCCAAAGGTAAAGGCAGATGCCATAGCTGTGTACAGAATTATTGCGGAGGCAGAAGCGTATGTGCATGGCAGACCAGTAAGTGAAGTGCACTTTCACGAGGTGGGGTCTCTGGATGCAGTTGCGGATATTGTGGGGGTATGCCTGCTGATGGAGATGATTTCTCCGCAGCGGGTGGTGGTGTCTCCCATTCATGTGGGGTATGGCCATGTGCGGTGTGCACATGGCGTGTTGCCTGTGCCTGCCCCGGCAACTGCAAACATATTGCGGGGGATTCCTACATATGGCAAAGATATACAGGGGGAGCTGTGTACCCCAACGGGTGCGGCTTTATTGAAACACTTTGCGGATGGTTTTGATAGGCAGCCGCTTATGAACACATTTAAAATTGGATATGGCATGGGCAAGAAAAAATTTCCTGTTGCCAGCTTTGTGCGTTCATTTCTAGGAGCTAAACAAGAGGATGCTTGTGCCGAGGTGGCGGAAGTACTTTGCAATGTGGATGATATGACGGGTGAAGAAGTGGGTTTTGCACAGGAAAAGCTGTGGGAAGCCGGCGCGCTGGATGTTTACACAGTGCCAATTCAAATGAAAAAGAATAGGCCGGGGCAAAAGCTTTGCTGCATTTGCAATTTGGAGGACAGGGAGAAAATAGTGCAGGTACTGCTACAGCACACCACTACTTTTGGCGTGCGAACGGCCACATACAAACGCTACTGCTTGGATAGGGAGTTTGATACCATAGATACAGCCTACGGAAAAGTGAACATAAAGCATGGCAGTGGCTATGGCGTGAAAAAGCAAAAGACGGAGTACGAGGATATAAAGCGGATTGCGAAGGAACAGGACATCTCTTTTGAAGAGGTGCAAAATGCCATAAATAAAGCCATCATTACAAAGCAAGAACTTGAAAACGGTTGACAGCATTGATGTGCTTTTGCTGCAAAGATATTTTTTTGTTGCGCTGTAATACACCTTTGGTTGCTTAATGAACAGGTTCTTCACATTTTGTTTGACGAATCGTCATTTTTTTGTCACACAAACATTGAATAATAATACGAAGCACTGATAGAAAAACCTAAAACGTTTTTTCTATCCGGAATTAGTATTGATTGGTGAATCGTATAGAAATAAAAAACTGGGAGAGACATAAATGCAAGATGGAATCCATAAAAATGTAATTAGGATTTTGCTGGATATAGGAATGATTGTGCTATTCGTACTTTTGTTCAACACGCTGGTAACGGGCTTGCTATTTCATGAAATTGTGGGGCTGGTGGTACTGGGCGTTGTAGGGGCGCATATTCTGATAAATAAAAACTGGCTGAGCAACATAAAACAGGCGATAAAAAAAGGTTTGCTGAGCAGTAGGCAAAAGCTAAAGTTGGTACTGAATATTACGCTTGCAGCTTTGGTGGCAATTATATTGGTAACGGGCATATTGATTTCCATATATCTTTTCCCAATGTTAAGTTCCCCAAATGATTTAGTGCTGGGCCTTCATAAATGGGCATCGTATGTATTGGGTGGTGTGTTGGTTGTGCATACAGCAATTCATTGGAAATTTCTTTTGCATATGATGAAAAAATTCTTTGTGCGTAATAACCTGCGTGCAGCAAAGGCGGTTATGGCAAGTGTGGGTGCCTTTGCGTTGGTATTGGTATGTGTGTATAACAATGTGCTATCTATTTTTAGCCAACAGAATTATGCTGCAGCGTATAAAGCAACCACTGAAGACAGTTTAAAGGAGAGTGGTTTGCCTGCCAGTGCAGCATCCTCTATGCCGAAACTGCCGGAACAGCAGCTGGTGGAGCAGCAACTTACAGAGCAACGGGTGGCAGAACAGACGAAAGAGGAAACGGTACAAGAAGATACACAAATATCTGCAGCACCAAGTGAAACACCGGAAGATGTAATTACATTGCAACAGTTTTTGGGATCTATGTTTTGCTCGGCATGCCCAAAGCATTGTTCCTTGGCAGCGCCCCGTTGCAGCCGAAGCGAGCCTGAAATACAACAGGCCACAGCAGAATATGAAACACTTTACGGTGAGGCATGATAGGGATTTCTTAAACGGGGACGATTAGTCGCATAAAGCTATAATAGGGCGCGTTTGTACAAAATCCAATTTAAAACCAAGCAAGATAGAAAAGCTGCTTTCGCAGTTTTTTTTATCTGGAAGTAGCATTTGTTCTCCAAAGATTGATACGAGAATTTATATTGGCAATATTAAAATTCAAAAAAATTTTCTTTGTAACATGGAAAGAGCGATTGAAAAGGCTGTATAAAGTGTATTAATATAGTTAGGAGTAAAATTTGGTATCTTTAGAAAGCTAAGTTTTTAAAGCAATGGGGGGAAGTATCATGTGGGGAAAAAATGTATTGCACACTGTAAAGCAGGCAGTGATAGGTGCTGTTGTGGGAATGGGGGGTATAACACCGGGTTTCAGTGGCGGCATTCTGGCTGTTGCCTTTGGTGTATATCACGATATGATTGCTGCATTGGGAAATCTGTTTAAAGACCCTAAAAAAAGTATACTCTATTTATTGCCGCTGGGTATAGGCATGATGGTGGGTGTTGTAATCATGAGCAATGCCATTGAATGGCTGATGTTAAACTGGCGGACACCATTCTTGTTTTTGATTATTGGCCTTGTGTTGGGAGGGGTTCCTAACATTATAAAAGCAGGAAATAAAACAAATGGGTTTCATCCCAAATATTTGATTGCGGCAGCAGCGGGTTTTGCGTTTATTATTGTACTTTCCCTTATAGCCAGCGATGCAACTGCAGGTAAAACACAAACCTTTTCCAATCCATTGTTTGCTCTTTTATGCGGAGCTATACTTTCCATTAGCACAGTAATTCCGGGGTTGGGAACGTCTTTTCTACTTATTTATCTGGGATGGTACGAGCCGCTTCTGGCAGCAATCAACAATTTGGATGTAGTAACCTTGCTTCTGGTAGGGGTTGGCTTTATCGTTGCAGTTTTGTTCTTGGCCAAAGCGGTGCAAAAGGTATTTGACAAATATGGGGAATATGCATATTATGCAATTTTGGGTTTCTCGCTGGCCTCTATTATTATGATCTTCCCAGAAGTACAGTTCAATGTTTATTTGTTGCTGTATATTGCACTAGCTGCGGGCGGCTTTATGGTAACAAGGCTGATGACCAAAGAATGGGGACAAAAAAAGATGGAAGAGCAAAAGCCCGAGAATCTGTAGCGGTGTTGAGAAATATCAGAGGATGCGAACAACATGTAATCGCACCCTCTGTTTTTTGTTACTGGCATTATAGGTTTAGTTCGCTGTTTGCAATTCTGCGTGCTAAATCATCTAATTTGCATTCAATTGCTTGGATTACCTCTATAAAGGCACTATCTGGTTGGCCTGTTGGGTCGTTTAGTCCCCAGTCTTCCCGATGTTTGCTGGGAAGGTAGGGACAGTTTACATTGCAGCCCATTGTTACGACAATATCTACAGGTGGCAGGTCTGAAATGAGCTTGGAATGTTGTGTTTTTTCCATATCGATACCAAATTGTTCCTTTATCAAGCGTACTGCATCTTTATTGATTTGCGGAACCGTTTCCGTTCCGGCGGAATAGCAATCAAACAAATCGGAGTTTCTATACCTGCACAAGGCCTCTGCAATTTGGGATCGGCAGGAGTTGTGCACACAGATAAAAGCAATTTTCAATTTTGGGCTTGGCATTATTTAATCTCCTTGTGATAAAAGATTTCTATGATCGAACCTTTTTTTCGATTTTATTCAGTGTGTTGGAATTTAGGCTTTGCTGTGGAAACCAACGTGTTGTTTTGTTGGCGATTCTAACCAGTACCAACATAACAGGCACTTCCACCAACACACCCACTATGGTGGCGAGGGCTACAGGGGAAGAAGCGCCAAACAGTGCAATTGCAACCGCCACGGCCAGTTCGAAAAAGTTGGAAGCACCAATCATGCCTGCGGGAGCGGCTATATCGTGTGGTAATTTTAGTGCTTTGCTTGCAAAATAAGCAATAAAGAAAATGAGAAAAGTTTGAATAACCAATGGTACAGCTATCAATACAATGTGCAGCGGATTTTGTAATATTGTGTCACCCTGAAAAGAAAATATAAGTATTAACGTGAGCAAAAGGCCAATAATAGTTACATTGTTGAACTTCGTAATAAAATTATTTTTAAAATAGGTAAGGCCTTTTTTCTTTATGACCCATTGTCGTGTAAATATACCTGCCGTTAAGGGAATAACTACAAACAATACAACAGATAAAAGAAGTGTATCCCACGGCACTGCAACACCGCTTACGCCAAGCAACAAGGCCACTATGGGAGTGAATGCAACCAGTATAATAAGATCGTTTGTGGCTACTTGTACCACTGTGTATGCTGGATTGCCTTTGGTAAGATGGCTCCACACAAATACCATAGCGGTACAGGGGGCAGCACCTAGCAACACTGCGCCAGCAAGGTAGTCTTTTGCCAGCTCGGGTGGAATAATTGCTTTAAATACCACATAAAAGAAGAAAGCGGCAATTGCATACATCGTAAACGGCTTAATAAGCCAATTTACAATCCAAGTGACGTACAGGCCTTTGGGATTATTCTTAATTTCTTTAATACTTTTAAAATCTACCTTCATCATCATAGGATAGATCATAATCCAAATTAATATGGCAATGGGTATGGAAACATTTGCATACTCAAACTGGTTTAAAAAGGCTGGGATTTGGGGCAAATATTTGCCAATTATGACGCCAACAACCATGCAAACAATAACCCATGCGGTTAAATATTTTTCAAAAAAGCTGATTCCTGCAGTTTTTGTTTTTTCCATATACGTTACTCCCTTAATTACTTCCCGTATTTACATGCCCTCACTTACTATAGGCATAAAATATATTTTTAGCTAGCAATTAGAACATGTTTGCGGTAGATCATTCTTAACCACTAAGAATTCCTGCAAAAAATCAATCGCCTGTTTACAGTTCTCCTCATCCAAAGAATAATGTATCCACTTGCCTTCGCGCCTACCTTTTACCATGCCACTGTCGCACAGTATTTTTAAATGGTGCGATAGGGTGGGCTGGGCTATGTGTAGCTCTTCCAGCAGCACACAAGCACATTTTTCCCCGTGGGACAATAAATCCAATATTTTTAGCCTGTTATCGTCACAGAATGCTTTGAATTGTTTTGCGATTTGCTCGTATGTTCTGTTCATGCTTCACCTTCTGCTTGTACCAGTGCATCAATTTTCTTGCTAATTTCTGTTGCAATTTTATCTACCATATCAAATTGTTCGTCTGTTAAATATCTTGCAGAAACTGTTTTGGACAATGCAGCCTCTTTTCCGATTATTTCCTCTACCAACACGATATCCGAAATCTTTCCGCTAAATTTTTCTGTAGCTGCTTTGGAACAACATTTGTTGCAACCTTCCACAGTGATAACAGGGTGTTGCTTTGCAAAATCGCGCTCTTCTTGACCACCTGCAATGAAAAGCGGTAGACAAAGTGTAACAGCGACATTTGGATTCAATTCCTCCATTACTTTTCGGGTGGCCAAGCGCGAAAGCGTACCACCCAAGCACTCCTCTCCACTGCAGGACAAAACACCCACTTGTAAGCTTTTCATATGGTTTGCCCTCCGTTCTGATTCAGACTATTTACCTTATCCGCTATTTTTTCTGCCAATTCGTCTGTAATCTGCCAGCCATCAATGGACAGTGCTGTAGCTGTGCCTGTGTTTTTACCCCTATGGTTTTTCATTTCATCCACCACTCTATATCTTTCTACCACATTGCCACCGGCGGCCTCCACACTTTTTGCCGCACACAGAGCCGGGCAGCCATCCACAGTAATGCATGCGCAGCCTGCAAGCCCTGCCTTGGCCTGTGCATCTCCCATTACAATATGGGCAAGGCAGGCGGTTTCGGCGGTATCTTTGCACAAATCATCCGTCACTTTTAATGCGGCTTCGCGTGCCATAAGGCCAAAAGATTTGCCAATTCCACTACAGGGAATTACCTTTATTTTAGACATGATATGCATCCACCTTTCTTTTCATTATGGGGAAGTAGCCACCAAACTGGTGCAACAAGTCTTGGTCTTCCTCAAAATCGGCCAACTCAATTTCCAGCAGCCATCCATCTTCGTAAGGGCTTTTATTTACAAGCTCCGGTGCATCCTTCGCAAGCTGGTTCACGGCAGTAACCCTGCCGCTTACGGGGCTTATCAGTTCAAAAACAGCCTTGCCAGATTCCAAGGTACCCACTTCATCAAACTGCTGTACCTCTGTTCCAATTGCCGATGGTTCGTAGAATAGGATATCGGACAGACTTTTTTGTGCAAAATCATTTACGCCAATTCGTGCCCTGCCATGATTCACATAGGCCCATATATCATTTTCATTAAAATAAAAGCCCTTGTTTTCGGGCAAGCGAAAAACAAATTTATCCTTGGTGTAAGTTTGGTAGGAAAGCTGAGCAGGGAATTCAAAACTGGCATCTGTCTTCGCCTGCGGCTGTATCTGCTCACTTAACAATAGCTTGATGATGCAGTCCACCACTTTCAAAGCAGTTTCATCCAATTCTAAATTTGCAGACAAGGGGAATTCGTGCTTCTTTGCAATTTCTGTTACATTGATTTTCTGCGAAATTTTCAAACCGTATTCTGTTGCCAGCTTGCTGGCGCACCGTGTAGCGCACCCGTCCACCACCAACAATGGACTGTTTGAAAGTGCTTTTTGGTAGTGGGTGGGCGAAACCCGATAAAAAACAGGGCATATCACCTCGGCATTTGCTTTTTGGTAAAGTTGTTTGGCTACCTCCCCAGCAACACATCCGGCGCATTTATCCAATCCGTTGCAAGAGAGTACAGCATACGCGTTAGCCATTTTGCATTTCCTTTCTCACTTGTTTGATTTGTTTGGTCGTTTCGCTTTTGTTGGGAAAAATCAGCGCATCGGGGCCACAGGTTTTGGCGCATGCACGGCAGAAAACAACACAGTTTTCGGGATTTTTTACAATCAGTTTAGGAGTTTCCGCATTCCGAACTTCAAATACATTGTGTGGGCAAAACTCCACACATTCCATACAATCATTGCATTTGCTGTAGTCAATTTCTGGTTTCCAGTCTATCTGGCTTCGCGGAACACCCATAAATGTTAAGTCGCTCATAGAATTTCCTCCTCGTAACCAAGCTCTACTAGGGCATTTCGCACCTTGTCGAATGCTTTTTCGGTTGTCATATCCCGAATGTCCAGTTTCACACAATCTGTTTCTATATCCATCCCGGCATCGTTGAATGCATCCTTAAACATTTTTCGTTGCATGTTTGGGGCACAAGCGCCAATGATTACTTTGCGGTGGGATTTCAAAAAATCTGCAAGGAAGCGATCTCCATCCTCCTCGCAGAGCTGAGGATGAATAAAACCGTATTCAACAGGCAATTCTATACGCACTTGGTTGATGAAATCCCAGATATCCATTGCCTGAAACCCCGGGCACTTTCCTGTGCAAACGCACATAATAAAACCATATTTTTCTTGCTCCATGCCAGCCTCCATGATTGATATATTTACATCTATCGATATGATATCTCACACATTGATAAGTGTCAATCTGTTTTTTTTATTCTGGAGTGTTTCTAGAGGCTGGATAGCTGTTGTGATCTGACCAGAACCAATTCTGCCGCAATGCTGAGGGCAATTTCTGCGGGCGTTTCGCCACCAATGGGCAAACCAATGGGGGAATGCACCCGCTTCAAATCACTTTCGGTGAAGCCATCATGAAGCAATTGATCCGAAACGAATTTGATTTTGGATTT
>CAZQBV010000055.1:0-3895 GCA_964592125.1 uncultured Christensenella sp.
TGCGGCTATAGAAATCATTGCTTTTGCAACGATTTCTATTAGAGATTAGTATTATCACAAAAACAAGGGTAATTCATTTTTCGTCCAACACTGCAAATGTGGCCGAAAGACCAATGCGGTCTGCACCGGCACCCACCAGTTCTCGCACACGTTGTGCCGTTTTCACGCCACCGTCAATCTTAATTTTTACAGTTCTGCCCAAAATATCTTTCGCAAAATGAATGCTCTGCTCGCTGGCACCCTCGCCACTCAACACATTTTGAATCTTTAGGAATTCTATACCACAGGAACGCAGCATTCTAAGCGTTTCCTGCTTTTCCTGCTCTGTAAACAGGCAGTGTTCAAAAGCTGCCTTTATCACTGCCCTGCCCTGTGCCAGCGACAGTATTTCATCCATCTCCCGGCGAGCGTCGTCCATCCGTCCAGATTTGATTGCCAATACATTGATAGCCACATCAATTTCATCCGCACCATTGTGAATGCAATCCCGCACATCCGCAATTTTGGCCGCTGTAGACATTGCCGCATTGGGAATGCCAATTGCAGCACCCACTTTTACAGTGGAGCCTTGCAATACCTCTGCTGCATCCGCAACATAGTAGGGAGCCAAATTGACCGCAGCAACACAATATTTGCGTGCCTTTGCACACTCTTCTCTTATCTTTTCAACGTCAATGCCCGGCACTAGCAATGCATGCTCCAAATGTACCGGAAGGTCTATTGCAGCTGTGGCCTGTACATTGGGAAGTGTGGATGCCGCTACAAACCCATTGGCATTTATTGTTTCTTCATTTTTCAAATTAGGCAGATTCAATTGCTTTACTACCTGCTGTACAATTTCTTCAATATTCATATCAGGCATATTGTCACCACTCTTCATTTATTTTACGCAACTATCTTTTAGGAAGAAGCATCTCTACATCCCCATGCGGGCTGGGAATTACATGCACACCATGCAGGTTCCCCACACGTTTCGCAGCAGCAGCGCCTGCATCCACAGCGGCCTTTACCGCGCCCACATCGCCACGCACCATCACTGTAACCAAGCCACAGCCAATTTGCTGTTTTCCCATCAAGCTAACATCCGCTGCCTTCACCATAGCATCCGCAGCTTCTATTGCGCCAATCAGACCCTTTGTTTCCACCATACCCAATGCTTGCTTATCCATTTTTACTTCTCCTTTAATCTTTGCGTTTTAATAAACACAGTACAATTTATTTTGCTGCAGGCAAAATTTTCTCTACATCACCATGGGGCCGCGGTATTACGTGCACGCCATACAGGTCGCCCACGCGCTTTGCAGCAGCTGCACCCGCATCGACAGATGCCTTCACCGCACCCACATCACCACGCACCATCACCGTTACTAGGCCAGAGCCTATCTGTTCCTTGCCCACCAGCACAACATTTGCTGCTTTCACCATAGCATCTGCAGCTTCTATTGCGCCAATCAATCCCTTTGTTTCTACCATACCCAATGCTTCTTTAGACATATTCCATTCCTCCGTTGTATTTTAAATTACTTCACAAAAAGTTTTTTTCCATGTACATCTACCGAGTCTATAATGGCTACAATGGTTTGGTCTACAGGCTTGCTTTTTGTCATTTCCGTTTGTTGGGAACTGCTTCCGCCCACCAGCATTACCACATCGCCCGACCCAGCGCCTATTACATCTGTAGCTATCAGCACATCGCCTTTTTCCTCAAATGTTGCTATATCAATTGGCTTCACCAGCATCAGTTTCATTCCCTGCAATCTATCTGCCTTGTTGGTACTAACCACTGTGCCTTTCACCCGCCCAATCTGCATAACTACCCCTAGATGTTGTATTTGTGTTCAAAGACTACGCATTTATTATAGCACAATTTAAATAAATAGACATTCGTTTTTCAAAATAGACCATTCGTTTCAAATTACTTTCTTCAACGTGTATATTTATTTCACAATACGCAATTTTTCTTTTATCATTATTATTATTGCGTTGCTTTGCGCTTCAAAATTTACTATACTTATACCAATTCCGATTTAAAACCTTTGTTTCATCGCTCTCAAAACAAATAAATGAGGCGATGTACTTCGTAATAAATCGCACGCAGTATGCGCGACTCGAAAAATGTTTTTTCATTTTTTGAGTGGGAATGTCGTTCAATAGTGATTTCGCCCAAAATACGGAGCATTTGGGAACTGCCGTATGGCAGTGATAGAAATATCGCTTTTGCGTTATTTTTATCCGGAATCAGTATTAGTATGCTACTAAACACCAATAGAGAAGAGCGAGGTATCTATGACCAAAACAGAACTATCCTTTGAAAATTTTATAACGATAGTAGATTCCCAATATACGGATTTCGTTTCCGACATCAATCAGTTTTTACTAAACAGTGGCTGTAAGCTAAAAATACAGCCGGCAAAAAATGGTTATGTGGTATCCTATGTACACACAGCATCTAAAAAAACAGTTGCAAATTTTGTATTCCGCAAAAAAGGCTTAATTTTACGCCTGTATGCAGATCATGTAAAAAACTATATGAATCTTTTGGAGAATTTACCCAAAGACATGAAGCAGAGCATAGCTAAATCCTCCGACTGCAAAAGGCTTTTGAATCCAAGCAGTTGCAACGACAAATGTACAATGGGCTATTCCTTTATTTTAGAGGATAAAATGCAACAAAAGTGCCGCTACAATTGTTTTATGCTGCTATTAAGCAAAGAGGCAAACCCAATCATTAGGCAAATGCTGGAGCGTGAAATAGCGCTAAGAATAGCAGTATAAATGCCATGTCATGCAAATTTATGCTTCAAGAGAGTTAGGCAATAAGCAATGTTACCCATAAAAGCATTTCTGGACAACCTGATCTTTAAATTTTCGGAGCAGCCAAGGGGGCTGGATTTTTCACGCAACAGTTACCCCTATGGCGAGGATTCCGACAACGTTTGGTATGAGCGCACCACAAAAAAACACATACAGATGATTTTTTCTTATTTTAAAAACAAAAACTTGCCCATACTGGATCTGGGCTGTGGCAAGGGCTATTTGCTGTACCAATTGCAAAAGATGGGTTTTTCAACAACAGATGGCATAGAATACAACCAAGACATTGCCGAAATTGCACAGGCCAACCTTCGCAAGCTAAAGCTAAACAACAAGGTACGCATATTCCACATAGACGCGCGCGATTTTGATGATTACGATTCCTACCAAGTGATTTACATGTTTCATCCATTCAAAGAGAAAATAATGAAAACTGTAGTGCAGAAAATAGAAGAAAGCCTGCTGCGAAAGCCACGCATGTTTCATGTTGTCTATTTTTATCCTGTAGAGCATCTTTTGTGGGACAGCTCGCCCGCATTTATAAGAAAACAATCCATGTTGCTGGAATTTTTGAATACCGAACTGGACGTATACTATTACGAACACGACCCTTC
This sequence comes from uncultured Christensenella sp., assembly GCA_964592125.1. GTDB lineage: Bacteria > Bacillota > Clostridia > Christensenellales > Christensenellaceae > UBA5399. The sequence goes on from CAZQBV010000055.1 coordinate 3,429, forward strand.
CCGCAAGCGCAAAGCACCGCCCAACTTCAAGGATGTGCTGCAAAAAAAGCTGGAATTGGCATGATACTAATCTCAAATAAAAAAGGTGCTGTACTCAGTTTTTGCCGAGACAGCCCTTTTTATCAGGGCATGCATTGCCCCTTATCCTTATCCTGTTCAGTTAGTAGCTTTTACTCTTTCAATTGATACCAATCCCATATAAAAATGCTTGCATTTTATCCGCAAGGGATACTTCGTAGTAGCGCAAAGCGCGTTTGGGATGGCATGAGACGTGTTCTGTGCGGTATCGCCTTAGCTTCACGCTCAGTTGAAACCTGCTATGTCTATAAATTTAGGATCGTTGATATCCGTTACAAAAGCACCTGCAGCACGGCCTTCCATGTATGCAGTCGCATCTGTAGCCGGTACCAATGAAGGCAGCAGCTCTGTAATGTTATCCATTGTGTAAGGAGTTAGGTACGGATGAA
>CAZQBV010000055.1:3995-19385 GCA_964592125.1 uncultured Christensenella sp.
CTGTGCCCTGACCCAAAACACCCTCTATGTTTACTATCTTTTTCACGCCACGTGCTGCAGCATCTTCACCAGCGTATAAACCGCTTGTCTCGAAGTTGTAAGCGCTGGAGCCTGCAGAATCCTTTGCATTTGCAACGCTGGAGAAATCATGCACTGCGCCAAAATAAGGAATACCTGCTTCTACACACTTAGCAATACATTCGCTGGTGGTGTTGGGGTTGTTCTGTACCACTACCACAGCGTCATAACCAGCTGTAATAAAATCTTCCACTGCACGAAGTTGTTCGTCTGCCGTGCTCTGGCCAGCTTTAAAATCCACTGTCCACTCTGTTTGTGGGTCTTCATTTGCGCAAGCAACCAGTGTATCATACAGAATCTGATAATAGGAATCTGCAGCATCTGCATAGAATCCTATGTTCAGTGTCTGTGTTTCACCTGCCGCAGCGGGTTCTTCAGCAGCTGCGGGCTCTTCAGCAGCTGGTGCTTCTGTAGCAGCGGGTTCTTCAGCAGCCGGTGTTTCTTCTGCTGGTGCTTCTGTAGCGGCATCCGCTGCAGGTGCTTCTGTTGCAGCCGGTGCAGGTGCAGCGCAGGCTACAAAAAGCACTGACACCATCACTACACAGACCATAATAGCAATAAGTTTTTTCATTTTTTTCCTCCTAATGTTCTTTATGTTCTTTTGTTTACCAACTTACAGGGATAATTTGGTATTTATATTTCCAGCATACTATCTATTGTTCTATGCTGCAATATACTTTATTGTTTTTGTCCTTCTGATGCGATAGACTTCGACACTTTCTCCGCATTTTGCTGTTGCAACTGCTTGCGTGCCTGTAAAAGTGATGCGATGGCTCCTGCGGAAACTGCCGCAATGATAATAATACCCTTTGCCACGTACTGCCACTCTGCTTGCAAACGCAGTATGTTCATGCCATTTTCTATGGCGCCCATTAAAATAACACCTAGGAAAACGCCCCACACGTTGCCCTTACCACCAGACATCGCAACGCCGCCCACAACTACCGCAGCAATAACATCTATTTCTTTGTTTTGACCATTGGTAATAATAGCCGTGTTCACACGTGCCAATAGACACAGTGCGCCAATGCCTACCAAAAGCCCATTTAACGAATATGTGGATAGAATGATATTTTTTACATTGATACCAGCCAAATAAGCTGCCTGCGGGTTCGCTCCCACAGCGTATATTCTGCGCCCGTACTTCGTATATTTCAATACCCACCATACCAGAATGGTGATTGCTAGAAAAATAAATATGTAGGGAGGGATATTCACATTCAATCCGGTGGGATCCTTCAGCCCGGAAATAACAGAGTTTTTCAATGGATCCAAAGCGCCCTGCATGCTAACTTCCTGCGAATTAACAATCAACAACGCGATGCCTCTGAAGCAGATCATACCACCAAGTGTAATAATAAATGGCTCTACATTTAGGCGTGAGATAATAAAGCCCATGCTTGTTCCAAACAATACTGCCAACGCTATTGCCAATATAATGGAAACCGCCAACGGATAGCTCCAGTCTATAAAGCTTTTGGCAATAAACAACATAACAAATGAGGAAAGCATACCCACAGAAAGATCTATGCCCCCTGCTATCATTACCATTGTCATACCCATTGCCATAATGCCCACACTTGCTACATTAATAAAAATGTTCACAAGGTTGGATGGACTAATCATAGTGGGGAATTTCACATCCCCCGCTGCTGCACCGTTCACTACCTGAATCAGTACAATAATGGCTATAAATCCTAACAGGATCAGTAATACGTTCATGTTACCGCTCTTTTTAAATGCGGATTGTTTTTTTTGCGCTTTGTCTGTGGATGGTTGGTTCATATTTTTGCACCCCCTATAGAAAGTTCCAATACATTCTCTTCCGATATTTCATCCTGCGACAGTTCCCCTGCCACTCTACCATTCTTCATTACCACAATGCGGTCGCTCATAGAAACCACTTCCGGCATATCCGACGATACCATAATAATGGCTTTGCCCTGTTGCAACAGTTCCATCATTATCTGGTATATTTCTTGTTTCGCCCCCACATCTATACCACGCGTTGGCTCATCAAATATAAATATTTCACCATTGGTGTTAAACCACTTGGCCAGCACCACCTTTTGCTGGTTCCCCCCCGAGAGGTTCATTACCAGAACATCCGAGTTTGGCGCTTTTGTACGCAATTTTTTCATGTACTCTTCGCCTATTTCTCGCTCCGCAGCAGGTTGCACAATCGTATTTTTTGTGTTTACCAAATTGGCAATAATGGTGTTGCGGGCAATGGTATGCTTTAAAAACAACCCCGTATGCTGCCGATCTTCGGTAATATAGCACATTTTATGCTTTATGGCATCACTTGGGTTTTTGAAATCCACTTTTTGCCCCAGCACACTCACCTCGCCACTTTGTTTTTCAGCACCGCCAAACAACAGTGTCATCAATTCGCTACGGCCAGAGCCCACCATGCCGGAAAAACCCAGTATTTCTCCCCTTCTTAGTTCGAAAGAAATATCATATACGCCATTTCCGGTTAGATTCTTTACGCTTAGAACAGTTTCGCCCTTGGGGTAATAGTCTCTATTGTAAAATGCAGAAGCATCCCTACCCACCATATCGCGTATCAGCTGTGGTTCATCCAGTTCATCCACATTCGCCGTTTTAATATATTTCCCATCTCGCAAAACCGTTATTTTATCAGCAATTCGAAACACTTCATCCAAGTGATGCGATATATAAATAATACCTATACCCCGTTTTTTTATTTTAGTAACAATCTCCAACAGATTTTCTATTTCCGCAGCTGAAAAAGAAGCTGTGGGTTCGTCCAGTATGATTACCTTGCGTTCAAATACCAGCGCCTTGGCAAACTCTACAATTTTTTGCTCTCCCGAGGATAAATTTCCCACCAGTTGCTCTGGGTCTAGATCCACATGCAAATATTCCAAAACCTCGCGGGTTTTCTTTATCATTTCATCTGTTTGCATAATTCCATTTTTGGTGATTTCCATGCCCACAAATATATTTTCCGCAATACTAAGTGGCCCAAAAATAGTGTGCTCCTGATAAATAGTTTGTATGCCCAGCTGCATCGCACTAAATGGATCCAGCTTCACCGGCTTGCCCTCGTAACAAATTTCCCCATCTTCATCCGGCTGATATGCACCGGATATAATTTTTATCAATGTTGATTTCCCTGCACCGTTTTCACCGCAAATACAATGCACCTGACCCGGTTTCAAGGAAAACTGAATCCCGTCCAGCGCCTTCACACCGGGAAATGTTTTGGAAATATTACTCAACTTCAATATTTCCTCTGCCATAAAACACACCTCCACATAAATTTTTCTATCACATCAAACCTAAGAGCCGCACTTTCTGCTTCTATGCATAACAGAATACATTACAGTGCCTGTAAAACAACTGTAACCTCATACTCTCCCCAATCTAACAGAACCAAGCCTTTGCACAGCTACAACAGGGCAGCCTGCTTTTTATTTTAGTATTCACCTGTAATCTAATGAATTTTCTATGCCCCGAATGGGCATTTTCTCTACTGACAATCAATACCATATCTACTTGCCGAATGAACAAATGCACATATCGTGCTCGTGCACATTACAGCTACAGTGTAATATAGATTCAAAACCTTGTCAATAAATTTCTGTTTCTAGTTACGGTATCTTATGCCCAACAGCACTATACCATACCGTATTACAGGTTTAGAAACCTCTGCCCTCGTTTTATACCCATTTCCATGAAAAACAAAACTTGTTTTTCATTTGTCCGATGCACACCAGTCACTCACTGCGTCACCTTCTATTTTATGCAAGGTACGCGGTAGATTGTTCTGTTTACCTACCATTGTTTGTTCCCATGCCATTGCCATTACATTAGAATTTAGGCAGGTAAATCTTTTCGCCACCTTTCATGCAGGATTCGTGACCCAAAATACCTGCAGCGGTAATATTGGCAGAAGTTTTTGCATCCAGCAATGGCTGCCTGCCCTCCACAATAGCGCCAATAAACTCCTGTACTAGGTGCGGGTGCGAACCGCCGTGCCCGGCGCCCTGAATAAAAGAAACATTGTCTTTATTCAAAATAACCTCACGGCGTGTAAATTCTTTCAGTTCCTCTATCAGCAAATCATCCGCATCCGGCACTGTAACCCTATGCGCATTCTCCCCACCATCAAACAAAGCTGGGTCTTCATCCGCAATCTGCTCCCACTCAAAAGCCATTTTTGTGCCATATATATCAAAGCTTTCGCGATATTGACGTACTGTTTCGTATAGTGCGCGTGTCGCCTCCGCCATCACATCGCTGTCTTTCAGTTTTATCGTAACGGTTTCCACGGCAAAGGGCGATCCATAGCGCTTAGCAAGGTCATCCGAAATATGCCCAGAGCCATGCCCCACCACATATTCAGCCTGCGTTTGATTGATAAGTAGCAACGGAGAAATGGCATGTGTGCCATACCAGAACGGCGGGAACCCCAGCCAGTATTCCGGCCAGCCTTCCAGCCCCATGTCCTGCATGTGGCTGCCACGCACAAATTGAATGCGCCCCATCTTTCCACTGTCTACCAATTGTTTTACATAAAGATACTCCCTTGTGTATACGGCAGTCTCCATCATCATATACACCTTGCCGCTTTGCTCTTGCGCCGCGCAAAGGTTTTTTAGCTCCTCCACACTGGTGGCCATAGGCACGGTGCATGCGGTGTGCTTTCCTGCCTGCAGCGCTTTTAGGCTTTGCGCATAGTGGTCACCTATGGGTGTAATTACGTGAATGGCATCTATAGCATCCGACTCACACAATGCATCAAACTCGGTAAATTGCATGTCCGGCTCTATCCCCAGCTCAGCACCCGTCTTTTTCAAGGTTTCGGGGTTACGTTGGCATATGGCCACCTTCCCCACATTTGGGTGTTTTTGATACAGCTTTACAAATTCCTTACCGAAATTCATGCCTATTACAGCAACATTGATTTTTTTCATTTAATACCTCCTTAAGGGGTTGTTTCCAAAAACAAAATAGAGAGAAAACACTGATGCACTATACTGTATGAAACTGGAACAAAATCATTGACAAGCCTTTCATTCTATATTACACTGTGCATATGGCGTGCCCGAGCACGCTGCAAGTGTCAAATACTTGCCCTTTATATTAATTGTCAGTTTGCGGGTTGTCAAGTATGTACCCGGTATTAAATCACAAATTTGTGTTTTGCAGAATAATGGTTGCTGTTTTTTGGCGTTGGTACCATACCTTTATACTTAGCTTGTTTAGTATTGCTGTGTGAGGCTTTTATGCTTCATGCAAAACGAACATAACGAACATAAAAAGGAGAATTGATATGAGCAGACCTGTAACACTTATGACCGCCCAATGGGGTGATTTGGATTTTGAAACCTTATGTAAAACCGCAGAAGAAATGGGTTACGATGGGTTGGAGATTACTTTAGGCTCGCATATGGATCCTGAAAAGGCCGCAAAAGATATGTCCTACTGCGAAGAACTGAAAGCCACCATGGCAAAACATGGCCTGAAAAGCTGGGCGCTTTCCGCACATTTGCTTGGCCAGTGCGTGGGCGACAAGTGGGATCCACGGCTGGATGGCTTTGCGCCTTCCCAATTCGCAGGCAAGCCGGATGAGATTCGCGCATGGGCTGTGCAAGCCATGAAATACACTGCACAAGCAGCAAAAAATATGGGCATAAAAGTGGTAACGGGCTTTATGGGTTCCCCCATTTGGGCATACTGGTACTCCTTTCCGCAAACTACAGACGAAATGATAGACAATGGCTTCAAAGAAATTGTAGATCTGTGGACTCCTATATTTGACGAGTTTGACAAGTGCGGTGTTTTGTTTGCACTGGAAGTGCATCCCACTGAAATTGCCTTTGATTACTACACCACGGAACGCCTGTTCAAAGAATTTAACAACAGGAAAACACTGGGCTTGAATTTCGACCCCAGCCACCTGCTGTGGCAGGGTGTAGATCCCACCATTTTCCTGCGTGACTTTATAGAGCGCGTGTACCATGTGCACATGAAGGATGCCGCTGTAACGTTGGATGGCAAGGCTGGTATATTGGGCTCTTTTCTTACATTTGGCAACACCCGTCGTGGCTGGAATTTCCGTTCGCTGGGGCATGGCGATGTGAATTTTGAAGAAATCATTCGCGAACTAAATGCAGGCGGCTACACGGGCCCGCTTTCTGTAGAATGGGAAGACAGTGGCATGGAGCGCGTTTATGGCGGTACCGAAGCCTGCCAGTTTGTGCGGGATATCGATTTCGCCCCATCCAACGTGGCTTTTGACAAAGCACTGAAAGTAGACTGAGGAGGATAATAACATGGCAAAAAGAAAATTGAGATATGGCATGATAGGTGGTGGCCCCGGCGCTTTTATTGGTGCGGTGCATCGTGCGGCTGTGCGGCTGAATGATGAGGCACAGCTGGTGGCCGGCTGTTTTTCCTATATTCCGGAAGAACGTGTGCAAGCGGGTGAGGAACTGCAAATTTCCAGCGACCGCAACTACGACACCTACGAAGAAATGGCAGCCGCCGAAGGCAAGCGAGAGGATAAGATAGACTGGGTGGATATTGTAACCCCCAACCGTTTCCATTACCCCGCGGCAAAAATGTTTCTGGAGCAGGGCATCAACGTGGTTTGCGAAAAGCCACTTTGCTTTACTGTAGAGGAAGGCGAGGATTTAAAGCGCATTGCCAAGGAAAATGATTGCCTGTTCTGCGTTACCTATACCTACACCGGCCACGTAATGGCAAGGGAAGCACGCCAGTTGTTCCGCGATGGACTCATTGGCAATGTGCGTATGGTAATGGGCGAATACCCGCAGGATTGGCTGCTGGATTCGCTGGAAACAATTACAGAGGACAGCAAGCCCTGGCGTGCAGACCCTGCGCTTTCGGGCAGAGGCGCTGCCGTTGCAGACCTTGGCACGCATATAGAAAACTGGGTAAACTATGTGACCGGAATCAAAATAGATTCCCTGTGCTGCAATTTGGATGTATTTGGCGAGGGCGGCACACTGGATAACAACGTGGAATGCCTAGTGAAGTTTGAAAATGGCGCCACTGGCATCTACTGGACTTCCCAAGTGGCCATTGGGTTCGACAATGCGTTGAAAATTCGCATTTTTGGCGATAAAGGCACCCTGGAGTTTGTGCAAGAGGACAACAACTACCTGAAGGTTTCCCTGCGTGGGCAGCCACCCATGATGTACAGCCGCGGCTCTGGCTATATGACCAAAGAGGCGCTGAAGTACAACCGCGTACCCTGCGGGCATCCCGAAGGGCTAACCGAAGCTTTTGCCAATATTTACAAAGATTTCTGCGCTGCGCTGCAGGACAAGCTAGACGGCAAAACCGTGAATGAAGATGACTATGGCTACCCCACGCTGGATATGGGCATTGCCGGTGTGGAATTCTTCAACAAGTGTGTGGACAGCAGCGAGGCTGGCAGCACTTGGGTAAAAGTAAACAAGTAGCGCACTGAAAAAAAGGAGTAATACTATGAAATTTGGAATGAATTCTTTGGCATGGCAGTCACCTTTTACCGATCCTCTGGCCATGTTTGAAAAGGCAAAAAAATATGGTTGTGATATTTTCGAAATTGCTGTGGAAGATTTTTCTTCCTTTAGTGCAGATGCGGTAAACGATGCCAAGCAAAAAACAGGCATTGGCACCCCCACCATTGTGGGTGCATTTGGCGATACGCGCGATGTCTCTTCCGACAATCCCGAATACCGCAAAATAGGGCTGCAATATTTGAAAGACATGGTGGATCTTTGCACCAAAATAGATGCAAAAGTGATTGCAGGACCACTGTATTCCGCAGTGGGCAAGGCACGCCAAATTACCGAAGATGAGAAGAAACAACAGTGGGATTGGGCAGTGGAAAACCTGAAAATTGCTGCAGACTATGCCGGCGAAAAGGGAATCCTGCTTGCTGTAGAGCCACTCAATCGTTTCGAAACCGACTTTATAAACACCGTGGAACAGGGGCTGGATCTGCTGGCGCGTATAGACAAATCCAACGTTGGCTTCCTGCTGGATACCTTCCACATGAACATAGAGGAATCCAACATTCCCGCGGCAATACGATCGGCAAAGGGTAAAATAATGGATTTGCACTGCTGTGCCAACGACCGTGGCACACCCGGTGCGGACAACTTCAACTGGCCATCCATTGTGGCTGCACTGAAAGACAGTGGCTATAACGATTATTGCCTAATAGAGTCTTTTACTCCCGATTGTGTAGAGATTGCCAAGGCCGCCTCTGTTTGGCGTCCCTTTGCCAAATCACCCGAGGCAATTGCAGAGAATGGCATCCCCTTCCTAAAGAAGGTATTTAACGGCTGAGTTGCACCTATAGCAAAAACGACCTGACGCAAGTATTTGGGGTCGCTTACACTGTGCCCGTGCACAAGGCAAAAGGAGAAAGAAGCGAATGAACTCAATTTTTGATAAAGCATTTGATCCCTATGGAAAAGTGGTAGAAGGATACGATTTTTCCGACCTGCTGGATACTTTGCAGGACAGTACCGATTGCCCATCGGATCATGTTATTTATATCCCCAGCGAGCCATCACTGGAACAGCTTCCCGTTTTTAGCGAGCTAAGGGATAGGATGTATGGGGGAATGCCCATACAAATTGGCTACTGCAACGGTTTTAATACCAAACTAAACTGCCTGGAGTATCACCGGGATAGCGAAGTGAATATTGCTGCCAATGATATCGTGCTGTTGTTGGCAAAATTGCAGGATGTAAATGATGGTATGCTGGATACTGCACTGGTAGAGGCATTCACCGTACCTGCAGGTTGCGCTGTGCAACTGTACGAAACCACACTGCACTATGCACCTGCCCATGCGGAAAACAGCTTTAGAGTGGCTGTGGTACTGCCGCGTGGCACAAATACCGAAAAGCCTGACATCACTCCCGCAAATCAGGAGGATACATTGCTGTGGGCATGCAACAAATGGCTGATTGCCCACGCCGATACAAATGAAGCAAAAAGCGGAGCGTTTGTGGGGCTGCAAGGCAAAAACTTAGATATAAGCAAATAAAATAACCAATAAAAGAAAGGTAACTACTATGCTAAACAATATACCCAATGTAAAACTTGGCATCATTGCAGTTTCACGTGACTGCTTTGTCATTTCACTTTCGGAAAAACGGCGCGCTGCCGTTGCCGCAGCCTGCGGAGAAAAAAAGATAGACATTTATGAAGCCAAAACAACCGTTGAAAACGAAAAAGATATGCTGAAGGCCGTGGACGAGGTGAAAGCCGCAGGCTGCAACGCATTGATAGTTTTCTTGGGCAACTTTGGCCCAGAAACGCCCGAAACTTTAATTGCGCAAAGATTCTCCGGGCCTGTGATGTACGCAGCCGCTGCAGAAGAAACAGGCAAAGACCTGTTAAATGGGCGTGGCGATGCCTATTGCGGTATGCTGAACTGTTCTTACAACCTTGGCCTGCGCAAGCTAAAGGCAGTGATTCCCGAATATCCGGTGGGCACAGCGGAAGAAGTGGCCGATATGATAGCAGAATTTTTGCCTGTGGCACGTGCATTGATTGGCCTAAGCAGCCTGAAAATCATTACATTTGGCCCCCGCCCACAGGATTTCTTTGCCTGCAATGCACCCATAAAAGCACTTTACGACATGGGTATAGAGATTCAGGAGAATTCTGAGCTGGATATGCTGGTGGCCTACAAAGCCCACGCTGGCGACAAACGAATAGATGCCATTGTAAAAGATATGGCAGAAGAACTGGGTGCAGATGGAAACCAATACCCCGACCTACTACCTCGCATGGCACAGTTCGAGCTTACGCTGCTAGACTGGATAGAGCAACACAAGGGTGCCAGCGAATATGTGGCGCTGGCAAACAAATGCTGGCCTGCCTTCCCCACAGAGTTTGGTTTTGAGCCCTGCTATGTAAACAGCCGCCTTGCTTCGCGCGGCATACCTGTGGCTTGCGAAGTGGATATCTACGGTGCGCTCAGCGAATTCATTGGCGCATGCATCACGCAGGATGCCGTTACCCTTCTGGATATCAACAACTCTGTACCGCGCGACATGTACGAGGAAGACATTCAAGGCAAATACAACTATACATTGAAAGATACCTTCATGGGCTTTCATTGTGGCAATACCCCATTCTGCAAGCTATCCAAAGGCAAAGTAAATTATCAACTGATACAAAACCGCCTGATTGAAAACGGCGGCACTCCGGATGTAACCCGCGGCACACTGGAAGGCGACATTGCTCCGGGCAAAATCACCTTCTTCCGCCTGCACAGCAATGCGGATACTTCCCTGCAAGCATACATTGCACAAGGCGAAGTATTGCCCGTGGCCACACGTTCCTTCGGTGGCATAGGCATATTTGCCATTGCAGAAATGGGTCGTTTCTACCGTCACGTACTGGTTGCAAAGCGCTACCCCCACCACGGCGCAGTGGCATTTGGCTCTGTAGGCAAGGTGCTATACACCGTATTTGATTACCTAGGTGTACCAGATATAGCCTTCAACCAACCTGCAGGGATGTTGTACAAAACAGAAAATCCTTTTGGTTGATAGACAACCAAAAAACAAACAAAGAAAAGATTGGAAGTATGTTTGGTTTGGGGCTGGCACTGCACAGCTCCAAACCAATTTAAAGGTAATTTATGGCAATTACAATCAAACAAATTGCCGCTGCTGCAGGTGTTTCACGCGGCACGGTAGACCGCGTGCTGCACAACCGTGGCGGCGTGCGGCAGGAAGTGGAAGATCACATAAGAGAGATTGCCGCGCGCATGGGTTACTTGCCCAACCGTGCCGGCAAAATGCTGGCTGCTCGAAAGCAGCCCATTACCATTGGCTATGTATTGCCCAGCATAGGGAATTTGTTCTTTGAAGATGTAAAAAAAGGAATACAGTCTGGTGCTGCCGAAATGAAAGATTTTGGTATGCAGTTGAAGATTGCAGAGGTTCGTGGTTTTTACCCAGATATTCACATAGAAGCCATACACAACATGGCAAAGCAAGGCATAAACGTGCTGTGTGTTAGCTCTGCAGATACGCCCGAGGTACGCGCCTGCATCAACAGCGTGATACAATCCGGCATTCCCGTGGTAACAGTGAATACAGATTTAAGCGGAACAGAGCGCATGTGCTTTGTGGGTACAGATTTTGTAATGGCAGGGCGCACGGCCGCAGGATTGCTAACACTATACAGAATTCCGGATAAAATTAAGCTATTGGTGGCCACCGGTTCATTGGAAGTAAAAGGCCATAACGACCGTATCTATGGCTTTCAACAAATTTTTGACCAAAAAAAAATAGAGTACGAGCTACTGGAGCTTTATGAAACACAGGATGATGACGACATTGCCTACCAAAAAACTTGCGAGATGCTGCAAAAGCATCCGGATGTGAACTGTATTTATATTACTGCAGCGGGTGTGCCCGGCGTGTGTCAAGCTGTGGACAACCTTCCCAGCAAACGCAAAAAATCAATACGCGTTATTTGCTTCGATGACATTGTGCCCGTTCGCAAATATCTGAAAAAAGGCATTCTGGATTTTATGGTATGTCAAGAACCTATATTGCAGGGCTACCAGTCCGTTATAAAGCTATTCAACTATTTTCTGGATGGCGGCAAGGGTAAAATGGATCATTATATCACAAAAGCAGTGATAAAAATAAACGAGAATATGGACAAGCATTGAGGAGGTATTTTATAGGAATAAAAATTGCATATAAAACAGATACTGATTGTAAAACTTTGATTGTAGAAATTGTAGAAAAAACAAAAATCGACTGACTATTTTGCGAGGTAAAGTAAAATGAAAAAAATTTCCATTGGAAGCTGGGCCTATGTGTTCGGTGCCTTTGAAAAAGATCCTATATTGCTTCCACAGCTATGCGAAAAACTAAATGAATTGCATTTTGAGGGCATTAGCATGGGCGGGTTCAAGCCACACGCCAATCCCGATTTGTACGATACGCCGGAAAAGCGCGAGGAGTTGAAGCAACTGCTAGAAAAATATAATCTGGAGGTTGCGGATTTTGCCTGCGACCTGTGGAGCGTGGATTCCCTGAAACAAACGGAGGAATGGATTGCCCTGTTTGAAAAAAGCGCCAAATTTGCCCAGCAAATGGGCTGGAAAATCATTCGTGTAGACAGCGGCACACCACCAGTGCTGCCCGATGGCATGAGCTACAGTGAAGCAAAGGAAAAAATAACCGCCATTTTCAAGCGCATTGCAAAAATTGCACAAAACTATGGCCTAGAAGTAGTTTGGGAATTCGAGCCCGGCTTTATGATTAACGAGCCCAAAAACATACTGGAAACCGTAAAAGCGGTAAATGAGCCCAATTTCAGCATATTGTTTGATACCTGCCATGGCCATATGGCTGCTGTGGAAGGCTCACGCCACAACGAGCCTGGCTGCACATTGCAGGGCGGGTTGGTAGAATTTATTGATATGCTAAAGGGACACATTGGCCTTGTGCACTTAATAGATTCAGACGGAACCTTGAACGAAGCTGCCACCAGCACACACGCCCCCTTTGGCGATGGCGTAATAAACTTTGACGAGGCCGTGCCCGCATTGCTGGAGGCAGGTTACACTGCCGATTGGTGGGCAATTGACCTGTGCGAATGGCCGGATGCATGGCGCGTAACTGCCGAATGCAAGGCATTTGTAGATAAGATAAACGAAAAATATTGTAAGTGAGGCTATAGAAAATGACAAATAAGACCTCTGAAATGAAGTCAATTTTAGAAAAAGGCGAGGGAATACTTTCCCTTGCGCCCACATGGGTACCGCGCCCTTTCAACCGCCCCGGCAAGCGTTTGCGCCTGCATCCAGACGACTACTACGCAATGGGCATGAAGCGCGGTGCCATTGTAGAACGCTGGTTTTCCTCGGTAACTAAGGTGGAAACCGAAGGTGCGGACGAGCACGAGGGCATGAGCCGCGTGAATGTGGATGGCAATGCCGACCATACAGTTCTGTTTAAAGAGTTTATAGATGCGCTGGGCGCAGAGCTAATTGGCAGTGCACTGATGGAAAAATACGGCACTTGGCCAATGTATTCCAAATTTTACGACTACAACGAACCATTGTTCCACCACATTCACCATAAGGAGGAAGCTTGCAAAAAAGTGGGCGTACTGCCCAAGCACGAGCATTACTTTTTCCCCAAACAGTACAACAACCACTTGGGCATTCGCCCCGTTACGTACTTCGGGTTCGACCCTTCTGTAAGCAAGGAAGAAGTGCGTGCGCGTCTGGAAAAATTCGAAACAGCGGATGGCAGAATATTGGAATTGTCTCGCGGCTTCCGTGTGGAGCTGGGCACAGGCTGGTACACCCCCGCGGGCGTGGTGCACGCCCCCGGTTCGCTATGCACATACGAGCCGCAGTGGAACAGTGATGTAATGGCCATGTGGGAAAACGTGGTAGAGGGCGAAGTGTTTGATTACGCCAGCCTTTCCGGTTACCTTCCCGCGGGTAGCGAGCGCGATTTGGATGCCATTATGGACGTTGCGGATTGGGAGCTGAACACCTTGCCCAATTATAGAGAAGAATTCTTCCGCCCCCCCATGGCGGAAAGCGCAGGCGAAGGCTACAAGCAGGACTGGATTGCCTATGGCAACGAGTATGTTGCCGCCAAAGAGCTAACAGTAGAGCCCGGCGCCACCGTCACCATAAAGGACAGCGCCGCCTATGGCTGTGTTGCTGTGCAGGGGCGTGGCCAGTTTGGAAATTTCATTTGCGAATCTCCCACGCTAATACGCTATGGGCAGCTTACCGCAGATGAATTCTATGTTTCCAACAGCCGTGCCAAAGAAGGCGTTACCATCACCAATACCTCCCCCGTAGAGCCATTGGTCATTCTGAAACACTTTGGGCCGGATTGTGGTATCCCCAGTAAAAAATAGCCTATTTATAGCCTATTCATAGAAATAGAAAGGAATTATCTCATGACTGGAAAAATGAAAGTGCAAAACTTCATCGAGCCCTATGTGATGAAATTTGAAGAACACGATATACCCAAAATTGCGGACAATGAAGTATTGATAAGAGTGAAGGCCGCAGGCATCTGCGGTTCGGACATCTCTTACTACTATGGGCACAGCCCTTTGGATACCCCCGGCGGCAAAGGCCCGCTATACCTTGGGCACGAAGCCGCTGGCGTGGTTGCCGAGGTAGGCAGCATAGCCGCTGGCATGGGCTTGTTTCAGGTGGGCGACCGCGTAGCCATAAACCCCGTGCAGCAGTGCAACGCCTGCCCCGCATGTATGCGTGGCGAGTTTAACACATGCAGCCATGTGGAAACCATTGGCGTGGGCGTAAACGGTTGCTTTGCCGAATATGTAAAAGTAAAATACACTCATGTGTACAAAATTCCGGATGAAGTATCGTTTAAAGACGCAGCACTGGCAGAGCCACTTGCCTGCGCAACGCACGGCGTTACCCTGCTGGATATTAAGTTGGGGCAAACCGTTGTGGTGTATGGTACAGGCGGCATTGGCCTGATGCAGGCACAGCTTGCCAAGGCAGCCGGTGCAGGCAAAGTGATTGTGGTGAATATAGACGATTACGGCCTGGAAAAAGCACTGGAATGCGGCGCAACACATGTGATAAACAACATGGACAAGGCTTCCAAATACTACGCTGCAGATGTTGCCGCAAAGGTAGCGGAAATAAACAACGGCGTACCTGCGCCCCGTGCCATTGTGGCAACCAGCGCCATGCCCGCCCTGCAGGATGCGCTCACTTCCACCGGCCCTTGCTCTACCATTGTATATTTTGGCTTGCCCAGCCCAACAGACGAGCTGAAGGTTCCCGTACTGGAGGCCATACAGTCCGAACGCACATTAAAGTTCTCTTGGTTGGCGCCACTGGTATGGGACAATGTGTTTGCGGTAATTGCCTCTGGGCAAGTAAACCTGAAGCCCATTATCACGCATACATTCAGCCTTGCCGATGCAGAAAAAGGCATAAAATTTATGCATGAATCCAAGGAAAACAAAGTGAAGGGCGTAATACTGGTAGACTAATGCACGCCTTTGCAGCAGCCATTGCAGAACTGTAGTGGCTGCTACAGGTGTATTTCCAAATAGGTACGCAGATTGATATCGCGTGTTAGTTTCAGTTTTTTACGTATATTCAGGCGGTGGTAGTCCACCGCCTTTTGCGTTACGCACAGTTTACCCGCTATTTCTTTGGAGCTATCTCCTTCCTTAATCAGCGCAGCCACCTGCAGTTCCCGTGGGGTTAGCCCCTGTATTGCACTGCTGCGCTTTTTGGTAATGGGGTAAATAATCTCG